>JADZCS010000348.1 GCA_020851435.1 Gammaproteobacteria bacterium | reverse complement strand
GAAGCGCGGCATCAAGCCACTGGGCATCTTCCGCGGCTTCGCGGTGGCGGGCTGCGAGCCAGACGAGATGGGCATCGGCCCCGTGTTCGCCGTGCCCAAGCTGCTCGCGCGCGCGGGGCTCAAGGTCGCGGACATCGGCCTGTGGGAGCTCAACGAGGCCTTCGCCGTGCAGGTGATCTACTGCCGCGACAAGCTGGGCATTCCAGACGACCGGCTCAACGTCGACGGTGGCGCGATCGCGGTCGGCCACCCCTACGGCATGAGCGGCCAGCGCCTCACGGGCCACGCGCTGCTCGCGGGCAAGCGCCTCGGCGCGAAGTACGTCGTCGTGACCATGTGCATCGGCGGCGGCATGGGCGCCGCGGGCCTGTTCGAAGTTGTCTGATTCCAGCGGGGCGGCGGCCACGACCGTAGCCTGCCGCCCCGGCTGTGGCGCCTGCTGCGCCGCGCCATCCATCACGAGCCCGATTCCGGGCATGCCCGACGGCAAACCCGCCGGCGTGCCCTGCGTGCAATTGACCGCCGACTATCGCTGCGCGCTGTTCGGCCGCCCCGAGCGGCCGGCGTTCTGCGCCAGCCTCAAGCCGAGTGCGGACATGTGCGGCGATTCTCGCGAGCACGCCATCACGTGGCTGGCGAATCTCGAGCGCCTGACCGCGCCATTTTAGAAATCCGACTGCAGATAGTTTGGCTTGACGCCGCTTTCTGTCGCACCGACCATGGGCAATCTCGCTGGCCAGGCCCGTACTCGGCCGGCCGGAAACAATTCGCCGGGCAATCAACTGAAGGAAGATGCGAAAAATGAACGGCAAGGCGCATACCCAGCAGATCGTTCTCGCACTCGCCATGGCATGGCTGGCTTTTCCGGTGCTGGCTGCGGAACAGGCAATTCCGGCCGATGCCGGCACGCTCGACCAGGAAAAGGCCACGCGGGCGCATCCTGCCAAGCCACCGTACTCGCCCTACGCCGGGCGCAGTTTTCCGACGCGGCCTCTATTCGGCGATACGCACCTTCACACTTCGTACTCGTTCGACGCGGGTACTTTCGGTGCTCGCGTCGGCCCGCGTGACGCGTACCGGTTTGCGCGCGGTGAGGAGGTCACCTCCTCGAGCGGACAGCGCGTCAAGCTGTCCCGGCCACTCGATTTCCTGGTCGTCGCGGATCACTCGGACAACATGGGATTGTTCCCGATGCTCGTCAGCGGCGCGCCCATGGTCGTGGCTGATCCGTCGGGTCGCCGCTGGTATGAAATGATCCAGAAGGGCGAGGGCGACAAGGCTGCGTTCGAGATCATCGCTTCCTTCGGCGCGGGCGAGTTCCCGAAGGCCTTGCAGGTCGCTCCCGGCACGCCTGCTTACCGCGACGCCTGGCGGGATACGATCAAGGCCGCGGAAGAGTTCAATGCCCCCCAGCGCTTCACCGCTTTCATCGGTTACGAGTGGACCTCGCAGGGGGCCTCCAATATCCACCGCAATGTCATTTTCCGCGACGACGCCGCGCGTGCCAGCCAGGTCGTGCCTTTCACGGTCGACGCCCCGGCGGGCAGCCCGAACGAGCGCGACCTGTGGAAGTGGATGCAGGCATACGAGGACAAGACCGGCGGTGATGTCCTTGCGATCGCCCACAACGGCAACCTGTCCAATGGCCGCATGTTCCCGCTCATCGAGTATTTCACCGGCAAGCCGATGGATCGCAGTTATGCCGAAGCGCGCAACAAGTGGGAGCACCTCTACGAGGTCACGCAGATGAAGGGTGACGGCGAGTCGCACCCCTACCTCTCGCCCAATGACGAGCTCGCCGGGTTCGAGATCTGGGACCAGGGCAATCTCGACAACAGCGCTGCGAAGTCGAAGGACATGCTCCAGTTCGAGTACGCCCGCGAGGCGCTCAAGAATGGGCTCAAGCTCGAGAGGGAACTGGGGGTCAACCCGCACAAGTTCGGCATGATCGGATCAACCGACAGTCATACCGCGCTCGCCACCGTCGAAGAGGAAAATTTCTTCGGCAAGGTCGTGCCGATGGAGCCCAACGCGGAGCGCCTGACCAAGGTCTTCCTCAAGAACCCGAAAACCGGCCTGGTCAAGATGGAATGGGAGGTTGCCGCGGCCGGCTACGCGGCGGTGTGGGCCACCGAGAACACGCGCGAGTCGATCTTCGACGCGATGGAGCGGCGCGAGACCTACGCGACCACCGGCACCCGCATGGTCGTGCGCTTCTTCGGCGGCTGGGACTTCACGCCTGAGGATGCCGTCAACCGCATGCCCGCAGCGATCGGCTACCGCAAGGGCGTACCGATGGGCGGAGACCTGAGCGCCGCGCCGGCAGGCAGGTCGCCGACCTTCCTGGTCGCCGCCATGAAGGACCCGATCGGCGCCAATCTCGACCGCATCCAGGTCGTGAAGGGCTGGATGGACGCCGACGGCAAGCTGCAGGAGAAGGTCTACGACGTGGCCTGGGCCGATGCCGACAAGCGCAAGCCCGGCAGGGACGGCAAGCTGCCGCCGGTGGGCAACACGGTGGATGTGGCGAACGCCACGTGGACGAACACCATCGGCGATCCGGAGCTGATCAGGGTGTGGAAGGACCCGAACTTCGACGCGAAGCAGAGCGCCTTCTACTACGTGCGCGTGCTCGAGATCCCAACGCCGCGCTGGACTGCATACGACGCGAAGTACTACGGTAACAAGCCGCTGCCCGGCACGAGGATGACGCTGCAGGAGCGCGCCTATACTTCGCCGATCTGGTACACACCGGGCAAGTAAGGCAGGCGGACACATGACTGCAGACCAAAGGCCAGGGGGCTACGCCCTCTGGCGCGAGCCCCTTCTGCACTTTCTGCTGATCGGCGCGGCGATCTTCCTTCTCTATCGCGTGCTCAACGGAGAGGGGGCCCCGGCACCACGCGAGATCGTGGTCACCCCCGCGCACATCTCCGCCCTGCAGGAAGGCTTCTCGCGCACCTGGCTGCGGCATCCCAACCCGGAGGAACTTCGCGGACTGGTCGACGAGCACATCCGCGAGGAGGTCTACTACCGCGAGGCGATTGCGATGGGCCTCGACCGCGACGACACCGTGGTTCGGCGCCGTTTGCGGCAGAAGATGGAGTTCCTCACGGAGGACGTCGCGAGCGCCGCTGCGCCCAGCGACGCCCAGCTCGAGGAATTCCTGCAGAGACATTACGACAAGTTCGCTACGTCCTCGCAGACGAGCTTCGAGCAGATTTACTTCAACGTCGGGCAGCGCGGTGAGGCTGCGCAGCGTGAGGCGGCCGAACTGCTGGCCGCGCTGCAGGCGGGTCTTACGCAGGCCAATGCCGGTTCGCTTGGCGACACGACGCTGCTGCCGCCCGGCATGACCGATGCGTCGCCACACGACGTCGAGAGCGTCCTTGGCGCGGGTTTCGTCAAGCAGCTCGACCAGGCGCCGCTCGGGCAGTGGGCGGGGCCCTTCGAGTCCGCCTATGGCCTGCACCTCGTGCGGGTCACGTCGCGCAAGGGCGGGGACAAGCCTGTGCTCGCGCAGGTCCGCCCGCTGGTCGAGCGTGATTGGCAGGCGGAGCAGGCGCAGCAGCGGTCCGAGGCCTTCTTCCAGACGCTTCTGGCCAAGTACGAGGTTCGCATCGAGACGGGCGAGGCCGCGCAGCCGTGATGCAGGCGCTGCGGCTGGTTGTGCTGCTCGCGCTGTGCGTCTGGCACGCGGCGGCGCTGGCGCACGAGGTCAGGCCCGGCTATCTCGAGATCCGCGAGGCCGCCGCGGACACCTACGACATCGTCTGGAAGGTTCCCGCCAAGGGCGAATACCGGCTGAGCCTGTATGTCCGGCTGCCGACCTCGTGCAAGGGCGCGCCGTCATCGGGCAATTTCGTCGGCGCCGCGTTCGTCGAACGCTGGCGGGTGACCTGCCCCGGCGGACTGGTCGGCCAGTCGATCGGGATCGACGGGCTCGTGGCCACGCGCACGGATGTGCTGGTGCGACTGCAGCGGCTCGACGGCACGGCGCAGACCGAGCGCCTGTCGCCGGAGCGCATATCCTTCGAAGGAGCCGCCGTCCCGAGCCGGCTCCAGGTCGCCGAGACCTACTTCGTGCTGGGCGTCGAGCACATCCTGAGCGGCGTCGATCATCTGCTGTTCGTGCTGATCCTGCTGTTCCTCGTCGGCAACTGGCGCCTTCTGATCGCCACCGTCACCGCGTTCACGGTCGCGCACAGCATCACGCTCGCGGCGGCCACGCTCGGTTACCTGCGCGTCGCACAGGCCCCCGTGGAGGCCGCGATCGCGCTGTCGGTGATGTTCGTCG
>JADZCS010000347.1 GCA_020851435.1 Gammaproteobacteria bacterium | reverse complement strand
GCGATCCGCCACGGCTACCAGCTCGGCCAGACGCAGCCGTTCTTCCACCGACTCGTGCCGGTGCTCGTCGACCAGATGGGCGCGGCCTACCCAGAGCTCGTCGTCGGGCGCGACCTCGCGATGCGTGCGCTCAGGCAGGAAGAAGAACGCTTCGCCGAGACCCTGACCACGGGCATGGCGCTGCTCGATTCCGCGATCGCAGGGCTCGCCGGAAAGACCATCCCCGGCGAGACCGTGTTCAAGCTCTATGACACCTATGGCTTCCCCGTCGACCTGACTGCCGACATCGCGCGCGAGCGCGGGCTCACGGTCGACACCGCCGGCTTCGAGGCCGCGATGGAGGCGCAGCGCGACCGCGCGCGCGCCGCGAGCAAGTTCGGCGTCGACCTGCGCGAGGCCGTGAAGCTCGAGCAGAAGACCGGCTTCTGCGGCTACGAGTCGCTCGAAGGCGAAGGCGTGGTCGTCGCCCTCGTGCGCGACGGCCAGCAGGTCGACAGCCTCGCGGCTGGCGAGGCCGGACAGGTGGTGCTCGACGTCACGCCTTTCTACGCCGAGAGCGGTGGCCAGGCCGGCGACGCGGGCACGCTTGCCAGGGCCGGCGCCAGCTTCGAGGTCAAGGACACCCGCAAGATCGGCCAGGCCTTCGCGCACGTGGGCGTGCTGCTGGTCGGCGGCATCAAGGTGGGCGACCGCCTGGTCGCGCGCGTCGATGCCGAGCGCCGGGAGGCCACTGCGCTCAACCACACCGCGACGCACCTGCTGCATGCGGCGCTGCGCAAGGTGCTGGGAAGCCATGTTCAGCAGAAGGGCTCGCTCGTCGAGGCCGACCGTCTGCGCTTCGACTTCGCGCACTTCCAGGCCATGACCGCCGAGGAGCTCGCTCAGGTCGAGCGGCTGGTCAACGCCCAGGTGCGTGCGAATGCCGCGGCCGAGACCAAGGTCATGGGCTACGACGAGGCCGTGGCCACGGGCGCCATGGCGCTGTTCGGCGAGAAGTACGACAGCCAGGTGCGCGTGCTGCGCGTCGGCGATTTTTCCGTCGAGCTGTGCGGCGGCACGCACGTGCGCCGCGCGGGTGACATCGGCCTGGTCAAGATCGTCTCCGAAGGTGGCGTGGCCGCGGGCGTTCGCCGCATCGAGGCCGTGACGGGCGAGGGCGCGCTCGAGGCCATCGAGGCTGCCGAGCAGGTGCTGCGCCAGGTCGCGGGCCTGGTGCGCGGCACGCCGGCCGATCTCGAAGACAAGGTCCGGCAGCTGCTCGACCGGCAGAAGAAGCTCGAGAAGGACATCGCCGGGCTCAAGCAGAAGCTGGCCTCGGGCCAGGGCGTGGACCTCGCCTCGTCCGCGCAGGACATCGGCGGAATCAAGCTCGTGGCCGCGCAGGTGGAGGGCGCCGACGCGCAGGCGCTGCGCGAGGCCGTGGACCAGCTCAAGGGCAAGCTCGGCAGCGCCGTGATCGTGCTGGGGGCGCCGCTGGGCGACGGCAAGGTCACGCTGGTGGCTGGCGTCACCGCCGACCTCGTCGGCCGCTTCAAGGCCGGCGAGATCGTCGGCATGGTCGCGGCGCAGGTGGGCGGCAAGGGTGGCGGACGCCCGGACTTCGCGCAGGCCGGCGGCAGCCAGCCCGAAAAGCTCGAGGCCGCCATCGCCGGCGTCGCCGGGTGGGTACGATCCCGCTTGTAGGCATGAGCCGCCCGCCGCGACAATAGGCGGATGGCCCTCATCGTCCAGAAATACGGCGGCACGTCCGTCGGCTCAGTCGCCCGCATCAAGGCCGTGGCCGAGCAGGTGGCCGCCCTGCGCGCGCAGGGCCACGGCGTCGCCGTGGTCGTCTCGGCGATGGGCGACTCGACCGACCGGTTGGTCGACCTCGCGCGCGAGATCAGCCCCACCCCTGCGCCGCGCGAATACGACGCGCTGCTGGCCACTGGCGAGATGGTGTCGATCGCGCTGGTCGCGATGGCCCTCGAGGCCCGCGGCTGTCCGGCGCGCTCCTACAACGGCCTGCAGCTGCCCGTCACGACGACCGACGTGCACGGCAAGGCCCGCATCAAGTCCATCGATGCGACGCGCCTGCAGGCTGACATCGCCGCGGGCGTGGTGCCCGTGCTGGCCGGATTCCAGGGCCGCTCACCGGCCGGTGACGTCACCACCATCGGCCGCGGCGGCTCCGACACGACCGCGGTGGCGCTGGCCGTCGCACTGCACGCCGACGAATGCCAGATCCTGACCGACGTCGACGGCGTGTACACCACCGATCCTCGCATGGTGCCCTCGGCGCGCCGCCTCGACCGCGTGAGCTTCGAGGAGATGCTCGAGCTGGCCGGCCAGGGCTCGCGCGTCCTGCACCTGCGTTCGGTCGAGTTCGCCGCGAAGTACGGCGTGAACCTGCGCGTGCTGTCGAGCTTCAAGCCCGGCCCGGGCACCCTGATCGCCAAGGAGGATCCCAACGTGGAAGCCCCAGTCGTCGCCGGCATCGCCTTCAACCGCGACGAGGCAGAGATCAACGTGACCGACGTGCCGGACGAGCCCGGCGTTGCCTGGCGGATCCTGCAGCCCATCTCCGCCGCGAGCATCGAGATCGACATGATCGTGGTCAATGCGCCGCGCGAGGGTCGCGTCGACTTCAGCTTCACCGTGCATCGCGACGACTACGCGCGAGCGCTGGAACTGGCGCGGGCGGCGGGCGCGCAGTTCGCCGGCGCCGGCGTGGCGGGCAACCAGACGGTCGCCAAGCTCGCGATTGTCGGCTCCGGCATGCGCACGCAGGCCGGCGTGGCCACGCGACTGTTCGAGACCCTGGCGCGGGAGCAGATCAACGTGCGCCTGGTCTCCACGTCGGAGATCAAGATCAGCGTGCTGGTTGCAGAGCGGGACCTGGAGCGCGGGGTACGCGCCCTGCACGAGGCCTACGGGCTTTCTCGCGCCCCGGCCTGACGGCAGAGGGATTTCGTATTTTGCGTAGCAAAATAGTGGGACTTCGGAAAGTGCCTAGTTCACATAAGTCATTGGTTTAACAGATATTTAGACTAGGTTTCACATTTGCCATTTCGTCACAAATAAGACAGGATTGTTTCAAGGAAGGGGATCGCGCGCGATGCGCAGCAGTACGACAACCCGGAAGTTGGAGCTTTCACATCATGCTGATCCTCACGAGACGAGTTGGTGAAACGGTCATGATCGGTGATGAAGTCACCGTGACCGTGTTGGGAGTCAAGGGCAACCAGGTGCGAATCGGCGTGGAAGCCCCGAAGAACGTCGCGGTTCACCGCGAGGAAATCTACGAGCGCATCCGCTCGGAAGGCGAGGGGGCCGACGACATCGGCAACCGCATCGCCGCAG
>JADZCS010000346.1 GCA_020851435.1 Gammaproteobacteria bacterium | reverse complement strand
TCGAATCCCCGTGGGGACGCCATTTCTTCTCGCCACCCAGCCGTCGCCGAGGGCCACGTGTGGCACATGTGATTTCCGAAAAATGGCCCTTTTTTACACATCGAGTGTGTAAAAAAGCCGCTTTTTCGCGGAATCACATCACGCACGCATGTCCTCGCCCGCCGCCGGCAAGACCACCCAAGCCTCCAGCCCGCCCCCGGCGCGGTTCTCGAGGCTGACCTGCCACCCGTTCGCCTGGGCGAGCTGGCGCACGATCGCCAGGCCCAGCCCGCTGCCGCCGGTGGCGGGGTTGCGCGAGGTCTCGACGCGATGGAAGGGGTGGAACACCGCTTCGAGCTGGTCGGCGGGAATGCCGGGGCCGCGGTCCAGCACCCCGATGCGGCAGCCCCCGGCCACGCTCTCGGCCTTCAGCTCGATGGGCGCGCCGCCACCGTAGCGCTGGGCGTTGGACAACAGGTTGCCCAGCAGGCGGTGGATGGCCATGGGCGGCTCGGTCACGGTGATCGGCGCGGCGGCGACGCTGACCTGCACGCCGCTCTCGCGCGTCTGCTGCGCCAGCCCTTCGAGCAGCGACGGCACGTCGGTCGCCACGCCGGCCTCGCGGCCGAGGCCGCGCGCCAGCTCCATGGTCTCGCCGACCAGGCGGTCCATCTCCTGGATGTCGGCGTCCAGCCGGGCGATCCGCGCGCTGTCGGGGCGCCGCTCGAGCAGCTCGAGGTTCAGGCGCATGCGCGCGAGCGGGGTGCGCAGGTCGTGTGACAGGCCCGCCAGCAGCGTCGTGCGCGCCTCCAGCAGGTCCTGGACCTGGCGGGCGAGGGCGTTGACCCGCCGGGCCAGCGCGGCGATCTCGCGCGGGCCGGCCTCGGGCAGCAGTTCGGGACGCTCGCCGCGGCCCAGCGCGGCCGCAGCCGCGTCGAGGCGCTGCAGGGGCAGCAGGGTCCGGCGGGCGAGCCACCAGGCGGTGGCGATCGCGAGCAGCAGGCCGGCCGCCAGGATCAGCAGCGCGGTGGTCAGCGGCTGGGTACCCACGCGGTCGTGCGAGAAGCCCAGCCACACCTTGCGCTGGCCGCTGGGCAGCTCGGCCCAGTGCCAGGCCTCGCCGTCGCGGGCGGCGTTGAACACGCGCACCGGCGATCCCGATAAACCCGTCAGCGCCTCTTCGAGGTTGCGCACGTAAGGCCCGTGCTGCCCGTCGCTGCGCGCCCCGGCCGGGGCCTGCTCCAGCACCACGATGCCGTGCCGGGTCTCGAGCTCGAGCAGGAACGCGGGGCGCGTGGTCGGCGGCAGTTCCGCGAAGGTCTGCGCGGCCAGCACCATCAACTGCGCGAAGTCGCTGGCCGCGCGGTGGGCGAGGGGCAGCATCAGCAGCGACATCACGGCCACCGCGGCAACGAGTTGGAAGGTCACGAACACCGCGACCAGTCGCAGCGCGTTCTGCTGGAGCAGGCTCAGCGCGCGACGCATGCCGGTGACTCAGTCATCGTGGCCGTGCGGGTTGAACAGGTAGCCCTCGCCGCGCACCGTGAGCAAGTAGAGCGGATCGGCCGGGTCGTCCTCGATCTTGCGACGCAGGCGCGCCACGCGGATGTCGATCGTGCGGTCGAAGGGATCGCGCTCGTAGCCCTTCAGCAGGTCCAGCAGCAGGTCGCGGCCCAACACGCGGTTGGGGCGTTCCGTGAACACCTTGAGCAGTTCGAACTCCGCGCCCGACAGCCGCATGTCGGCGCCGGCCCTGAGCAGGCGACGGGCGTCGAGGTCGACTCGATAAGGCCCGAATTCGACCGTGGCCGCGGCGGCCGCGGCAGGCGCGACCTGCGACCGGCGCAGCAGGGCGCGCAGGCGCGCCAGCAGTTCGCGCGGGCTGAAAGGCTTGGCGAGGTAGTCGTCCGCGCCCATCTCCAGCCCGACCACGCGATCGATTTCCTCGCCGCGCGCGGACAGCATCAGGATCGGCACGGCGGAGCTCGCGCGGATCTCGCGCGTCAGGGCCAGGCCGTCGGTGCCGGGCAGCATGAGGTCGAGCACCACGGCGTCGGGCATGGCACGCGCCATGACCTGGCGCATCTCCACGCCGTCGCCGGCAAGCTCGACCTTAAAGCCCACGTCGCTCAGGTACTCGCGCAGCAGGCTGCGGAGTTCCGCATCGTCGTCGACGACCAGCACGCGCTCGGGCCTGTCCATCGCGCCAGTGTAATGCGGCACCGGCGTCCGATGAGCATCCGATGCAATCTGATTCACGCTGATACAAACGGATACAAGGCGGACGTCCCGCGGTTACAGCCCGCGCGCAAGGTGATAGCCATGAAAACCACCATCAGTCTCGCACTGCTGGTCGTGGCCCTTGCACCGTCGCTGGCTTGGGCGGCAGATCCCGTCGCGGGGGCCGAGCCGCCCGCGGCAGCTGCGCCTGCGGCAGCGCCTGCAGCCACCCCTCCAGCCGCGCCGGAAGCCGAACCGGCCGCCAGCCCCGAGCAAACCCTGCCGTACGGCGCCGGTTACGAAGCGCGCCAGGCGCAGGCACAGGCGCAGGCTGCGGCACGCGCGCGCGCCGCCCGCGATACCGCCACGCGCGATCCCGCGGCGACGCGGCAATCGCGCGGCCCGCGATCGTCCCGGCCACCCCGCTGAATCATCCCCACAGGAGTAACAGTCATGAAACCCATCATTCCGCTCGTGAGCTCGATAGCACTCGTACTGGCCTCGGCGGTCGCCGTCGCCCAGAGCGGCGGCGGCGCCGGCGGGGCCGGTGGCGCCGGCCAGGGCGGCCCGCAGTCCGGCCAGCAGCAGCAACAGCAG
This sequence comes from Gammaproteobacteria bacterium, assembly GCA_020851435.1. Taxonomy (GTDB): domain Bacteria; phylum Pseudomonadota; class Gammaproteobacteria; order Steroidobacterales; family Steroidobacteraceae; genus JADZCS01. The sequence goes on along the minus strand of JADZCS010000346.1, from coordinate 2,441 downwards.
CAGCAGCAGCGCCAGGCGGAGCGTTCGATGACCCAGCAGGGCACGCTCGATCACGACCGCCTGCAGACGCGCGACCGTGACCGCACCCAGGACCAGACCCAGACCCAGACCCAGGACCAGACCAAGGCCCAGGAGCAGGCCAGGACGCAGGAGCAGCAGCACGCGGCAGGCGCCGCGGGCGCCGGCATCTACGGCGGCAACCTCATGACCGCCGAGGAACGCACGCAGTACCGCAAGCAGTTCGGCGCGCTGACCACCGACCTGCAGCGCAACGAGTTCGCCGCCGCGCATCGCACCCGGATGCAGGCGCGCAGCAAGGAACGCGGCATCGAGCCCCAGCTGACGAACGAGTGACGCCTCGAACAGGAGAGAGCCAGATGGCCATCACAACAAGCCGGCTGGGCGTGGCGTCGATCGCGGCGCTCGCCGGCTGCGCGCTGCCTTCCACGGCATGGTCCGGCGAGCCGGTCTTCAGCATGGCGGCGGGGGCCGAGTACTCGACCGGCGAGTACGGCGGCACCAGCCCCATCGACGAGACGTACCTGCCGATCACGCTCGCACTCGACATGAACCGCGTGTCGCTGCGCGTGATCGTGCCTTACCTCAGCGTGCGGGCGCCGGAGCTCACGATCGTCGACGTGCCGGACGGCCAGCCGATCATCACCGAGGGCTCGCAGCAAACTGAAAGCGGCGTCGGCGACGTGATCGCCATGATGACGGTCTACGACGTGCTGCTGTCGGCGGACGGCAGCGTCGCGATGGATCTCACGGGCAAGGTCAAGTTCGGCACGGCCGACGTCGACAAGGGACTCGGCACGGGCGAGCACGATTACTCGGTCCAGGCCGACGTGTTCAAGTTCTTCTCGGCGGTGAAGCTGATGGGATCGGTGGGCTACACGCTGCGCGGCGACCCGGACTACTACGACCTCGACGACAGTTTCTACGCCTACGTCGGCGTCGGCTACGCGCCAAGCAAGAAGCTGAGCTTCGGCGCGTTCTACGACTATCGGCAAGCGTCGGTGGAGGGCACCGACGCCATGCAGCAGCTGTCCGGCTGGATCGCGACGACCGTCGGCGAGCGCGGCCGCGCGGAGTTCTACGTCAACGCTGGCTTCGGCGACAGCACGCCGGACTGGGGCGCGGGCGTCTCGTTGAGCACTTCGTTCTGAGCCGCGCGATGCACAGCGATGCAAGCCGATACACCTCGATACACCCAGGCCATCGCCAGGTTACACGGCGCGCTCAGCATCGAATCATGGGCCGCAACCCCCCGCGGTCCCACTGAGGAGATCGACCATGAATGCTCGCAAGTTGATCGTCGAAACCCTGCTCGTTGCCAGTCTGATTGCCGTGCCGGTCGCCGCGATGGCCGGTGGCCCGAACGGTGCTGGTGGCGGTGCCGCCGCGGGTGCACGCGGCCAGCGTGGCTCCGCGCAGCAGGATGCCGTGCGCGCGCAGTACCGCCTGCACACCCAGGATCGCCTGGCCACGCAGGACCGCGTGCAGACGCAGGATCGGCTGCAGACCCAGGATCGCCTGCAGACGCAGGATCGCCTGCACGTGCAGGACCCTGCCGCCGCTCCAGCGACCAGCACCAAGCTGCAGACGCGTGATCGCGTCGACCAGGAGGCGGTGCCCGCAGGAACCGGCCAGCAGACCCGCACCCAGGCGGGCGGGCCCAAGAAGTAGCACGCAGTGCCGCGATGCCGGGGCTCCCATCCCCCCATCACCCTGGCATCGCGGCAGTCTGCCCACCCATCGTCACGAGGGACTCACGTATGTCGTACACACACTCGATCGTCGGCGCCGTGCTCGTTCTCGGCCTGCTTTGCCTCGCGCCCCCGACGGCGTTCGCGCAGGAGGCGGCGGCATCGACCGCGGCCGCACCCGTTCACGGGCGGCAGTTGATGAGCGATCAGGAGCACGCCGCGTTCCGCACGGCGATGCAGAGCCTGGCGACATCGGAAGAGCGCGATGCGATGCGCAAGGCCATCCACGAGGCGATGAAGGTGCGCGCGCAGGAGCGTGGCCTGGTGCTCGCCGACGAACCGCCGGCAAACCGTGGCCCGGGCATGGGCGGTGGGCAGGGGCAGGGCCAAGGCCAAGGCCAAGGCCAGGGCGACGGCCGCGGGCAGGGTCGTGGGCGCTGCGCGGCGGGGGCGCCTTGACGGCGGTCCTGCGTGGGCGCGCGTGATGCGTATGTGATTTTCGAAAAATGGCCGTTTTTTACACATCGAGTGTGTAAAAAAGCCGCTTTTTCGCGAAATCACATCATGCACGCGCGCCTGCCGCAGCTTCTACCTCGGCGGGTGCTCCTTGAGCCACTCGCGCAGTGCCGAGTTCATGCGCGTCTGCCAGCCCTTGCCGGTCGCCTTGAAGGCCGCGACCACGTCGGCATCGTAGCGCACGGTCAGCGCCTGCTTGGTGACCGCCGCCTTGGG
>JADZCS010000345.1 GCA_020851435.1 Gammaproteobacteria bacterium | reverse complement strand
GCTGGCCGCCATCCACCGAGGTGAACAGGCCGAACTCGGTGCCGACGAACAGCAGCGACGGGTTGCCGACGTCCTCGCGCACGACGTGGGCATAGCCGCGCACGCCCGGCGTCGACGGCTGGATCAGTGCGGTCCAGGTCTTGCCGAAGTCGGTCGTGCGATAGACGTAGGCGCCCAGGTCGCCGAAGGTGTGGCGGTCGAACGCCGCGTAGGCCGTGCCTTCGGCATGGCGGCTGGCCTCGACCCAGCTGACCCAGCTCGCCTTCGGCAGTCCCTTGATGTTGCCGACGACGTTGTTCCAGGTCTTGCCGCCGTCGCGCGTGAGCTGCAGGTTGCCGTCGTCGGTGCCGACCCAGATGACCTGGCCGTTCTTCGGGCTCTCGGAGATCGAGTAGATCGTCGTGTGCATCTCGGCCGAGGAGTTGTCGACGGTGATGCCGCCCGACTCCTCCTGCCGCTGCTTGCTCGGGTCGTTGGTGGTGAGGTCCGGCGAGATGCGGTCCCAGGTGTCGCCGTGGTCGCGCGAGCGGAACAGGAACTGCGCGCCGACATAAAGCGTGCCGCGCTCGTTCGGGCTCAGGTGGATCGGCGTGTTCCAGTTGAAGCGCAGCTTTTCCTGGTAGCCGGCCGCGGGCTGGATGGCGCGACCCTGCAGCGTCTTGCGGTTGATGCGCGCGATGTTGCCGCCCTGGTATTCCGCGTACACGAAGTCCGGGTCCGACGGGTCGGCGAAGACCCAGAAGCCGTCGCCGCCGTAGAGGTTCTCCCAGCGGTCGTTGGTGATGCCGCCCGGGTAGGCGGAATCGCCGACCCAGGACGAGTTGTCCTGCAGGCCGCCGTACACGCGGTACGGGTCCTGGTCGTCGACGCTCACGTGGTAGAACTGGCTGACCGGCAGGTTGTCGCCCTTCCACCAGCGCGAGCCGCCGTCGTAGCTGTACCACATGCCGCCGTCGTCACCTCCGATCAGGTGCTTCGGGTTCTTCGGGTTGATCCAGACGTCGTGCCAGTCGGCGTGGCTGCCGCCGGCGGCGTTCGAGAAGCTCCTGCCGCCATCCTCGGAGACGATGACCTGCAGGTTCATCTTGAACAGACGCTTGTCGTTGGTCGGGTCGACCACGAGGCGCTGGAAGTAGAACGGCCGCCAGACCATGTTGCGGCTGTCGTCACGGCGCTCCCAGGTCTTGCCGCCGTCCTCGGAGGCATACAACGCGGACTTCACGTTCTCGATCGCGGCATAGACGGTGCTGGCGTTCGACGGCGCGACCACCACTTCAACGCGGCCCCAGGGCTTGGCGGGCAGGCCCTTGTTGGTCGCGTCGGTCATCTCGGACCAGGTCTTGCCGCCGTCGGTGGAGCGGAACATGCCGCTGCCGGACGTGGCTTCGGGGCCGTCGCCGCCCGAACGGAAGGTCCAGCCCTTGCGGCGGAAATCCCAGAGCCCCGCGAGCAGCACGTCCGGATTCGAGGGATCCATGGTCACCGCGGAGCAGCCAGTGGACGCGTTGCCGCCCTTCAGCACCAACGACCAGCTCTTGCCGCCGTCGGTCGTGCGGTAGAGGCCGCGCTCGGTCGAGTCGCTCCACAGCTTGCCGGGCACGCAGGCGTACACGAGATCGCCGTTCTTCGGGTGCACGAGGATGCGCGTGATGCGCTCGGAATTCGGCAGGCCCATGTGCTGCCAGGTCTGGCCGCCGTCGACGGACTTGTAGATGCCGTCGCCGACCGACACCGAGTTGCGCACCCAGCTCTCGCCTGTGCCGACCCAGACCACCCTGGGGTTGGTGGGGTCCAGCGTGATCGCGCCGATCGACTGCACCGGCTCGCGGTCGAACACGGGACGGTAGGAGGTTCCGCCGTCCTCGGACTTCCAGACGCCGCCCGAGGCGGCGCCGACGAACAGCGTGACCTTGCCGTCGTCCTCCTGGCGTGCCGCGATCGCGGAGATGCGGCCGCTCATCCTGGCGGAACCGATGTTGCGCGCGCCGAGGCCCGAGACGCTGGACGAGTCGAAGGCGGGTGCAGTCGCAGCCGGCGCGGTGGCGGCGGCGTGGGCCGTGAGGCTGCAGGCGGCGCCGATTGTGAGCAGCGCGACCGAGACTGAATTGAGTGTGCTTTTCATGTTGGTGTCCCCGAAGGCGCTTACTTGGCTGCCGGCATCTTGAAGATCGCGGCATCGACCGCGACGTTCGCCTCGACCAGGTCGAGGCTCAGCTTCTGCCGCTGGTCGCTGTCCAGCGGGCCGCTTTCGATGGACATCGGGAAGTACACGCCGGCGATTCGCTCGTAGTCGCCGAGCTCGTATTCGGTGGAGACCTCGGCGCCGCGCAGCCTGCGCTTTTCGACGATCCTGATCTCGAGCCAGGAATCGGGGTCGAGGTAGTAGGTGAACTCGTCGCCGTCGGCCTGTACGAGCCGCAGCTTGCAGGCCAGCGTGCCGTCGACGTCTTCGGTGCCGAGGTCGGTCAGGGTCGAGCCGCTGGCCTGGGCGGCCAGCAGGTAGCCTTCGATCAGGGCCTCGTCGGCGATGGCGCGGGCCTCGTCGGCCGACATGCGCGCGGCGTCCTTGCGGCCCTCGAAGGGCTGGATCTGCCAGGCTTCGGCGCCGTCGTACGCCTGGACGATGGTCAGGCCCTGGATCGTGGAGTCGATGCGCACGCCGCCGGCGCGCGACTTGGTCTCGACGACGCTGAATTCGAAGCCACCCGGGAACGTGAGCTTGCCAGTCATGCGCAGCGTGTTCACGGCGGCGATCGCGTCGCCCCCGCGCGCGGCGCGGTTCTTCGCGACCAGGTCCTCGGCGGATCCGGCGGCAGCCACGAGCGGCAGGGCCGCGAGGCACAGCGCGAGCACGCGCCTGGAGAGACGTTCCATGATCAACCCCCTCGGTGGACGAGGGGCCGATGTTGGCTGGCCGGGGCGGGGGATGTAAAGCGCGGCGCGACGGTGCGTTAGCCGGGCGCGACCGGCAACGGCTTGCGCTCGTAGCCCAGTTTCTCGCAGCGCTCCAGGTAACGCGCCCAGCGCGCGTCGTAGTTCTCGCCCAGGTCGCGCAGGTAGGTCCAGGTGTAGAGGCCGGTGTCGTGGCCGTCGTCGAACACCAGGCGCACCGAGTAGTTGCCCACGGGGTCGACGGCGGTCACCTGCACGCGTTCCTTGGCGAGTTCGAGCTTGCCCTCGCCGGCGCCATGGCCGCGAACCTCGGCCGAGGGCGAGTAGACCCGCAGGTACTCGAACGGCAGCTGGTAGCGCGCGCCGTCCCCGAAGGCGACTTCGAGGACGCGCGACTTGCGACGCAGCTTGATCTCGGTCGGGGTCATGCCGTGCCCTGTGCTACTTGGCGTCCACCGAGGGCGCCGCACGACCGATCTTGGTGGCGAGCGCGATCATCGACGACAGGTCGCTGAGGTTGGCCGGCACGACCAGCGTGTTGCCCTTCTGCGCGAGCTGGCCGAACTGCTGCACGTAGGCCTCGCCGATGCGCAGCTGCATGGCTTCCATGCCGCCCGTGCCGGACAGCGCCACGCCGACCTGCCTGAGGCCCTCGGCGGTGGCGGTGGCGACCGCGAGGATCGCCGACGCCTGGCCCTCGGCCTCGTTGATCTGCTGCTGCTTGACGGCCTCGGACTGCTTGATGACCTGCTGCTTCTCGCCCTCGGCCTGGTTGATCTTGGCGTCGCGCTCGCCCTCGGAGTTCAGGATCACGGCGCGCTTCTCCCGCTCGGCGCGCATCTGCTTTTCCATGGCCTGCAGCACGTCGCGCGGCGGGTTGATGTTCTTGATCTCGTAGCGCAGCACCTTGACGCCCCAGGGCGCCGAGGCCTTGTCGAGCTCGTTGACCACGTTGGCGTTGATGGTGCCGCGCTCCTCGAAGGTGCGGTCGAGGTCGATCTTGCCGATCTCGCTGCGCAGCGTGGTCTGGGCCAGCTGGGCGATGGCGAAGTTGTAGTTGGTGATGCCGTAGGACGCGCGCTGCGGGTCGAGCACCTGCAGGTACAGCACGCCGTCGACGCCGACCTGGACGTTGTCCTTGGTGATGCAGACCTGCTCGGCGATGTCGAGCGCCTGCTCCTTGAGGTTGTGCTTGTAGGCGATACGCTCGACGAACGGAATCAGGATGTGGAAGCCGGCGTGCAGCACGCGGCTGAACTTGCCGAGGTACTCGATGACGAAGGCGCTCTGCTGCGGCACGACGACCGCGGTCTTGACGATGACGATGACCGCGAGGATCGCCAGCGCGATCAGGATGGCTAACAGGTCCATGGTGACTTCCTTGTAGGTGTGGGTGTAGCCGCCGGCTTATTCAGCAGGGCCGAGCATCAGGGTGAGACCGTCGACGCGCAGCACGCGTGCCACGCTGCCGCGCGCCAGGGTTGACGGGCCGGTGTTGGTTGCGGTCCAGGGGCTGCCGCGCAGTTCGAGCCGGCAGCTCGCGCCGGGCGCGAGGTCGTCCGGCAGGGTGACCGTCTCGCCTTCGGGTCCGCTGCTCATGTGCGGCAGGTGATCGCGCAGGCCCGCGTACATGCGGCGCCGGAACACGCCCAGGAACACCAGGCCAGTCACTGCGAACACGCCCCACTGGGCCGCGGGCGCCAGGTCGAGGCCCAGCACGGCCAGCAGGCCGACGACCAGCGCCGCCAGGCCCAGGAACACCAGGTAGAACTGCGCGTCGATGAGCAGCAG
>JADZCS010000344.1 GCA_020851435.1 Gammaproteobacteria bacterium | reverse complement strand
GGACCTCGAGGCACAGATCTCCGGATGCAGCGTGGCGCGCAAGCTTGGCCAATCCCCGGTCATGCCCCTGACGACGGCAGTGACAATCGGCCTGGACGAGCCGGACGCGATGGCTGAAGCCGCGACACGCGCGGCAACCGCCGCTCTCATCAAGATCAAGGTCGACGCCAAAGCTCCGGAACGGCAGATCCAGGCGGTCCTTTCGGCGTGTCCGCGAAGCGAGATCATCGTGGATCCCAACGAGAGCTGGACGGACGAGATCCTGCGCGAGCTGCGGCCGTTCCTGGTCGAGCACCGCGTCGCGCTCCTGGAGCAGCCGCTGCCCGCCGGCCAGGAACACCTGCTCGAGGGGCTCAACTATCCGGTGCCCATTTGCGCCGACGAGTCCTGCCACACGAGCGTGGACCTGCATCAGCTCGTGGGTCAGTTCCAGTACGTCAATATCAAGCTCGATAAGACCGGGGGGCTGACCGAGGCCCTCGAATTGCTCAGCCGGGCCCAGGCCCTGGGCTTCGGCATCATGGTGGGCTGCATGATCTGCACGTCCCTGTCCATCGCACCTGCACTGCACGTGGCACGCCATGCGCGGTTCGTGGACATCGACGGACCGTTCTGGCTGACGCGCGACCGGCCCGGCGCCATTCAGCTTGCGGACCAGCAGGTGATACCACCGGCACCCGGCTTCTGGGGAGCGAACTGACGTGCTGAACAGATGGTTCTCGATGCCGCTGTGGCAACGCATCCTTCCGGCGATGTTCCTGGGTATTGTCGTTGGCTGGCTCTGGCCGGCTTCAGGCGACTACATCGGCTGGGTAGGAGAAATCTTTGTTCGCCTGATTCGCATGGTGGTCGTTCCGCTCGTCTTCGTCACGGTCGTTGCAGGGGTTGCCTCGCTCGACAGCATCCGCGACATGGGCTCGATCGGCCTGCGTGCGCTGGGGATGTTCATTGGCCTGAGCGTCGTGGCCGGCTGCGTTGGCGTCGCCCTCGCGGTGGCCGTACAGCCGGGCCGTGGCGCCTCTCTCGAAGGCCTTGCGAGCGCCCCCGGCATCGCCGGCCGATCACTGCCTGATCAACTGCTGGGCATCATCCCGGTCAATCCGGTTGCCGCCCTGGCGAACGGCGACATGCTCGCCGTGATCTTTTTCGCGATCGTGATCGGTGCCGGCATCCTGTCAGCGGGCAGCGTTGCACAGCCCATCAAGGCATTGTTCGCGTCCGCCACCGGCGTGATGTCCAGGGTCATCACTGGCGTGCTGGAGACCGCCCCACTGGGAGTCTTTGCCCTCGTGGCCACGGCGGTGGGAAAGGGCAGTTCCCTGAGCTTCATGAACATTTCACTGCTCGCGATCTGCGTGCTCCTGGGCTCGTTGATCGAATCGCTGCTGATCCATAGCGCCTTGATCAGGTTCGTCGCCCGACTGCCCGTCCTGCGCTTCTTCGGCGGCGCGACGGACGCCCTGCTCATCGCGTTTTCGACCGGGTCGAGTTCGGCCACCCTTCCGGCGGCGATCGTCGTAGCGGAGCGAAACTTCGGGCTGCACAAATCCGTCAGCTCGACAGTGCTGCCGATCGGCGCGAGCATCGGGCGGGACGGCACGGCCATGTACGTCGGCCTGCTCGCCGTGTTTGCCAGCCAGGCGTTTGGCTTGCCGCTGGAACTCAAGGACTACGCCACCATCGTCGTGGCCACCAGCCTCGTGGCGCTCGGCACTGCACCGGTTCCTTCCGCCTCGCTGTTCATGCTCGCCGCAGTGCTGTCGACGATCGGGATCCCCGACTCGAGCACCGCGATCATCGTCGCGCTCATACTGCCGTTCGACAGCGTCCTCAACATGGTGCGCACGGTTCCCAACGCAACCTGCAATCTAGCCGTCGCGGTGACGACCGCGCGCTTCGAGAACGCGATCGACGAGCAGGTTTTCGCCCACCCTCCACGCCTGTAGCCGTCGACGGCGAAATAAATGGGGATTTCGAACATGCGCCGCCTGTTGTCCATCAGCATCCTGTTCGGGTGCTTCATCGCGTCAGGGTTGGCGAGCCCTTCACCAGGGTTCGATGTGTTCGAGAAGTCGATCCTGGAACTGCAGGCCGCCCAATCTGACGGAACCACGAGCTCGCGCCGGCTGGTCGAGATGTATCTCGCCCGGATCAAGGCCTACAACCAGGCCGGGCCCGCCCTCAACGCCATCGTGACGCTCAACCCGCGGGCACTGGAAGCCGCCGACATCCTCGACCGCGAGCGCGCAGCCGGGCACGTCCGGGGGCCGCTGCACGGCATTCCCATCCTTGTGAAGGACAACTACGACACCGTCGACATGCCGACATCGGATGGAACGCTGGCGCTGGCGACGCTGCAACCGACAGCAGATGCGTTTCAGGTGCAGCGCCTCAGAAAGGCTGGCGCCGTCATCCTCGGCAAGACCACGATGCACGAACTGGCTGCCGGCATCACGACCATTTCATCGCTGACGGGGGCGACACGTAACCCCTACGACCCGCGCCGCGGGCCCGGAGGCTCGAGCGGCGGCACCGCTGCCGCGGTCGCGGCAAGTTTCGCGGCCGCGGGAACCGGCAGTGACACCTGCGGGTCGCTCCGCATACCCGCTGCACTCCAGAACCTGGTCAGCCTGCGTCAGACCCGGGGGCTATCCAGTCGAACTGGCATCGCGCCGCTGTCGTCGTCGCAAGACGTCGCCGGCCCGCTCGCCAGGTCAGTCACGGACCTTGCCCTCCTGATGGACGCGACGGTGGGTCCGGACCGCGCGGACCCGATCACGGCAGGGGCCAGCGCCCACATTCCGCGGTCTTACCGCGACTCCCTGGGTCCCGACGGGCTGAGGGGCATGCGCATCGGCGTGGTCAGGGCCTTGTTCGAGGATGAGCCAGAGGATGAAGCCTTCAACGAGGTCATCAACCGCAGCCTCGAAGCGATGAAGGCCCAGGGCGCCGAGGTATTCGACGTCGAGATTCCCAGCCTGAGCGAGCAGCTCGCAGATACCAGCGTGATCCTGCACGAGTTCAAGTTCGACCTTGCGGACTACCTCGCCCGCCACAAGGGAACTCCCATCGGGTCCCTCGAGGACATCATCAGCCGCGGCATGGAACACTACCGACTGGAGGATCGGCTGCGCTCGCGGAACAAGCCTGAGTCCCGCGACACCGAGGCCTATCGCCAGGCCTTGGCGAAACGGAGCACTCTCCGAACAGCGGTGCTGCGGTTCCTGCAGGAGCAGCGCCTGGATGCGCTCGCCTATCCGCCGGTCTCCCGGCGGTCGCCCTTCGTTGACGACGACGCGGATGACGCAGGTGGCGCCGACACCTGCCAACTCAGTGCGTCGACCGGCCTGCCAGCGATCGTCTTCCCGGCGGGGTTCACCGACGACGGCCTTCCGGTTGGCCTGGAGTTGCTGGGCGCCGCAT
>JADZCS010000343.1 GCA_020851435.1 Gammaproteobacteria bacterium | reverse complement strand
CCCCCCCCCCCCCCCCCCACGCCGCCCCCCGTGCAACGCCCGCGCCGCCGATGGCGACCAGGCGCGGAGCGCGCGATCGTGCGCCGACGCGAGCAGACCGGCCGGCCGACGAACCGCCAAGCCAGCGGCGCGGGGGCACGTGATGGGTGGTCCGTAGCAATCAGCGCCCGCTTCGGGCGCGCGAAGGACCAGCCATCACGGGACGCCGCGACGCGTGGACCGTGCGCAGGGCCGACCATACCGGGTCGCCGCCGCGCGTGATCAGGCGCTCTCGTCCGCGACCGCCGGCTTACCCCGAATGCGCCGCACGAACGCGCCGAAATCGTCGACATACGTGAACACCGCCGGCACGACGAGCAGGCTCAGGAAGGTCGAGGTCACGAGACCGCCGAGCACGGCGACGCCCATCGGCGCGCGGAACCCGGAGTCGCCGGAGAAGCCGAACGCGATGGGCAGCATGCCCGCGCCCATGGCCAGCGTGGTCATGAGGATCGGCCGGGCGCGCTTGGCGCAGGCGTCGACCAGCGCCTCGGCTCGCGGCATGCCGCCGCGACGCGCGAGGATCACGTAATCGACGAGCAGGATGGAGTTCTTGGTCACGATGCCCATGAGCATCAGCACGCCGATCAGCGCGGGCACGGAGATCGCATAGCCTCCCGCGAGCAGGGCGCCGAAGGCGCCGCCGACGGACAGCGGCAGGGCCGCCAGGATGGTCAGCGGCTGCAACGTGTCGTTGAACAGCAGCACGAGCACGGCGTAGACGCAGAAGATACCGGCGATCATCGCCAGCGCGAAGCCGCCGAACAGCTCGGCGAAGGCTTCGGCGTCGCCCGCGTTGATGCGCTTGACGCCGGGCGGCAGCGCCCGCATCGACGGGAACTCGTCCACCATCTTCAGCGCACTGCCCAGCGGGATGCCGGAAAGCTCGGCGTCGATGGTCACGTTGCGATAGCGGTCGTACCGGTCCACCTGGGCGAGGCCGCTGGTGGCCTCAATGTCCGCGACCGCGGACAGCGGCACGGTACCGCCCCGCGCAGGCACGCGCAGCTCGCGCAGCACGTCCAGGCGGCCGCGCGCGTCGTCGGTCAGCTGCACGCGGATCGGCACCTGCCGCGACGGGAGGTTGAGCTTGGCAAGCCGGAAACCGACGTCGCCGATGGTCGCGACACGCGCCGCGTCGGCGATCGCCGCGGTCTCGACACCGAGGCTCGCGGCCCGCTCCGGATCGGGGCGCACGATGAGCTCGGGGCGCAGCAGGCCTGCGGTCGAGGTCACGGTGCCTATCCCGGGGATGCGGCGCACGTCCGCCTCGAGGGCATTCGCCGCATCGATGAGCAGGCGGGGATCGTCGCCGGCCAGCACGAGCTGCAGCTTCTGGCCTGGACCGCCCGAGCTGAAGCTCAGGCGGGCGCCGGCGATCTGCGCCAGCAGCTCGCGCGCCCGGGCCTCGAACTGCTGCTGGCTCAGCTCGTTGTCACCGCGGTGACGCAGGGTGATGGTCAGCGTCGCCCGGCGCACGTCGCCCTGGCCGGCGCCGTCGAAACCGTGGCCACCCGACTGTGCCGCGCCGATGGCCGAATAGACGCGGACCACGTCGGGCAGGGTCGCGATCAGCAGCCGCGCCTGCTCGGCGACGCGGTGCGTGTCCTCGAGCCGGACGCCCGGCGGCAGTTCGATGTTCAGGCTGGTCTGGTCGCGGTCTTCGGTCGGCAGGAAGCCCGAGGGCAGCAACGGCACGAGCGACAGCGAAGCGACGAAGAACAGCGCGGCGAAGGTCATCGTGCGGGCGCGGTGCGCGAGCGTCCAGCGCACCCAGCCCAGGTAACGGAGCGTCCAGGGTCCTTCCTGCGGCGACGTATCGTGCGAGCGCAGCATGCGCGCCGCCATCATCGGCGTGAGCAGTCGCGCGACGAGCAGGGAGAACAGCACGGCCGTGACGGCCGTGACCGCGAACTGCTTGAAGAACTTGCCGGGCACGCCGGGCATGAACGCCACGGGGGCGAATACCGCGACCAGCGTGAAGGTGGTGGCGATCACGGCCAGTCCGATCTCGTCGGCGGCCTGCAGCGCCGCTTCCCTGGGCGACTTGCCCATGCGCAGGTGGCGCACGATGTTCTCGACCTCGACGATCGCGTCGTCGACGAGGATGCCGACCACCAGCGACAGCGCGAGCAGGGTCAGCGTGTTGAGCGTGAGGTCGGCCGTGTACATCACGAAGAACGTCGGTATCACCGACAGCGGCAGGGCGACGGCGGACACCCAGGTGGCGCGCCAGTCGCGCAGGAAGAACCAGACCACCGCCACCGCCAGCAAGGCGCCCTCGAGCAGCATTTCCATCGACGAACGGTAGGAAGCCTCGAGGTAGGGCACAGTCGAGGCGACCCGCTCGATCAGCACCCTCGGGTGCGACGCCGCCAGCGCCTCCACCTGCTTCTGGACCAGCCGCGCAACGGCGACCTGGCTGCTGCCGCGGGAACGCGTGACCTGGAAGCTGACCACGGTCTCGCCGTCGACCAGCGCCAGCTGGCGTGGGTCGGCGTAGCGGTCCTCGACGTTGCCCAGTGCGCTCAGGCGCAGCTGCCGGCCGTCCGCCAGCACGATCGGGAAGTGGCGCAGGGCCTCGGCATCCGCGGCCGTGCCGATGGTCCGGATCGACTGCTCGCGGCCGCCGAGGACGGCGCGACCACCCGCTGCCTCCTGCTGGACGCGGCGGAGCTGGCGCGACACCTCGCCGGCCGTGACCCCGAACGCGATCAGGCGCGCGGGATCGAGGTCGATGCGGATCTCGCGATCCACGCCGCCGACGCGCGCGACCTTGCCGACGCCCTTCTGGCTCATGAGCGCCTTCGCGACCACGTCGTCGACGAACCAGGAGAGTTCCTCCGGCCCCAGCGACTTCGAGCGCACGGCATAGGTGACGATCGGCTGGCCGGCCGTCGTGACCCGCGAGACCAGCGGCTCTTCCGCGTCGGCCGGCAGCTCGGAGCGGACACGCGACACGGCATCGCGCACGTCGTCGAGCGCGACCTCGATGGGCTTGTCGATGTCGAAGTTGGCGACGGTGGTCGACACGCCGTCGGTCACCGTCGAGCGGATGTGCTTGAGCCGCTCGGAGCCGGCGATCGCGTCCTCGATCTTGCGCGTGACCTCGGTCTCGAGCTGGCCGGGCGCGGCGCCCGCCAGCGCGACGGTGACCGTCACCGCCGGCAGCTCGATGTCCGGAAGGTCCGTGATCGCCAGCTTCTGGAAGCCGAACAGGCCGAGCCCGGTCAGGGCGATGAACAGGAGCACCACCGGCAGGGGCCGGCGGATGCCCCAGGCCGAGAAATTCATTTGGCGGCCCCGGCTGCGGCGGGCTGCCCGACGCGCACGGCATCGCCGTCACGCAGGAAGCCGGCCCCCTCGATGACCACGCGTTCGTCCGCCGCGAGGCCCGAGGCGATCTCGACCTGGCCGTCGAAGGTCGGGCCGCGCCCGACGCGCCGCTGCTCGACGGTATTGCCCGGCTTCAATACGAACAGGTAGTCGAAGCCGTCGAGTTGCACGAGTGCCTTCTCGGGAACGGCCAGGCCCTGCGCGCTGCCGACCTCGATGGCGCCCTCGGCGAACATGCCGGCGCGCAGCGGGGAATCCGGCGGCAGGTCGACGTAGGCCGTGCCCGTGCGCGTGCGCGGGT
>JADZCS010000342.1 GCA_020851435.1 Gammaproteobacteria bacterium | reverse complement strand
TCGCCACCGCCAAGCACTTCCCGGGTCATGGCGCCGTCGCGGCAGACTCGCACGTCGCACTTCCCGTCGACCGCCGCGATTTCGTCGACCTTGCCGCCGAGCTCACTCCCTACCGACGCCTGATCGCCAATGGCCTGGCCGGCGTGATGGCGGCGCACGTGGTGTTCCCGCAGGTCGACGAACTGCCCGCCAGCCTGTCCAGGCGCTGGATCGACGGCGTGCTGCGCGGCGAGCTGGGGTTCAGGGGTTGCGTGTTCACAGACGACCTGTCGATGGCCGGTGCCGTCGCCTTCGGCTCGGTACTCGAGCGCGCGGAACTCGCGCGGGCCGCCGGTTGCGACGTGCTGACTGTCTGTAACCATCCGGCCAGCGTTCATGAACTGCTGGCAAGGCTGCCGCAGGTCGCCGATCCGGTCAGCCAGTTCCGGCGCGCCCGCCTGCACGGGCGGGCCATGCCAGGCTCCGCCGAACTGCGTGCCGACGCCCGCTGGCAGGAGGCGAATTCGGCCGCGGCACGCCTGTTCGAGGCGCCAGTACTGAAGCTCGACGCATGAGCGACACCCTCTCCGTCGCACAGCTGGAGGCGGCGCTCGATGCGATGCCAGGCGGCGTATTGCTCGTGGCAGCGGACCCCGCGCTGACAGTCACGTACTCGAACCGGGCCTTCCGGCAGCAAAGCCCCACTCCCGTGGGCAGCGTCCTGGGCCATGGACTTCGGGAATGGCTGGTGTCCGAGAGCGCCGGCGATCGCGGAGAGTTGCGGCTGGTCCTGCGCATGCCTGGCTGGCCGGCACGGGAAGTCCGGCTGGTGCCCCTGCTCGATGCCAATGGCGCCGTCGAGCGCTGGCTGGGTGTACTCGGTGACACATACGACGGCCAGGCCCTGAGGGCGCCCGCTGCGCGCGGCACGCACGACGACCCGGTCACGCTGCTGCATTCGCGCACGGCATTCGATGGGCTGCTGGCAGGCAGCATCGATGCCGGCCGGCGCCAGGGCCGGATGCTCACGCTGTTCATCGCGGAGGTCGATGCGTTCGACCGCTACCAGGACGTCTTCGGACGCAAGGGCGCCGAGGCCTGCCTGCGCCAGGTTGCCCGCACCTTCGCGCACTGCTTCCGCCGCGCCAGCGACGTCACCGGGCGCTGGAGCGATCACACCGTTGCGGCCTTCACGATGGAGCTCGATCCGGCCCAGGCCGAGGCACACGCGGCGCGGGTCCTGGAGCGCGTTCGTGACCTGACGCTGCACCATCCCAGGTCTGGCACCGGCCGTTACGTCACGCTGTCGATCGGCGTCGTCACGGTCGGCCCGGAATCGACGATCGATTCCACGCGTCTCGGCGCCATCGCCCTCGAAGCGCTCGTCGAGGCGCAACGCGCGGGCGGTGATGCGGCGGTCCAGCGCGTTGTCGCTGTAGGGCGGTAGCGCGCCGGTCCATCAGGAATCGCATGATCACGCGCGTCGGGGACCCCCGGGATATTCGGTCCTCCGCGGCGCGCGGACGCGCGCCTGATTGCTCCGGACCGAACATCCCGTGTGTCGCCGCCGCGCTGCGTTGGTGGCTCCGAACCGCTGCGCGAACGTCTTTGCTCGGCTGACCGACGACTGATCGCGCCGGTCGCCGATCTGGCACGCAGGGCGCGTGGGGGTATGGGGTCCGCAGCAATCAGGCGGCGCATCGCCGCCGCGGAGGACCCCATACCCCCGCGCACCCGGCGTGCTCCGAAGGGTCGTAGCGACGCCCTCAAGTGCAGGTCAGGCGAGCTTCGACAACAACGCGTCGGCGACGGAAATCCGCGCCGCCTCGTCGGCGGCCGGCAGGGTGAACCGCAGCTTGTAAGGGCCGTCCAGCCGGTAGCGCTTCGAATCCTGCTGCACCAGCCGGATGACCTTGGTCGGATCGACGTGGTGGTCCTCGGCAAACTGCAGCACGCCGCCGGCGGCGCCGATGTCGAGCCGGCGGATGCCGAGCGGGGCGGCGCGCAGCTTGAGGCGCGTGACAGCGAACAGGGTCTGTGCCGGCGCGGGCAGGGCGCCGAAGCGGTCAATGAGTTCTGCCTGCAGGTCGCCCAGCGCGGTCGCATCGGGCGCGGCCGAGATGCGCTTGTACAGCCGCAGGCGCAGGTGCACGTCCGGGACGTAGTCCTCGGGTAGCAGCGCTGGCACGTGCAGGTCGATTTCCGGTCCTGTGTGCAGTGGTTTCTCGAGTTCGGGGTCGCGACCCGAGCGCAGCGCGCGCACGGCGCGCTCGAGCAGTTCCATGTACAGGTTGAAGCCGATCTCCTGGATCTGGCCGCTCTGCTCGTCGCCCAGCAGTTCGCCCGCGCCGCGGATCTCCAGGTCATGGGTGGCGAGCGTGAAGCCTGCGCCCAGGTCCTCGAGCGACTCCAGCGCCTCGAGCCTGCGCTGTGCATCCGGCTGCAGGGCCGCGCGCGGCGGCGTCAGCAGGTAGGCGAAGGCGCGGTGATGCGAGCGGCCCACGCGGCCGCGCAGCTGGTGCAGCTGGGCGAGGCCGAAGCGATCGGCACGGTCTATGACGATGGTGTTGGCGGTGGGCACGTCGATGCCGCTCTCGACGATGGTCGTGCAGACCAGCACGTTGAAGCGCCGGTGATAGAAGTCGAGCATCACGCGCTCGAGGTCGCGCTCGCGCATCTGGCCGTGGCCGACGCCGACCGTGGCCTCGGGCACGAGCTGGGCTATCCTTGCCGCCACCTTCTCGATGTCCTCGACCGCGTTGTGCACGAAGTACACCTGGCCGCCGCGACGGATCTCGCGCAGCAGGGCTTCGCGGATCAGCGCGTCGCTCCACTCAGTCACGAAGGTCTCGATCGCGACGCGCTCGGCGGGCGGCGTGGTGATCAGCGACAGATCGCGCAGGCCGCCGATCGCCATGTTGAGCGTGCGCGGGATCGGCGTGGCGGTCAGCGTCAGCACGTCGACGTTGGCGCGCAGCTGCTTGAGCTTTTCCTTGTCGCGAACGCCGAAGCGGTGTTCCTCGTCGACGATGGCCAGGCCGAGGTCCTTGAAGGCCACGTCCGACTGCAGCAGCCGGTGGGTGCCGATCACGATGTCGACGGTGCCCGCCTTGAGGCCCTCGATGACGGCCTTCTGCTCCTTGCCGCTGCGGAAGCGCGAGAGGTTCTCGACCCGGAACGGCCAGTCGGCGAGGCGGTCGCTGAAGTTCTGCCAGTGCTGCTGCGCGAGCAGGGTGGTCGGCACCAGCACCGCGACCTGGCGGCCGGCCTGTACGGCGACGAACGCTGCGCGCAGCGCGACCTCGGTCTTGCCGAAGCCGACGTCGCCGCAGACCACGCGGTCCATCGGCCGACCCGACTGCATGTCGGCGATGACGGCACGGATGGCCTCGGCCTGGTCGAGGGTTTCCTCGAAGGGAAAGGCGGCCTCGAAGGCTCGGTATTCCTGCTCGCGGAATTCGATGGCCTGGCCCTCGCGGGCGGCGCGGCGCGCGTAGAGGTCCAGCAGTTCGGCCGCGACGTCGCGAATACGCTGCGCGGCCTTGCGCCGGGCCTTTTCCCACTGGTCGCCGCCGAGGCGGTGCAGGGGGGCGGACTCAGCGGGGGCGCCGGTGTATCGCGATACCGCATCGAGCGCGTGCACGGGCACGTAGAGCACGTCGCCGCCCGCGTATTCCATGACCAGGAACTCGGCTGGGTGCCCCTCGACATCCAGCGTCCGCAGGCCGCGATACCGGCCGACGCCGTAGGCCTCGTGCACGACCGGCGCGCCGGGCGATAGGTCGGTGAGTTCCTTGAGGATGGCCTCGGGGTCGCGCTCGGCACGGCGGCGCCGGCGCTCCTGGCGCGCGCGTTCGCCGAACAGCTGTTCCTCGGCGATGACGGCGAACCGTCCCGGCAGGGTGAGGCCGCGCAGGTCGGGCGCGACCGTCAGCGCGAGCGGCATGCTGCCGCGCACGAACTCGTCCCAGCTGTTGACCTGCGGGGGCGCCAGCCCCTGGCGGTGCAGCAGCTCGAGCAGCACCTCGCGGCGGCCGGCCGAGTCGGCGGCCAGCAGCACGCGGCCGCCGAAGGCCTCGACGAACGCGGCCAGCGCCGCGGCGGGCGCCTCGGCGCGCGGATCCACGCGGATAGTGGGCGGCGCGGCGGTCGCGAAGTCCGTCGCGCCTTCGGCCGTGCCAAGGGCGATGCGCGCCCGGCGGCCGAATTCGTTCGCGAGCTCGTGCGCCTCGAGGTAGACCTCGCCCGGCTTCAGCAGGGGCCGCTCGATGTCGTGGCCCAGCTGGTCATAGCGCG
>JADZCS010000341.1 GCA_020851435.1 Gammaproteobacteria bacterium | reverse complement strand
TCGGTCAACGACGCCTTCGTGATGTCGGCCTGGGGCAAGAGCCAGGACACCCCATCCGCCATCCAGATGTTGGCCGACGGCAACGGCGAATTCACCAAGGCGCTCGGCCTCGAGCTGGACGCCAGCGCGTTCGGCATGGGCCTGCGCGCCAAGCGCTTCGCCCTGGTCGCCGACGACGGCATCGTCACCCATCTGTTCGTGGAGGCGCCGGGCGAGTTCTCGGTGTCCGCCGCCGAATCGGTGCTCGCTTCCCTGTAACGCAAAGGAGATCGTCATGAACAAATTCACCGCAATGATCCTGTTGACCGGCGTGCTGGCCGGTTCGGCCGCCAACGCCCAGACCCGCGACATGCCGGCCGATTGCGCGCGCTGCGGCCGCGTGCTGGACATCGTCAAGGTCGACGATCCCAAATCCGGAACCGGCGGCGCGGTGGCCGGCGCCGTGATCGGCGGACTGGTCGGCAACCAGGTCGGCAGCGGCGACGGCAAGAAGGTCGCCACGGTCGCCGGCGCGGTCGGCGGCGCCTACGCCGGCAAGAAGATGGCCGAAGGCAACCGCGAATACAAGATTACCGTGCGCATGCGCGACGGCAGCACCAAGGTGGTCCGCCAGGAGCTGCTGCACGGCATCAAGGTCGGCTACATCGTACGCGTCAAGGACGGCAAGGCCAAGCTCTACCGGCCCTGAGCCCGCACTTCCGGCACGAACGAAAAACGGCGGATTGAATCCGCCGTTTTTCGTTTCAGACCTCGACGCGCCGTCATTCCGGCGCGCCGTCTCCGGCGTCGACCTCGGCATCGCCGCCGTCGTCGATGACGTCCAGGCTCTCGATGGCCATCAGCTTCTCGTCCTCGGCCACCCGCATCAGGGTCACGCCTTGGGCGTTGCGGCCGACCTGCGAGACTTCCGAGGCGCGCGTGCGCACCATGGTGCCTTGGTCGGAGATCAGCAGGATCTCGTGCTGTTCGGTCAGCTGGATGGCGCCGACCAGCTTGCCGTTGCGGTCGGAGGTCTGGATGGCGATCACGCCCTGGGTGCCGCGGCCTTTCTTCGGATAGGCCGAGACCTCGGTGCGCTTGCCGAAGCCGTTCTCGCTGGCGGTCAGGATGTCGCCCTCGCCCTCGACCACGACCATGCTGACCACCGTGGCGCCGTCTTCCGGCAGGCGCATCCCGCGCACGCCGGTGGCGGTGCGGCCCATCGAGCGCACTTCCGATTCATCGAAGCGCACGGCCTTGCCGTGCGAGCCGAACAGCATGATGTCCTTGCCGCCGTCGGTCAGCTGCACGTCGACCAGGCCGTCGCCCTCGTCGAGGTTGATGGCCCAGATCCCTTTCGAACGCGGGTTGGAGAAATCCGACAGCGGGGTCTTCTTGACCGTGCCGTTGCGGGTGGCGAAGAACACGTAGCGGTCGTCGGCGAAATCGCGCACCGGCAGCACCGCCTGCACCTTTTCGCCCTCCTGCAGCGGAATCCAGTTGACGATCGGACGACCGCGCGAGTTCGGGCCGGAATCCGGCAGCTGGTACACCTTCAGCCAGAACACCCGCCCTTCGGAGGTGAAGGTCAGCAGGGTGTCATGGGTGTTGACCACCCACAGGCGTTCGATGAAGTCCTCGTCCTTGACCGAGGCCGCGGCGCGGCCCTTGCCGCCGCGTTTCTGCGCGCGGTAGGTGGACGGCATCTGGCGTTTGGCGTAACCGGCGTGCGACAGCGTGACCACCACATCCTCGGAGGCGATCAGGTCGAGGTCGGCCAGGTCTTCCTCGCTCGGGCGGATTTCGGTGCGGCGGTCGTCGCCGAAATCTTCCTTGACCTTCAGCAGTTCCTGGCGGATGACCGACAGCAGGCGCTCCGGCACTTCCAGGATCTCGATCAGGTCGCGGATCTCGGCCAGCAGTTCCTTGTACTCCTCGGTCAGCTTTTCCTGCTCCAACCCGGTCAGGCGGTTCAGGCGCATCTCCAGGATTTCCTTGGCCTGCACCTCGGACAGCTGGTAGCCGTCGGTCTGCAAGCCGAAACCGGCATCCAGGTCTTCCGGGCGCGAAGCGTGCGCGCCGGCGGCCTCGAGCAGGGCCTTGACCAGGCCCGGCTGCCAGCGCTTGGCCATCATGCGTTCCTTGGCCTCCTGCGGGTTCGGCGAGGCCTTGATCAGCTCGATCATCTCGTCGATGTTGGCCAGCGCGACGGTCAGGCCTTCCAGGATATGGGCGCGGGCGCGGGCCTTGCGCAGTTCGAAGATGGTGCGGCGGGTGACCACCTCGCGGCGGTGGCGCACGAAGGCTTCCAGGATCTGCTTCAGGTTCAGCAGCTGCGGACGGCCGTCGACCAGAGCCACCATGTTGATGCCGAAGGTCTGCTGCAGCGGCGTCTCGTTGAACAGGTGGTTGAGCACGATCTCGGCGCTGTGGTCGCGCTTGACCTCGATGTAGATGCGCATGCCGTCCTTGTCGGACTCGTCGCGCAGTTCGGAGATGCCTTCGACGCGTTTTTCCTTGACCAGCTCGGCGATCTTCTCGATCAGGCGCGCCTTGTTCACCTGGTACGGGATCTCGGTGACGATGATGGCCTCGCGGCCGTTGTCCTGCATCTCGATGTCGGTCTTGGCGCGCATCACCACGCGGCCGCGGCCGGTGTGGTAGGCTGCGTGGATGCCGGCGGCGCCGTTGATGATGCCGGCGGTCGGGAAGTCCGGGCCGGGGATGTGCGCGATCAGCTCGCCGATGCCGATTTCCGGATCGTCGATCAGCGCGATGGTGCCGTTGATGACCTCGCCCAGATTGTGCGGCGGGATCTTGGTCGCCATGCCGACCGCGATGCCTTCCGAGCCGTTGATCAGCAGGTTCGGGACCTTGGTCGGCATGACCGTCGGTTCCAGCTCCTTCTCGTCGTAGTTCGGCTGGAAGTCGACCGTGTCCGAGTCGATGTCGCGGAGCATCTCGGTCGCGAGGCGCGCGAGCCGGCACTCGGTGTTGTGGCTGACGAAGCCGTTCGTGAGGAACGAGTGGTCGTCCGTGTCGACCCGGAGCGAGTAGACGGGCTGCACGCCTGCCTCGACGACGGATGCGACCTCGGCGTAGTAGTACTCGCCGGTGACGAGTGGCTCGACGACGCTTCGCACCTCGCTCGAGGCGATGCGGTCGAGGATCGCCGTGCCGCCACGCTCCCAGCGCTCGACGCGGTCGATGTCGTGCCGTCGCAGCCAGTCCCTGGCGGCGGCGCGCGACCCGCAGTCGGCGCGGATGTACTCCGAGACGAAGGGAACGCGGTCGCTCGACGGCGCCGTGCCCTCCCGCGGGATCCCGGCCAGCTCGCGGTCGAGCTTGCGCTGCTTTGCTCCGAGGAAGCCGACGTTCCGCGCGAAGAGCCGTGCGTCGCGGCGGCTCGTGATCACGACCCTGGTCTCGCCCCGCGCGGAGCGGCTGAGGCGGGCGACGACGCCGAATTCGAGCAGCAGCAGCTGCACGTCGCGCGCGAGCTGTTCGCTGCGCGCCGGGGAGGACACCTGGATCGTCTTGCGTGGGAGCAGCGACGACGACCCGTGGCCCGTGAAGAGCGCCTGCAGGAACCGGCGCTTGAACGCCTGGCCGGCGCGCCACACGCGCTCCGGGACGCGCTTCGCGTCCGGGCGCAGGCCGATGTCCGTGCCGAGGACGCTCGCCCGGAACGCGGTCAGGTCCTGAACGTCGAGCTCGTGCAGCGTGCTGCCCGGGGCGATCACCCGCTCGCAGACGGAGCGCGGGCCGCCCACGACGGCGTCGTACGCCGCGAGCACGCACCCGAAGAAGTCGGCGTCGGCGTTGTCGAACCCCGCGCGGCGCTCGGACGACCACCCCTCCGCGACCCACGCGCCCAGGAGCGTCGCCTCGAGCTCGTCGGCCTGCGAGATCGACGTCTCGACCGGCCGCGCCATCCGCGCGACGGCGACCCTGTCACCGGGGCGGATCTCCTCGAGGAGCTTCCAGAGCAGCATCGGCACGCCCGCCGGATCGACGAGGCAGAGGACGGGATGCTGCGTCGTGCCGGTGAGCTCGGCGCCCTCGCGCGTCGTCAGGCGCAGCGTCGGGTGCGCGCCGGAGTGGAAGAGGACGCTCGCACGCGCCGGCCGGCCGAGACGGTCGAGCACCTCGAGGTCGACCGGGTTGTCGGACTCCGGCGTCGCCCCCTCGACGATGTCGGCGATCCGGAGGGTGCCCGCCGTGGTGGCGACCCGGGTGTCGCCCGTGACGCAGTATCGCATCGCCGCCGGCGGGTCGTCGTC
>JADZCS010000340.1 GCA_020851435.1 Gammaproteobacteria bacterium | reverse complement strand
TGCCCAGGGCATCGAGCGTGCTCCATACCGGCGCCGTCATCATGAACGAGTACGCGTTGGTGATCTCGCCGAGGATGCCGGGCGCCATGCCGCTCAGCGCGCCCTGGTAGATCGGGTCGTCGCGGTGCGTGATGCAGCTGACCTCGAGCACCGGTCGCAGGGCCGTGTCGCTGTACCGGCCCAGCCCGTCGCCAAAGGGACCTTCGGGCCGGTAGGTGGCAGGATCGGTGGAGATCGTTCCCTCCACGACGATCTCCGCGCCAGCGGGCACTTCGATGTCTGACGTTTCGCAGCGCACGAGTTCGATCGGCTGGCCCAGCAGTCCGCCGGCCAGGCTGTACTCCGACCCGACGACCGGCGTGCCGGCAACCAGGATCAGCGCAGGGTCAAAACCGTAGAACACCGCCACCGGCATGGGCTCGCCGCGCTGCCGGTACTTCTCGTAGGTCAGTCCCCAGTCCTTGTTCGGGATGAGCAGGGAGACGATCTGGTTGCGGCTCAGGATCATGCCGCGGTAGACGCCGACGTTGTGAACCCCCGTGTCGGGATCCCGCGTGACCACGCCGCAGAACGTGTTGATGTATCGCCCGCCATCGAGCGGGTGCCACTGCGGCACCGGGATCTGCCACAGGTCCACATCCTTGGCGGAGACAATGTTTTCCTTGACCGGGCCCCTGCTCACGCGCACGGGATCGATGGGCTTCCTGAGCCTCTGCCTGATGGTCTGCACGGTGTCGCTGGCGGGCGCGCCGGTCGCCAGCCCGAGCATGAGATTGACGCGCGCCAGCGTGCCCAGGCCGTTGGTGAAGAGCTTTCGCGAGAAGGTCTTCTCGTGTCCCTTGATGTTTTCGAAGAGCAGCGCGGGGCCTTTGCGGACGTTGGTCTGCCGGACGATCTCGGAGATCTCGTCATCCCAGTCGACCGGGGCCGTTACCCGCCTGATCTCGCCGGCGGATTCCAGCCGCGCAATCCAGGTCCTGAGGTCTGGCGACGCCATCGTATATTCCCCTGTGTTCAGGCCGGCGGGTCGACCTGTTCGACCGTGCGCGGATCCCGGTCGAAGGGCCCGAACAGCTTTATCCAGTCGCGGGCGATGAGCAGGTCCATCAGTTCGGACTTCTCGCCACGACGGCTGCGTTCCCTTTCCTTCTTGATCGTCTCGAGGGCGGCGCCGACCGACTTGCCGAACAGGCTCTCGAGATACTCCAGCGGGATGCGCATCTTTCCGGTCAGGTTCCCATCGGCGTCGTATTCCTCGGGCGAGAGCGGCGGGACGTAGAAGACGTTGGGCTGGGTGCCATGCTCCGGGTGCAGCGGCAGCGCGACCTTGTACTCATGGACGAGCTTGTGGATCGCGCCCGCCGGGTCGTCGAGATAGCCGACGAAACGCAGTCTTCCCGGGCACTGCCTGGAGCAGGCGGTGGTCACGCCCTTGTCGATGCGCGGGAAGCAGAAGATGCACTTCTGCGAGACCCCGCGCATCTCGTTGTAGTAGATCTTCTTGTAGGGGCAGGCTTCCTGGCAGTACCGATAGCCGCGGCAGCGGTTCTCGTTGACCAGCACGATGCCGTTGTCCTCGCGTTTCTCGATCGCCTTGCGCGGGCAGGCTTCCAGGCAGGCCGGATGCGTGCAGTGGTTGCAGATGCGCGGCAGGTAGAAGTAGTACGAGTTGGGGAAGGTGCCCGCGCCCTGGTCCTCGTCCCAGTTCGGGCCCCAGGTCGGGCTCTTGCCCTTGATAGCGAGGTGCGATGCCTGGCCCTTTCCGCCGTAATAGGCTTCCTCGTGGTTGAACTTCCAGGCCTCGCCGAACTGCTGCTTGCTCGGCAGCTTGCCCGGCAGGGCCTCGCCGCTGGCATCGAAGCCGCCGCCCATGTGTTCCCAGCCGCGCGGTGTTCCCTCGCCCGGCATCGTGTTGACGGTGTTGAACCACATGTGCTGCATGCCGTCGTCGCGGGTCCACAGCTGCTTGCACGCGACGGTGCAGGTGTGGCATCCGAGGCACTTGTTGAGGTCCATCACCATCGCCAACTGGCGCTTGCTGGTCGTCATGTCGGTTCCACCTGTTCGCCGTGGCGCTGCATTTCCGCCATCAGGAAGTGCTCGAGCAGTCGCGTCAGCTCGGAAAAGAAGGGGCTTGCGTCCTGCGCCTCGAGGGCGCGGCCGAGCAGCGGGATCCACGCGCCGGTGTGGCGATCGATGAAGTCGCGCTGGGCACGCGACAGTGCTGCGGCAGCGTTCGGGTCGTCTCCGGACAGGGCTTCGTGGAATGCCAGGAAGTGCAGGAACTCGAGCTGCGTGGACAGGTGGTCCGGCCTGACCTGGCGGTCATCGGGAAGCGACAACCCGAAGAAGTCGTAGTACCTGACGAGCTCCTCGAGATTCGCCAGCTCGGCGCCGCGGTAGTGGCTCTCGAGCAGGGGGCAGGGCGGCCCGGCGGGGCCCACTTCGAACAGGCGCGTGAATTCTTCCTGGAGACTGTCGAGGTCCATGCGCTCGCCAGCGAGGGCGCGCCAGTCCATTTCCGCCGCCAGCTGGCCGTGGCTGCCGGCGAGCAACCTGTGGAAGAAGTCGACCAGGTAACCCGAGTGGATGCTCGCGAGTGCCTCGGCATCCGGGAATGCGAAGGCGGCGGCGAAGTTCGCGTAGGCCGCGCTGCGTTGGGAGGCCAGGGCCGTCATGCGTCGTATTTCCTGATGTCGACGCGGGTGTCACGGTCGTTCTGCGTGGGCTC
>JADZCS010000339.1 GCA_020851435.1 Gammaproteobacteria bacterium | reverse complement strand
TGCCCAGGGCATCGAGCGTGCTCCATACCGGCGCCGTCATCATGAACGAGTACGCGTTGGTGATCTCGCCGAGGATGCCGGGCGCCATGCCGCTCAGCGCGCCCTGGTAGATCGGGTCGTCGCGGTGGGTGATGCACTCGACCTCCAGGACCGGCCGCAGGCCCGTGTCGCTGTACCGCCCAAGCCCGTCGCCAAAGGGCCCCTCCGGCCGGTAGCTGGCCGGATCGGTGGAGATCGTGCCCTCCACGACGATCTCGGCGCCCGCGGGCACCTCGATGTCGGAGGTTTCGCAGCGCACGAGTTCGATCGGCTGGCCCAGCAGTCCGCCGGCCAGGCTGTATTCGGCGCCGACCACCGGCGTCCCGGCGACCAGGATCAGTGCCGGGTCATAGCCGTAGAACACCGCCACGGGCATGGGTTCGCCGCGCTGCTGGTACTTCTCGTAGGTCAGCCCCCAATCCTTGTTCGGGATCATCAGGGAGACGATCTGGTTGTGGCTCAGGATCATGCCGCGGTAGACGCCGACGTTGTGAACCCCCGTGTCCGGGTCGCGCGTGACCACGCCGCAGAACGTGTTGATGTAGCGCCCGCCGTCGAGCGGATGCCACTGCGGAACCGGGACCTGCCACAGGTCCACGTCCTTGCCAGTGACGACGTTTTCCTTGACCGGGCCGGTGCCCACGCGCACCGGGTCGATCGGCGTCCTGAGCCTCTGCCTGATCGTCTGCACGGTGTCGCTGGCGGGCGCGTCGGTCGCCAGCCCGAGCATGAGGTTGACCCGCGCCAGCGTGCCCAGGCCGTTGGTGAAGAGCTTCCGCGAGAAGGTCTTCTCGTGTCCCTTGATGTTCTCGAACAGCAGCGCGGGGCCCTTACGGATGTTGGTCTGCCTGACGATCTCGGAGATCTCGTCATCCCAGTCGACCGGGGCCGTTACCCGCCTGAGCTCTCCGGCGGATTCCAGTCGCGCGATCCAGGTCCTGAGGTCTGGCGACGCCATGATGATTTCTTCCTGTGATCAGGCCGGCGGGTCGACCTGCTCGACCGTGCGTGGATCGCGGTCGAAGGGGCCGAACAGCTTTATCCAGTCGCGGGCGATGAGCAGGTCCATCAGTTCGGACTTCTCGCCACGACGGCTGCGTTCCCGCTCCCGCTTGATGGTCTCGAGCGCGGCGCCGACCGACTTGCCGAACAGGCTCTCGAGATACTCCAGCGGGATGCGCATCCTGCCGGTCAGGTTGCCGTCCGCGTCGTATTCCTCGGGGGACAGCGGCGGGACGTAGAAGACGTTGGGCTGCGTGCCGTGTTCCGGGTGCAGCGGCAGCGCGACCTTGTATTCATGGACGAGCTTGTGGATCGCGCCCGCCGGGTCATCCAGGTAGCCGACGAAGCGCAGCCGGCCCGGGCACTGCCTGGAGCACGCCGTGGTCACGCCCTTGTCGATGCGCGGGAAGCAGAAGATGCACTTCTGCGACACGCCGCGCATCTCGTTGTAGTAGATCTTCTTGTAGGGACAGGCCTCCTGGCAGTAGCGATAGCCGCGGCAGCGGTTTTCGTTGACCAGCACGATGCCGTTGTCCTCGCGCTTCTCGATCGCCTTGCGCGGGCAGGCTTCCAGGCAGGCCGGATGCGTGCAGTGATTGCAGATGCGCGGCAGGTAGAAGTAGTACGAATTCGGAAATGTGCCGGCGCCCTGGTCCTCGTCCCAGTTCGGGCCCCAGGTCGGGGGCTTGCCCTTGATGGCGAGGTGCGATGCCTGGCCCTTGCCGCCGTAATAGGCTTCCTCGTGATTGAACTTCCAGGCTTCGCCGAACTGCTGCTTGCTGGGCAGCTTGCCCGGCAGCGCCTCGCCATTTGCGTCGAAGCCGCCGCCCATATGTTCCCAGCCGCGAGGCGTTCCCTCGCCCGGCATCGTGTTGACGGTGTTGAACCACATGTGCTGCATGCCGTCGTCGCGGGTCCACAGCTGCTTGCACGCCACGGTGCAGGTGTGGCAGCCGAGGCACTTGTTGAGGTCCATCACCATCGCCAACTGGCGCTTGCTGGTCGTCATGTCGTTTCCACCTGTTCGCCGTGGCGTTGCATTTCCGCCATCAGGAAGTGTTCGAGCAGTCGCGTCAGTTCGAAAAAGAAGGGACATGCGTCCTGTGCCTCGAGGGCGCGGCCGAGCAGCGGGATCCACGCGCCGGTGTGACGCTCGATGAAATCGCGCTGGGCGCGGGACAGCGCCGCGGCGGCCTCCGGATCGTCGCCGGACTGGGCCTCGTTGAATGAAAGGAAGTGCAGGAATTCCAGCTGGGTGCCCAGGTGGTCGGGCCGGACCTGGCGGTCGTCGGGCAGCGACAAGCCGAAGAAATCGTAGTACCGGACGAGTTCCTCGAGATTCGCCAGCTCGGCGCCGCGGTAGTGGCTCTCGAGCAGGGGGCAGGGCGGCCCGGCGGGTCCCACTTCGAACAGGCGCGTGAACTCTTCCTGAAGGCCGTCGAGATCGATGCGCTCGCCAGCGAGGGCGCGCCAGTCGACGTCTGCGGCCAGCGGGTCCTGGCGGCCGGCGAGCAGGCGGTGAAAGAAGTCGACCAGGTATCCCGAGCGAATGGCAGTGAGGGCTTCGGCATCCGGGAATGCGAAGGCGGCGGCGAAGTTCGCGTAGGCCGCGCTGCGTTGGGAGGCCAGGGCCGTCATGCGTCGTATTTCCTGATGTCGACGCGGGTGTCACGGTCGTTCTGCGTGGGCTC
>JADZCS010000338.1 GCA_020851435.1 Gammaproteobacteria bacterium | reverse complement strand
TTGACATGGAAGGGGTCACAGGTTCGATCCCTGTCGCGCCCACCAATAAAAACAATGAGTTATGATGGGATTCGTCTGGGTCGCGCTGCCTGACGGAGTCGGTTCTTCCTGGCGCTATGGGTAGCCGGCGCACGTCTCCCTGATTTCATCCCTGGCGCTTGCCGCTGCGCCAGACAGCCTGATGTAGCTGCCATTGACCTGCGCGATGATTTTCGATTGCTCGGATCCCAACTCCGGACAACGGGAGGCGAGGTCCCCCATTTCCCGGAAAATCGATGCAGTCGCTTCGCTGGTCTCTACTGCCATCTTCCAATAGAAGCAAACCATCCGCGGGTTGTGAGCGTCTGCATAAGAGCGCTGCTGCCTCGCATAGTAAGTGATGCTTTCGCTGTTCCGCTCGATGAGCCCCTGCTTCTTCTCGAGGTCCTGCATGCATTGCGATCCCACTGGCGGCGCGATCGGAGGCGAGGGCGCGACCGGAGCCGGGGCCATCGGAGGCGGGGGCGCGCTCGAGGCTGCCGGCGTCGACGCGCCACGAGCGCCCGCCGCCCTCAAGTCCTCTGCCACGTCCGCGTAGCCGTTCGCCACTGCCTCCGACAGCGCGGTCCGGCCATCAGCGGCAACCGCGTCCACCTTCGCGCCGTGCGACAACAGCGACTCGACGACGGCGATGTGGCCGGCGCCCGGGCCGCAGGCCCAGATCAGGGCCGTCGAACCGTCGGAAGCGGCCTGGTTCGGGTCGGCGCCCTTCGCCAGGAGGTAGTCGACCAGTTCCAGGTTGGACGTGCGGGTCGCATGGATGAGCGCCGGGAGGCGGCCCGCTCTCGAGTTCACGTTCGCGCCTCTGTCCACGAGCAGTTTCGCCAGCGCGGTGTACTCCAGGCCGGCGGCGAACTGCAGGGGGGTATAACCGATCGCATTCACCACTTCGAGGTTCGCGCCACGCTCGATGAGCAGGCGCGTGGCGGCGATGTCCCCGTTGCCTATCGCCTTGAGCAGGGCCGTCTGCCCGTCGGCCGGGTCGACAGCGTCGATCCTGGCGCCCCGTGCGAGCAAGTCGGCCAGGGCAGGCACGTCGCCCTTCGTCGCTGCGCTCAGCAGCGATGTCTCGAGGGGACCGTTGGCCGGTACGGGCGCCGGCGCCGCCGCGAGCGCGACCGCCGGAGTGGTCGCACCGGCGTTGCCGGCTAATGACCCGGCCGCCAGCAGGGTGGGCAGGCAGCACAGAGTGAAGGCGTATGGTTTCATCGGTCGCACCAAATGACTGGACGTTCGATGGCTGGACGTTCGCTGGATCCAGGCGTCAGGGCTGGGAGGCCTGCTGCAGGTACTCCAGCGCTTTCTTGCACGATTTCTTCTCGCCGGCGTCGCACATGCGTTGCTGGTAGACCGCGGCGGCCGCGTAGTCCTTTTCCTTGAGCGCGTAGCCGGTCAGTTCCTCGCAGGATGGCTTGGCGGATTTCCAGTCGCCGGACATGCCGTTCTGGCACCAGTAACTCGATTTCACGATCCACGTGGTCTTGCCGCAGCTCAACTGGTCCACCGGAACGCCCCGGCTGCGGGCGAGGCAGCTCTGCACTGCGCCCTCCATGGAGCGCGGAAACACGCCTTCGATCCGGGTGGTGGGACTGTTGGCGACGCCGGTGACCCAGGCCAGGGGGTTGGGAGCCATGCTCAGCGGTTCCGTTCCGGGGCCGATCGCATCGGCGATAGCTGCCCCCAGCGCCTTGACTGCATCCTGGTCGAACTGGCCTCCCGGAGCGTCGATCACGAGGGCGAACACGCTGTTGGGGCCATCCAGGCAGTAGGTGATGTGCTTTCGACTGAAGTCGTTCCACTGGCTGTAGGTTTTTGCCCAGCGCTGGTCGAGCAGCACGTTGTCGAGTCGCTCGAAGCCCAATTCTGCACGGCGCTTTTCATCGCCACCGCGGGCCCAATTGTCTTCGCTGGTCGCCAAGGCCTCGCAACTGGCATGGGCGTAGAAGTTCAGGTGAACCTCGTATTTGGTTTCCTGCGTCGCCATGTACAGCGTCGCCCAGCCCGGGAATTGATTGCGGGCCTTCGACACCTTGCCTTCGGGCACGGCGACAGGCCTCCCGGCGGGCATGACCAGTAAGCGTGGCTGCCCAGCCGGAAACAGGAAGGAGATCTTGTCCTTGTCGACCCTGGCTGCAGGCACGCCCTGCGCCAGGGTGGCGGTGCCCGGACTCACCGCGAATGCTGCGACCAGCAGCATCTTCAGCAGCATTGACCTATCCATGTGTCATTGCCTCCGCGTGGTTTCAACGCGGCAACCCAGTGGGTGCCTAGCCGGATGCTACCCCGGGCGACGGATGATTGGAACGGCACGCGGCGCTACGCCTGGATGCTTAGGTAGAAATCTGGCTGGACGGTCGCGTTCGGTGAGGCCGATACTCTTTACGCGGTTGCTTTGAGGCGGGGGGATTGATGACAGTCAGGCCAGTCGTGGCAGTGTCCATCGTTCCTGGTAAGCCGTGCTGCCGGGGAGCCACCAACATTGAGGCGCTTCGGTTCCCGGTAGACGAGGCGCCGGTACTGCCGCTCGATCACTGTGGCCTTCGCTACGAGTGTTGCTGCAGGTACAACAGGCACTTCGAGGAGCGCAGCGGGGAAGATCGCCGTCACGTGGCGTTCGATACTCATCGCGATGCCTTCCTGGCCGCATCCGAGCGGCGCCTTCAACCCTATGGACGGCGTATCAGCGACTGGGCATTCGCCTAGGCGTTTCCAGCCGCGCCGTTTTTTCTTCGTCGTGATGTGCTCGCCGAGCTGGTGCAGGTTGGCCGTCGCCAGGCGGTACTGAGCCCCGGCGCGGGTTTTGTGCGCTGATGGGGCGTGATAAACTTCGCGCCCTTTTTGGAGCCCAGCCCATGCCACTGATCACCCTTCCGGACGGCAGCCAGCGGAGCTATGAAGGCCCCGTGACCGTCGCCGAAGTGGCCCAGAGCATCGGGGCGGGCCTGGCCCGCGCCGCCCTCGCGGGCGTCGTCGACGGCACGCAGGTCGACACCTCGCACCGTATCGAGGGCGATGCCGCGCTGCGCATCATCACGGCCAGGGATCCCGAGGGCCTCGAGATCATCCGCCATTCGACCGCGCACCTGCTCGCGCAGGCCGTGCAGGCGATCTACGCCAGCGCCCAGGTCACGATCGGGCCGGTCATCGACGACGGCTTCTATTACGACTTTGCCTTCGAGCGCCCCTTCACGCTGGATGACCTGGCGCTGTTCGAGGCGAAGATGAAGGAACTGGCGAAGGCTGACACGCCCGTGCACCGCCGGCTGCTGCCGCGCGACGAGGCGATCGCGCACTTCAAGGCCATCGGCGAGCACTACAAGGCCGAGATCATCGAGTCCATTCCCGCCGGCGAACAGATCTCGCTGTACGGCCAGGGCGACTGGGAAGATCTCTGCCGCGGCCCGCACGTGCCGTCCACGGGCAGGCTCGGCGCGTTCAAGCTCATGAAGGTCGCCGGCGCCTACTGGCGCGGCGATTCCCGCAACGCGATGCTCACGCGCGTCTACGGCACGGCCTGGCCCGACGAGAAGCAGCTCAAGGATTACCTGACCCGCCTCGAGGAAGCTGAGAAGCGCGATCACCGCCGGATCGGCCGCGAACTCGGCCTGTTCCACCAGCAGGAAGAGGCGGTCGGCAGCGTGTTCTGGCACCCGAAGGGCTGGACCCTGTGGCGGACGATCGAGCGCTACATGCGCGAACGTCTCGGCAGGGCTGGTTACGTCGAGGTCCGCAGCCCGCAGCTGATCGACCGCACGCTCTGGGAAAAGAGCGGGCACTGGGAGAACTACGCGCCGAACATGTTCATCGCGGAATCCGAGGAGCGCGTGCTCGCGGTGAAGCCCATGAACTGTCCGGGCCACGTGCTGATCTACAAGCAGGGCATCAAGTCCTACCGCGACCTGCCGCTGCGGATCGCCGAGTTCGGCGCCTGCCACCGCAACGAGCCCTCCGGCGCGCTGCACGGCCTCATGCGCGTGCGCGCGTTCACGCAGGACGACGCCCACATCTTCTGCACCGAGGAGCAGATCAACTCCGAGACGGTCGCCTTCTGCGACCTGCTGCTGAGCGTGTACGCGGATTTCGGTTTCAAGGAAGTGCGGGTCAAGTTCTCGGACCGGCCCCCGCAGCGGGCCGGCTCGGACGAGACCTGGGACAAGGCCGAGGGGGCGCTGCGCACGGCCGTCGAGGCCGCCGGGCTCGAGTACACGATGAACAAGGGGGAGGGGGCCTTCTACGGTCCCAAGCTCGAGTTCGTTCTGCGCGACGCCATCGGCCGCGACTGGCAGTGCGGCACCCTGCAGCTGGATTTCGTACTGCCGGGCCGTCTCGGCGCCGAGTACGTGGCCGAGGACGGCACGCGCCGGAACCCGGTCATGCTGCACCGGGCGATCCTCGGTTCCTTCGAGCGGTTCATCGGCATCCTGATCGAAAATCACGCCGGCAAGCTGCCGACCTGGCTGGCCCCGGTGCAGGCCGTGGTCATGGCCATCACCGACAAGCAGGCCGATTTCGTACGTGAAAGTACGGAATTCCTTAAGAATCAGGGGCTTTTGGTCGAATCCGACTTGCGCAATGAGAAAGTCGGCTTTAAGATTCGCGAGCACACGCTGATGCGTGTGCCGTACCTATTGGTCGCTGGCGACCGGGAAGTGGAATCCCGCGCTCTTGCTGTACGCACGCGTTCCGGCAAGGACCTTGGCGTGATGCCCCTCGCGGAGGTGGCAGCACGGATCAAGGCCGATGTCGCGGGCCGCGGCAAGGCATTTTTGGAGGATTGACGTATTTCGACTAGCAAACGCATTCGGCGCAACGATGAGATTCTTGCGCCGCAGGTGCGCGTCATTGACGCCGAGGGTAACCAGTTAGGCGTCATCACCCGCTTCGAAGCGCTGACGCTCGCTCGCGAAGCGACCCTGGATCTCGTAGAGGTTTCCCCGACTGCGGAACCGCCTGTTTGCCGGATCATGGATTTCGGCAAGTACTTGTTCGAGATGAACAAGAAGGCGCACTCGGCGAAGCGGAAGCAGAAGCAGATCCAGGTCAAGGAAGTGAAGTTCCGTCCCGGCACGGAAGAGGGCGATTACCAGGTCAAGCTGCGTAACCTCACCCGCTTCCTGACCGAAGGCGACAAGGCCAAGATCACCCTCCGGTTCCGCGGCCGCGAGATGGTCCACCAGGACCTCGGGCGCAAGCTGCTCGAGCGCGTGGTTGCCGACCTCAGCCAGTACGGCCAGGTCGAGCAGCACCCGCTCATGGAAGGCCGGCAGATGGTCATGGTGATCGGGCCGAAGAAGAAGTAACCGGCGGGAAACCGTCGGGACCGTAGCGGCAAGGGGCCCGGCCCCGTGCCGAAACAAGTGAACGGCGGGCAACCGCCGATTCGCCTCCAGCCCGCGAAGGCGGTGCGAAGAGGCTAAAAAGCAGGAGTTGAACATGCCCAAGTTGAAGACGAAGCGGGCCGCCGCGAAGCGTTTTCGCAAGACTGCGAATGGCTTCAAGCGTGGCCAGGCACACCGCCGCCACATCCTCACCAAGAAGCCGAGCAAGCGTAAGCGCCAGCTGCGCACCGGGGCGATGGTCCATGAGACCGACGTCAACCGTGTGACGCAGATGCTGCCGAACGCCTGATCGCCACTCAAGAGGTAATGTGACATGGCAAGAGTAAAGCGTGGCGTCATCGCAGGACGTCGCCACAAGAAGATTCTCAAGAAGGCCAAGGGCTACTACGGCGCACGCAGCAAGGTTTTCCGCGCTGCCAAGCAGGCCGTCATCAAGGCCGGCCAGTACGCGTATCGCGATCGCCGCGCCAAGAAGCGCGACTATCGCGCGCTGTGGATCCAGCGCATCAATGCCGCCGCGCGCGGTTTTGAGCTGTCCTACAGCCGCATGATCAACGGCCTCAAGAAGGCCGGGATCGAGATCGATCGCAAGGCGCTCGCGGACCTCGCGGTTCACGACATCGCTGCCTTTGGCGCGATCGCCGCCAGGGCCAAGTCCGCCCTCGAGGCGAAGTAAGCCGAAGCCCCCGCGACCGTGACTCGCGCCGGCGCCGGACCCTGAGGTCCGGCGCCGGTGCATCCAGCGCGGCGCTGGGCAGGGAGGCCGCGTGCAGGATCTAGAAAGCCTCGTTGCGGCGACCGTCGCCGACATCACCGCGTGCAAGGACCTCGCCGCACTGGATGCGGTGCGCGTCGGCGTGCTCGGCAAGAAGGGCGCGCTTACCGAGCGCCTGAAGACGCTCGGCGCCCTGGTGCCGGAAGAGCGCCGTGCCGCGGGCGCCCTCATCAACCAGGCCAAGGACCAGGTCGCCGCGGGGATCGAGCAACGCAAGGCCGAGCTCGAACGCGAGCAGGTCGACCGCGAACTCGCCTCGGGTGCGGTGGACGTCACGCTGCCGGGTCGTGGTGAACAGCCGGGTGGCCTGCATCCGGTCACGCGCACGCGCCTGCGCATCGAGCAGATATTCAGGCAGGCCGGCTTTTCGGTGGCCGAGGGCCCCGAGGTGGAAGACGAGTTCCACAACTTCGAGGCGCTCAATATCCCCTCCGACCATCCGGCGAGGGCGATGCACGATACCTTCTACTTCGGCGACGGGCGGCTGCTGCGCACCCATACCTCGCCGGTGCAGATCCGCGCCATGCAGGCGGGCCAGATGCCCATGCGCATCATCGCTCCGGGTCGCGTCTACCGCTGCGACTCGGACATGACGCACACGCCGATGTTCCACCAGGTCGAAGGCCTGCTGATCGATCGCGACGTCAGTTTCGCCAACCTCAAGGCCATGCTGCAGCAGTTCGTCTCGGAGTTCTTCGAGAAGCCGCGCGCGCTGCGTTTCCGGCCGTCCTATTTCCCGTTCACCGAGCCTTCGGCCGAAGTCGACATCCAGTGCGTGTTCTGCGACGGCAGCGGCTGCCGCGTCTGCAAGCAGACCGGCTGGCTCGAAGTGCTGGGCTGCGGCATGGTGCACCCCAACGTGCTCGAGTCCTGCGGCGTCGATTCCACGCAGTGGCAGGGCTATGCCTTCGGCATGGGCATCGAGCGCCTGACGATGCTGCGCTACTCGGTCAACGATCTACGCCTATTCTTCGAGAACGACCTGAGGTTCCTCAGGCAGTTCAACCGCGGGTGAACGCATGAAGGTCAGCCTCGACTGGCTCAGGAGCTGGGCCAACCCGCAATGGGATGCCGCCACCTTCGCCCACCGCCTGACCATGGCGGGGTTCGAGGTGGAGTCGATCGAACCCGCCGCGCCGCCGTTCAGCGGCATCGTGGTGGCGACGATCGTCGAGTGCGCACGCCACCCGGATGCCGACAAGCTCTCGGTCTGCAAGGTCGCCTCGGGCAGCGGCGAACTGCTGCAGGTCGTCTGCGGCGCGCCGAACGCGCGCGCGGGCCTCACGACCGCGTTCGCGACTGTGGGCGCCACGCTGCCGGGCGGCATGGCCATCAAGCGCGCGAAGCTTCGCGGCGTCGAGTCCTTCGGCATGCTGTGCTCGGCGCGGGAGCTCGGCCTGTCCGAGTCCCATGAGGGAATCCTCGAGCTGCCTGCGGGCCTGGCCGATGGCCAGGACCTGCGCGTCGCGCTCGGCCTCGACGACACGCTGCTCGAGCTCAACCTCACGCCCAACCGCGGCGACGCCCTGTCGGTCGCGGGTGTGGCGCGCGAAGTGGCTGCGATTTCCGGATGCGAGCTGAACGTGCCGGCCGTCGAGCCGGTGCCCGCGGCGATTGCCGATGTCTTCGCAGTCCGGCTGACTGCGCCGGCGGCAGGCCCGAAGTTCGTCGGTCGCGTGATTCGCGGCGTGAACCCGGCTGCGCAGACGCCGCTGTGGATGCGCGAGCGCCTGCGGCGCGCCGGCCTCAGGGCGATCAGCCCGGTCGTCGACGTCACCAACTACGTGATGCTCGAGCTTGGCCAGCCGATGCACGCCTACGACCTGCGCCGGCTCGATTCGCATATCGAGGTCCGGCTCGCGAAACCGGGCGAGGTGCTGCGGCTCCTCGACGGCAAGGACGTGCCGCTGGCGGCGGATGAACTGGTCATCGCCGATGCGAGCGCGCCGGTGGGCCTCGCCGGCATCATGGGCGGGGAGAAGGGCGGCATCGCCGCCGACACTTCCGATGTATTCCTCGAGGTCGCGTGGTTCGAGCCCGGCGCCATTGCCGGCCGCGCGCGCCGCCACGGCCTGCAGACCGACGCCTCGCAACGTTTCGAACGCGGCGTCGATCCCCAGCTGCAGGAACGCGCCATGGAGCGCGCGACGCGGCTGCTGCTCGAGATCGCCGGCGGCAGGCCGGGTCCGGCGGTCGTCACGAGCGTGCGGGCCATCGCGCCGCGGGCGACGGTGCGCCTGGAGACGCGCAAGGTGCAGAGCCTGCTCGGCATGCCTTTCGCGACCGCGCAGGTCGCAGACATCCTGGGCCGCCTCGGCATGGCCGTGCAGGTCGCCGGCGACGTGCTCGAGGTCGCGCCGCCGAGCTGGCGCTTCGACATCTCCATCGCCCAGGACCTCATCGAGGAAGTAGCGCGTATCCACGGCTACGACGAGATCCTGCCGGTCGAGGCGACCATGTCGCAGCGTGCCGCGAGCGCGTCCGAGGCCGGCGTCACCGCCGAGCGCGCCGCCCTGCTGCTCGTGGATCGCGGCTACCAGGAAGCCATCACCTACACCTTCGTCGACCCGACGCTGCAGCAGCGCCTGTTCGAGGGCGCGGAATCGCTGCCGCTCGCCAACCCGATCTCGGCAGAACTCGGCGTCATGCGCGTCTCGCTGTGGCCCGGCCTAGTGCAGGCCCTGCTCGAGAACGCGCGTCGCCAGCAGGACCGCGTGCGGATCTTCGAGTTGGGCAACCGGTTCCTGGTCAGGGCTGGTCAGCTCGAGGAACGCGCATCGATCGCTGGGCTGGCCTGGGGCCGCGCGGTGCCGGAACAGTGGTCGGCCGACACCCGGCCCGTCGATTTCTACGACCTGAAGGCGGACGTCGAGGCGCTGCTCGCGCTCGCCGGCGCGGCTGACGAGTTCAGTTTCGTGGCCGGTGCCGTGGACTGCCTGCACCCTGGGCGCAGCGCGCGCATCGAGCGCGCCGGCGCGACCGTCGGCTGGATCGGGCAGCTGCATCCGCGCGTTTCCAAGGAGTTGGAACTCAAGGATGCGCCGTACCTGTTCGAACTCGATTTCGCTGCCTGCTTTGCGGCGCGCGTGCCGCGGTTCAGCGAGATTTCGCGCTTTCCGGTCATTCGTCGCGATCTTGCGATCGTAGTCGAAGAGTCCGCTCGTTTCGACTCAATTCGTTCTGTCGTGAAGGCTGCTGCCGGCGAGGACCTCCGCGATTTAACAGTATTCGATGTGTATCGGGGTCCGGGAGTGGAATCCGGTAGAAAAAGCATAGCCTTAGGCTTGATTTTGCAAGCAACCTCTCGCACCCTTACGGATGCCGATGCAGACGCCGTGATGGCGTCGGTCATCGCGAGACTGCAGGGCGAATTGGGCGCCGTGATCCGGGAATGAGACGATGGCTCTGACCAAGGCGGAGATTGCAGAAGCACTGTTCGACCAGCTCGGCCTCAACAAGCGTGAGGCGCGTGAGCTCGTCGACCTGTTCTTCGAAGAAATTCGCGGGTCGTTGTCGACGGGCGAACAGGTGAAGCTGTCGGGCTTCGGCAACTTCGACCTGCGCGACAAGAACCAGCGCCCCGGGCGCAACCCAAAGACCGGCGAGGAGATCCCCATCTCCGCGCGCCGCGTTGTCACCTTCCGTCCCGGCCAGAAACTGAAGGCCAGGGTCGAAGCGTATGCTGGAACCAAGCCAGAATAACGAACTACCGCCGATCCCCGCCAAGCGCTACTTCACCATCGGTGAGGTGAGCGACCTGTGCGGGGTCAAGCCGCACGTGCTGCGCTACTGGGAGCAGGAGTTCCCGCAGCTCAAGCCCGTGAAGCGGCGCGGCAACCGGCGCTACTACCAGCGCCAGGACGTCATCGTCATCCGCCAGATCCGTGGGCTCCTCTACGACGAGGGGTTCACGATCGGTGGCGCGCGCAACAAGCTCGAGGGCGACGAAGCCCGCGAGGATGTCTCGCACAGCCACCAGATCATCCGGCAGGTGCGGGCAGAGCTCGAGGAAATCCTCAAGCTCACGCGGCGTTGAGGATAGCCCGCCGCTTTTACGGTATGATTTGGGGTCTTGGGCACGGTTCTTCCCCAACCGTGCTGTCGATGTTCTTCGTGTCGGAGCGTGGCGCAGCCTGGTAGCGCACTTGCATGGGGTGCAAGGGGTCGCGAGTTCGAATCTCGCCGCTCCGACCAATTCAAGACGAGCAAGCGCGTTACGCGGGCCCTCGCCGGCGCGCCAGCGCAAGTCCCGCCAGGCATAGCGCCAGCATGCCGCTCGTAGCGGGTTCCGGAACCCGCTCCACCACGTAGCCAAGAACGTAGATGCCCATGTCGTTCGGGGCGTCGTTCCATCCCCACACGTTGTCGTTCGGCTGGGCCATGGCGAGATAGTCCTCGCCGTCCCCGGAGTAGCTGTTCGGCTCGGTGCCAAACCAGTCAGTGAACGAGAACGGCGTGCCGTCGATCCAGCGGAACGCGCCTTCGCTGTCCGAGTCGCTGCCTCCCAGCCAGAAATTGTTTCCTACCCCCGGCGCGCCGGGCGTCGCGTCGAGCAGCGCCTTGATGAAATCGTTCTCGCCTTCCGTACCAAGGGTCGCGAGATGCCAGCCTGATGCCTCGGCCGCTGCCCTGGCAGCCGTCCAGGTGATGCCGCTGTTAAGCACCACCTGATATTCATGGCCGTTGACTGTGTAGATGGTTCCTGCGGTCGCCGGCAGCGGCGCAGACAGCAGGGCGATTGCGATCCACTGGATGATTGAGGTCTTCATGCGAGTTCCTCAGGAGCGTGACTCCGTTGTGAGGTAACTGCCGATAATTGCAAATCAACACCGCCGCAACCGTCATCTTGGATTTCCGACATCCGCCTGACAGGGGCACGAACGATCACCGAGGGACAAGCTCTGACGGTGGTCGAAGATCACCGTCCGTAAGGCATCGCGATCGATGTGGCAGGCAGCAGTCGTTGCCAGCGCGCGTTCGAAGTGCTCGCTCGCCTGGTGAGTGAAGGACGGGCACTGGACTAACACCCCGGTTAGAGGGTAAATGGGCGTCCATGGGATCCTCAGAAGCACCGGCACTATCGAGTCGCAGCCCGTGGGAGGCCGTTTCGGTCATCCCCGGGGCGAAGTGCTGTGCGGCG
>JADZCS010000337.1 GCA_020851435.1 Gammaproteobacteria bacterium | reverse complement strand
CGGGCTACCGGTCGAGACGTTCGCCTCGGCGCAGGAGTTTCTCGACCAGTTCGACGGCGACCGCCCCGGCTGCCTGGTGCTCGACATCCGCATGCCCGGCATGAGCGGCCTCGACCTGCAGCAGAAGCTCAACGCCGTCCACTCGATCACGCCGATCGTGTTCATCACCGGCCACGGCGACGTGCTGATGGCGGTCGAGGCCATGCAGGCGGGCGCAGTGGACTTCATCCAGAAGCCGTTCCGCGACCAGGACCTCATCGACCGCATCAACCGCGCGCTGGATACCGATCGCGCCAACCGCGCCGAGCTGCGCGAGCGCGACGAGATCCGCCGGCGCATGGGCCAGCTGACGCCTCGGGAACGCGAGGTGCTGGACCTCGTGACCCAGGGCAAGGCCAACAAGGTGATCGCCGGCGACCTCAACGTCAGCCAGCGCACCGTGGAAATCCACCGGGCCCGCGTCATGGAAAAGATGGGCGCCAGCTCGCTGGCCCACCTGGTGCGGATGGTCATCGAGGCCGAACGGGCTGATTGACCCGCACCCCGCGTCCAGGATCCCCGCAGGCGGGCGTCGTCGCGCCCGCCCTGCGGCTTTCGCGGTCAGTAGTTCTGCCTATATTTTAGGTTCTGCCGGATTCCGGATACTGCTGCATCGCGGATGCCGGCAGTTCTCCCAGGCGGGAGGCTTACCTGTCGGCGCCACACCTAGCGGCGTTCGATGTCCAGAGAGTCCCAGTCCGTCACCGCCAGCGCATCTTCCACGGTGTTCATCGCCGACGGGGATGCGTCGGTGCGCGACAGCCTGGCAAGGCTCGTGGCGCCACTGGGTGCCAGCGTGAGTGGCTACGCCACCGGCGCCGCCCTGCTGGCCGACCTCTGCGGCGACAACCTGCCCGCAGTCATCGTCGCCGACATGCGCCTGCCCGACATGACCGGCCTGGAACTCATGACCGAAATCTCGCGGCGGGGCCAGCGCATCCCCACCATCCTGCTGTCGCGCGACCCTGACGTGTCCACGGCCGTCAACGCCATGCGCGCGGGGGCCGTCGACTTTCTCGAGAAGCCCGGCATCGACCGCGTGCTGCTGGGGCACATCGCGCGCCTGCTCGCCCCCCACAGCGCGGGCCGCTGAGGTGTCGGGCGAAGATCCCCGCGAAAGCTGGTTCCAGGAAATGCAGTCGGCCTGGTTGTATCGCCGGGTCGCGGCCGTCGAGCAGGACCCGCGCAAGCGCAGGCTGTTCGAGTCGCTGGCCGAGGCTGCGGCGGAACAGTCCATCACGTGGCAGAAGACCGCCGGCATCGGCGCCGACGAAGCCGCGGCGTTTCGCCCGAGCGTCCGCGCGCGCCTGGTGGCCCGGCTCCTCGATCGCCTGGGCGTGCGTCCCCTCAAGACCGTCCTGATCGCGATGAAGCTGCGCGGCCTGTCGGTCTACGGCGCGCCAAGCACCAGCGGTCACACCATGCCCACTTCCGTGGAGCAGGTCGGCGTCCGCCATCGCGGCGTCGGCGGCAACAACCTGCGCGCCGCGGTCTTCGGCGTCAACGACGGCCTCGTCTCGAATGCCAGCCTGATCATGGGCGTGGCGGGCGCCGGCGCGGACAGCGCCGTCGTGCTCACCACCGGCATCGCAGGCCTGCTGGCCGGCGCCCTGTCGATGGCGGCCGGCGAATTCGTCTCGGTGCGTTCGCAACGCGAGATGTTCGAATACCAGATCGGGCTGGAGCGCGACGAACTGGCCGAGTATCCCGACGAGGAAGCCGAGGAACTCGCACTGATCTATGCCGCACGCGGCATGGACCTCGCCAAGGCCCGCGAGGTCGCGCACGAACTCATGCGGGATCCCGACCGCGCGCTCGACGCGCTGGCCCGCGAGGAACTCGGGCTCAATCCCGACGACCTCGGCTCACCCTGGGGCGCGGCGGGCTTCTCGTTCGTCGCCTTTGCAGTCGGCGCGATCCTGCCGCTGACGCCCTTCCTGCTGGGCGGCACCGGCGGCGGGGCGGTGATCACGACGGCGGCGCTGGCGGGCGCCGCGCTGTTCGGCGTGGGCATGGCCCTGTCGCTGTTCAGCGGCCGCAGCGCCCTGGCGGGCGGACTGCGCATGCTCGCCATCGGCGGCGGTGCGGGCGCACTCACCTACCTGATCGGCAGCCTGCTCGGCGTCGCCGCAGGCTGAGTCGCACCGTCAAGTCAGCGTGAAATAGCGCCGTATCACGCGCGCCGCCTCGGCGCCCGTGTCGACCACCTCGAACAGGCTGCGCTCCTCGTCGCAGATGAAGCCTTCCTCGACCAGGAAGTCGAAGTCGACCACGCGGCTCCAGTAATTACGACCGACCAGCACGATCGGGATCGGCGCGATCTTGCGCGTCTGCACCAGCGTCAGCGCCTCGAACAGTTCGTCCAGCGTGCCGAAGCCGCCCGGAAAGGCGACCAGCGCGCGCGCGCGCATCATGAAGTGCATCTTGCGCACCGCGAAGTACCGGAAGGCGAAGGACAGGCCCGGCGTTATGTACGCGTTGGGGTCCTGTTCGCGCGGCAACTCGATGTTGAAGCCGGCGGAGATCGCGCCGGCCTCGTGAGCGCCGCGGTTGGCCGCCTCCATGATGCCGGGGCCGCCA
Source organism: Gammaproteobacteria bacterium (assembly GCA_020851435.1). Classification (GTDB taxonomy): domain Bacteria; phylum Pseudomonadota; class Gammaproteobacteria; order Steroidobacterales; family Steroidobacteraceae; genus JADZCS01. The sequence goes on along the minus strand of JADZCS010000337.1, from coordinate 3,292 downwards.
CCGGTGACCACGACGAACTCGCGGCACACGACGCCGTCACAGGCCTGGGCCAGCGCGGCCGAGAGCGCCTTCGCCTCGTCGTAGTACCGCGAGTACTTGAGCCGGGCGTGCGCCTCGGCGAGGCGCACGGCCACGGCCGCGTCGCCAGGGCTTGCCTGCAGCGCGGCTTCCGCCGCCGCCAGCTCGGCGCGCGCATCCGCAGGACAAACGATCCGGGCGCTGCCCCACACCACGACCGTGCTGTGGATATGCCGCTCGCGAAGCACGAGCTCCGGCCGCATCAGCTCCAGCGCGACGCGCAGCGGGCGCGCCGCCTCCGCATTGACGCCGTTGCCGTTGCCCGGCGCATTTTCCGGCCGGATCTCGCCGTTGGCAGCCGGCTCGCCCGCCTCGAGCGCGGACAACAGGATCTCGCGCGAGCGCGCGTCGAGGCCGTCCATCCAGTCGCTTCCCGCCACGGCGCTAACCCGGCAGTTCCAGGCTGTCGCCACGCAGCGGCCGCTCGGCCTGCCAGCCGAAACGGGACGCGATCGCGGCCGCGAAGTCCTCGCCGGCCTGCTCCTCGCCGTGCACGAGGCACAGCCGCCCCGGCTTGCGCGGCAGGCGCCCCAGCCAGGCCAGCAGCGCGGTCTGGTCGGCATGCGCGGAGAAGCCGCCCAGCGTGACGACCCGCGCGCGCACCGGCACCTCGTCGCCGTGGATGCGCACGCTGGTGGCGCCGTCGACGATGGCACGACCCAGCGTCCCGCCTGCCTGGAAGCCCGTGAACATCACGGTATTGCGGGCGTTCGGCAGGTGATGGCGCAGGTGGTGGCGGATCCGGCCGCCCTCACACATGCCGCTGGCGGCGACGATTACCGCGCCGCCCCTGCGGTCGTTGAGCGTCATCGACTCGGCGGCCGTCGCCAGGAACTGGATCCGCGGGCCATCGCCGTCGGCGGGCACGATCTTGGCGAGGCGGCGCGCTTCCTCGTCGTACAGCTCGAAGTGCCGCTCGGTGATGCGCGTGACTGCCGTCGCCATGGGCGAGTCGACGAACACGTCCAGGCCCCGCAGCCGGCCCTCGACGGCGAGCGACTTGAAGCAGTACAGGAGTTCCTGCGTGCGGCCCACGGCGAAGGCCGGAATGATCACGTTGCCGCCGCGGTTCTCGAGCGTGTCCTTCACCACGTCGACCAGCTCGTCGAGGGTCTCGTCGAGCGGCTTGTGGTCGCGGTTGCCGTAGGTCGATTCGCAGATGAGGAGATCGGCCGCCGGTGGCGGGGCAGGATCGCGCAGGATCGGCCGCCCGGGCTGCCCCAGGTCGCCTGAGACGACCACCGCCAGCGGATGACGCCCGTTGCCGATGTGCAGCTCGACGCTGGCCGAGCCGAGGATGTGTCCGGCGTCGTGCAGGATCGCCTTGATGCCCGGCGCAGGCGTCAGCGCCTCGCCGTAGCGCACCGGCTCGCACAGCTCGAGCAGGCGGCTGACGTCGTCGGCGTCGTACAGCGGCGGCGGACGCCGGCGCCCGTGCCGCTGGGCACGGACGTACTCCTGCTGCTGCAGCCAGGCACTGTCGTTGAGCAACACCTCGAGGAGTTCGATGGTCGCGCGGGTGGTATAGACGCGGCCGTGGAAGCCCTCGCGCACCAGCCGCGGCAGGAGCCCGCTGTGGTCGATGTGGGCGTGGCTCAGGATCACGAAGGAGAGCCGCCGCGGGTCGAAGTGCAGGCTCTCCGCGTTACGGTCCTCCAGCGCGCGGCGGCCCTGGTACATGCCGCAATCGACCAGGAACGTGGCGCTGCCGGCCTCGAACAGCAGGCAGGAACCGGTGACTTCGCGGGCCGCGCCAAGGAACGTGAGCTTCATTGCGGGCCTCTGTGCCCCGCCTGCGGGTGGCAGGCAGCCCATTGTGGCTGCACGCCGCTCCCGCGCCAAGCGGGACGCCCCTTGAACCTGCCAGGCAGATCATTCCTTGAGCGAATGGATTCCCAGCAGCTTCAGCGCGTACTTCTCGTACACCGGCGTCACCGAACCCACGCGGATCTTGCGCATGAAGTACTTCTCGAAGGCGATCTTGGCCAGGTGGACCCAGTAGCCCTCCTTCGCCCAGGTGACGTTGCGCGGCGGGATCTGCGGCAGGGCGACGAACGCGGCACCGCCGTCGCCGAAATCGGCGAGGCACAGCGCGTTCCAGGTGGCCCTGGCTTCCGCAGGCCGCCCGGCCAGGTCGGCCTCGATGTTCTCGGCGATGGCGGTCACCATCGACTCGATCATGAATCCCGTCTTCGGCGCGCCGGTGGGAACGGGCGTCGCCTCGACCGGCGGAATCGCGATGCAGACGCCCGCCGAGAAGATCCACGGGTACTTCGGGCTGCGCTGGTGCTGGTCGGTGAGCACGAAGCCGCGAGGGTTGCACAGGCCCGGCACGGCGGCCACCGCGTCCACTCCGCGGAAGGCCGGCAGCACCATCGCGAAGTTGAACTTGAGGTCGTGTTCGCGGCGCGGCTTGCCCTCGTCATCCACCTCGGTGACGTGCATCTGCCCGTCCGTAACGGAGGCGATGCGCGCGTTGGTGATCCACTTGATGTGACGCTGCCGCAGGATCGACTCCATGAGGCCCTTGCTGTCGCCCACGCCGCCCAGGCCCATGTGGCCCACGTACGGCTCGCTGCTGACGTAGGTCATCGGCACCTTGTCGCGAAGCTTGCGCCGCCGCAGGTCGGTGTCGACGATCATCGCGAACTCGTAGGCGGGACCGAAGCAGCTCGCGCCCGGCGCCGCGCCGATGACGATGGGGCCGGGATTGGCGAGGAACTGCTCGTAGCGCTGCCACGCGCGCTCGGCATGGTCGTGCGTGCAGATCGACTGCGTGAACGCGTCGGGACCCAGCCCGGGAATCTCGTCGAAGGCCAGCTTGGGACCGGTCGTGATGACCAGGTAGTCGAAGGAGACCACGCGCCCGTCGGCCAGCGTGAGCGTCTTGCCCTCGGCGTCGATGGCGGTGGCCTGCCCGGGAAAGAACTCGATGCCCTTCCGGTCGAGCGGCCTGTGCAGGTCGACGCGCGTGTCCTCCCGCTTGCGCCAGCCGACCGCCAGCCACGGATTGGAGGGCGTGAACTCGAAGTACCCGCTGGATCCCACGAGCACGACCTTGTGCTCCGCGCCGACCTTGCGGCGGATTTCGTACGCCATGGGCACGCCGCCGAGGCCGGCGCCGAGAACGATGATGGTGGCCATGTTGATCCCTTCCTTAGGCCGGCTGACCGCGAGCGCTGCGGTGCCGGTAGCTGTAATAGAGAACTGGAAT
>JADZCS010000336.1 GCA_020851435.1 Gammaproteobacteria bacterium | reverse complement strand
TGCCCGCGCCTCGATCACCACCGGCGGCAACCCCAACCTGCTCAACGAGGTCTCGGACACGACCAGCTACGGCATCGTGCTGCAGCCGGCGTTCGCGCCTGGCCTGAGCTTCACGGCCGACCGCGTCGAGATCGACCTTCAGGACGGCCTGTCGGCGTTCACCGTGGCGTCGTTCGCGGCGACCTGCTACGACACGAGCCCGCAGCCCGAGGGCATCTGCTCGACGTTCACGCGCCTGGCGGCTTCGGACGGGCTCAGCCCGGCAGGCACGATCATCACGGGACGCACGACGACCTTCAACGCCGGCATCGTGAAATACCGCGGTGAGGTCTACAACCTCAACTACGGCATCGGCCTGGGCAGCGAGCACGACTACGGCAACCTCGAGTTCGGTGTCGAGGCCACCCACAACACGCTGCTGACGACCTCGGTCACCGGCACCACCTACACGCGTACCGACAACACGGTTGCGCAGCCCACCTGGGTCGGACGCGTGGACGTGCGCTGGAACCGGGGCCCGATCCGGGTCACTTACCAGATGCACTACCTGGACGACACGCTGGCCACCGCGAACGCGACGATCGAAAACAACCCGAACCCGTTCATCGACAGCAACGTCATGCACGACCTCTCGGCGCAGTACGACTTCGGCATGGCGTCGGTCCGCGTGGGCGTCACCAACCTGACCGACGAGGAGCCCTCGTACCCGACGCTCAACTACGGCAACATCCTCGGTCGCCAGTGGTACGTCGGCCTCAACGTCAAGCTCTGATCCTCGGCCTGCTGGCCGCGCTTTCCGTCGCCTTTGCGCCGGGCAGCGCGGCCGCTGCCTCCGAGGCGCCGGTCGTCACCCGGCACGAGGCCCGCGTCGAGGGCCGGGCCCTCGGCTATACCGCCGAGATCGGCCGAATCGCGATCCGCGACGTCGAGACCGGCGAGCCGCAGGGCTTCATGGGCTACGTCGCCTATCGCGTAGCCGCGAAGGGCCAGCCCAGGCCCGTGATGTTCGTCTGGAACGGCGGTCCCGGCGCCAACTCCTCGCTGCTGCACTTTTCCACGGTGGGCCCGAAGCGTATCGACGGTGCAAAGCTCGTCGACAACGAGGACAGCTGGCTGTCGGCTGCAGACCTGGTGTTCGTCGACCCGGTTGGCACGGGCTTCAGCCGGCCCGCGAAGCCTGAATACGCGCAGCAGTTCTATGGCACGCGCGGCGACGTCGCTTCCGTCACCGAGTTCGTGCGGGCCTGGCTGCTGGCGCACGACGCCGACGACGCGCCGCTGTTCCTGGTCGGCGAAAGCTGGGGCGCTGGCCGCGCCGCGAACGTGAGCCATGCGTTGCTGAAGCGCGGCCGCCGCGTCGACGGCATCGTCCTGATCTCGGGCGGCTGGTCGCTCAATACGCCGTACGCCGCGCCCGCGCTGCTCGACGCCCTCGGCGTCGTCGACATGGCGTCCGCGGCGCTCCATCACGGCCGCACGGCGCCCGATCTGGGCAGTGATCCCGCGAGCCTGCGGCGCGCCGCCGATGCCTGGGTGCGCGAGGTCTATGCGCCAGCCCTGGCCCGCGTGGCCGAACTCACCGAGCTGGAGCGCGACATCGTCGTCGCTGGCCTGGCAAGGTTCACGGGCCTTGCACCCGCGCGTATCGATCGCAAGACGCTGCGTATTTCACCGCGGCAGTTCCGCACCGAGCTGCTCGCCGACCAAGGCAAGGCCGCCTACGTGTTCGACCTGCGACGCACGGCGCCGCCGGAGGAGACGGGCAAGGCCGCAATGCTGCGCTACCTGCGACGCGACCTGGGATATCGCACGGACCTGCCGTACCTGGGACTCGAATCCGCGACCGAAGGCTATGCGGCCAGCGGCGTCTACCCGGACGGGCCGGGCGCGCACTGGGATTACGCGACCGCGGACGTGTCGCCCGAGGAGCGGCGTGCCGCGATGGCGGCTGCCATGGCCTCGGGCAGCGGGCCGCCGAAGCTGGGTCCGCCGCTACCGGGAACCGGTGAAGCGCTGGGCCTCAATCCGAACATGAAGGTGCTGGTGGCGGCCGGCCTTTACGACTCGTTCCTGGCCTGCGCGAGCGGCGCCGAGATCGAGCGGCAGCTGCCGCCGGCACTCAGGCAATCGATCCGCTTCAAGTGCTACGCCGGCGGCCACGCGATGTATCTCGACGCTCCTGCGCGCGCCGAGCTCGCGCGCGACATGAGGGAGTTCGTCAGCGCGAGGCCGTAAGGGCCAGCTCCCGCAGCTTCGCCGCCAACACCAGCAGGCTGTCCGGATCGTCGAAGGGCGAGTGGCTGCCGGGCAGCGCGAGCATCTCGACGCGATCCATCGGCAGGCCGGCGTGCGTCATGGCGTGGCGCACGCCCAGGATCGGCGTGGCGAGATCGTAGTAGCCGCCGACCACCAGCAAGCGCGCCTGCGGCTTTGCCGCGAGCAGGCCGGCGAGGTTCGGCGTCGCATTGAACCAGAAGCGTGCGCCGGGACCCGCCGAGGGCAGCGCACCGCTCCAGTCCCAGTTGAAGTTCACGTCCAGCGTCACGCCGTAGTAGTCGCGAGTGGTGTCGACGCCCAGCTCCTCGCGGAAGTACCTCGT
>JADZCS010000335.1 GCA_020851435.1 Gammaproteobacteria bacterium | reverse complement strand
GGCGCCGCCTGATTGCTACGGACCCCATGTACCACACGCCCGTCGTGCCGGAGCGGCGGCCGACGCGATCAGCCATCGGTCAGGCGAGCTTCGACGTTCGCGGAGCAATTCGGAAACCGCCAGCTCAGCGCGGCGGGAGCACACGGGATGTTCGGTCCGTAGCAATCAGGCGCGCGTCCGCGCGCCGCGGAGGACCGAATATCCCGGGGCTGCCGACGCGCGTGATCGCGGGATCCGAATCTGGCGCGCCAGCGTCAATCGTCGACGCAGCGTTGGACCGCCGCATCACCACCCGCCTGCTGCGCCTCGACAAGCGCCTCCGCGGCGATGGCGCCGAGGCCCGCGGCATCGATCGCCGATTCCGGACCGAGCGTGACGACGCCGACCGACAGTGTCACGTAACGGCCGGTGCCCGACCGGGGATGGTGCAGTGCCAGGTCGCGGACTCGCTCGAGCACCCGCGCGGCGTGCGCGGCCGCCTGGGTCGGATCGAGTTCCAGGGTGAACGCCGCGACGGCGTGATCGTCCCAGCGGCCGGTGACGTCACTCGCGCGGCGGAAGCAGTGCGCGAACGTGCGGGCGACCTGGCGCAGGCAGGCTTCCGCTCCCTTGCGCCCGAAGACCTCGCTGTAGCGTTCGAACGCGTCGAGTTCCGCTATGAACAGCGTGAGCGTCCGCCCCTGGCGCCGGCCGGGATCGGCACTGCTGGCGAGCAGGCCGTCGAATGCAGCACGCGAGTGCAGCAGCGTGACAGGATCGTCGTGGGCCGTGCGTACCGCGGCCAGCCTGGCTGACGACCCTGCTTCAGTGAGGTCGCCCAGCACGCCCAGCCATCGCGCGGTGGCGCCGGTGTCATCGAGCAGCGGCACGAGCAGGATCTCCCGCAGCGACCAGCCCGGCATGCGCAGGAGCAGCCGCAACTCACCCCGTCCGCCGGCGCTCTCGGATTCCGTCCACTGCCGGAGTCCGTGGCCCAGGATCCTGTCCACCGGAGCGGGGCTGTTCTGCCTGAAGACCCGGTTCACAAAGCTGATGGTCAGGGCGGGGTCCGCTGCCACGAGCAATACGCCGGCTGGCATCGCATCGAGCGCCGCCTCCAGCTGTGCGATGGGCAGGGTGTCGCTCATGCGTCGAGCTTCAGCACTGGCGCCTCGAACAGGCGTGCCGCAGCCGAATTCGCCTCCTGCCAGCGGGCGTCGGCACGCAGTTCGGTGGAGCCTGGCATGGCCCGCCCGTGCAGGCGGGCGCGCCGGAACTGGCTGACCGGATCGGCGACCTGCGGCAGCCTGTCCAGCAGTTCATGAACGCTGGCCGGATGGTTACAGACAGTCAGCACGTCGCAACCCGCGGCCCGCGCGAGTTCCGCGCGCTCGAGCACCGAGCCGAAGGCGACGGCACCGGCCATCGACAGGTCGTCGGTGAACACGCAACCCCTGAACCCCAGCTCGCCGCGCAGCACGCCGTCGATCCAGCGCCTGGACAGGCTGGCGGGCAGTTCGTCGACCTGCGGGAACACCACGTGCGCCGCCATCACCCCGGCCAGGCCGTTGGCGATCAGGCGTCGGTACGGAGTGAGCTCGGCGACGAGGTCGACGAAATCGCGGCGGTCGACGGGAAGTGCGACGTGCGAGTCTGCCGCGACCGCGCCATGACCCGGGAAGTGCTTGGCGGTGGCGACCATGCCCGCATCGCGCATGCCCGACACATAGGCGATGGCGAGTTCCGAGACGACGGCGGGATCGCGATGGAATGCACGGTCGCCGATCACCTCGCTGACGCCATAGTCGAGGTCCACGCAGGGGGCGAACGACAGGTCGACGCCGACCGCGCGCAACTCCGCTGCCATGAGCCAGCCGAGCTGGCGCGCCAGCGCCACGGCGCCCGGCCGGTCGCCGCGGTAGACGTGCCCGATGCGATGCAGCGCCGGCAGGCGCGTGAAGCCCGGACGGAAGCGCTGCACGCGCCCTCCTTCCTGGTCCACTGCAACCACCAGGGCCGGCGTGCGCACGGCGTGGATGTCGGACACGAGGCGCTGCAGCTGTTCCGGGCTCTCGTAGTTGCGCGTGAACAGGATCACGCTGCCGACGAGCGGATGCTCGAGCATCTCGCGTTCGTCCGGCTCGAGCGCGACGCCGCGCAGGTCGACCATCAGGGGCCCGAGCGTCATCGCCGGCCACCTGTCTCGAACACCGCGATCGACTCGACGTGGGCCGTGTGCGGGAACATGTCCATGGCCCCGGCTGCCGTCAGCCGATAGCCGTGTTCGTGGACGAGCACGCCAGCATCCCGCGCCAGTGTCCCCGGGTGACAGGACACGTAGACGATGCGGCGCGGCCGTGCCGCGACCACCGCCGGCAATACCTCGGCGGCGCCCGCGCGCGGCGGGTCGAGCAGCACGAGATCGTAGCCGCGTTCCAGCCAGGGCGAGCCGCGCAGGTCGCTCGCGAGGTTGGCGACGTGGAAGCTCACGTTGCCGAGGCCATTGCGCTCCGCATTCGCGCGCGCCCTGGCCACCAGGCTTGCGTCGCCTTCGACCCCCACGACGCTGGCCGCGCGGCGTGCCAGGGGAAGGCTGAAATTACCCAGGCCGCAGTACAGGTCCAGCACCGAATCGGCAGGCTGCGGGTCCAGCAGGCTGACCGCACGGGCGACCATCAGGCGGTTCAGGGGCGCATTGACCTGCACGAAGTCGCAGGGCTCGAACTGCAGCGTGACGTCGAAGTCCGGGAGGGAATACGTCAGCGGGCGCACCGGCGGCGTGAGCGCTGCGACGGTCTCGTAGCCGCCCGGCTGCAGCCAGATGTCGATGCCGTGGGCGACGCCAAACGCCGTCAGGCTCGCGACGTCGGCGGCCGCGGGTGCGTCCAGAACGCGGAACACCAGCGCGACAGTCTCGTCGGCGATGGCGACCTCGATCTGCGGCACGCGCTCACGGATCGACAGCCCGCCGATCAGGGTACCCAGCGCGCCCACCAGTGGCCCGACCGGGTCGGCGAGCACGTGGCAGCGCTCGATCTCGGCGATGTAGGGCGATGCCCGCTCGCGGAAGCCCACCAGGGCCT
>JADZCS010000334.1 GCA_020851435.1 Gammaproteobacteria bacterium | reverse complement strand
GAAGTCGAGCCAGGGCTGGATCCCGCAGATGTATTGATTCCCGGCAGGAATTCGGTCAGGTCGACCTCCCGCCCTGTTGCGTTTGAGCTTCAAGCCCTCTGTCGGTGAACCCACATGACGGCACCCGTTGTGCTGCGACTGCAGGTCCGCGCCGAGCGACCTCGACGTGGCAACTGAGTCGCTACGGCGCGCCACCGGCAGTGCCTGCCTCGATCTCCTCGAGCAGCGGATGCACATGGCGGCCGGCCGGGCGGATCAGGTACAGCAGCTCGCTGAGCTCCGGCACACGACCGACGCATTGCAGCCCGAACTGCTTGGCAACGTCTGACTCGATCACGGTCGGCACGCAGGCGATGCCGATGCCGCGCTGTGCTAACACCTTGCTCAACGCGCTGTCGTCGCAGCGCGCGACGACACGCGGCGTGACTCCGCGCTCGGCGAGCCAGGCGTCAATCGCGATACTGAGCGGCGACTCGGCGGACCCGGCGATCAGCGGTGCGCCATCCAAGCAGGCGGGGAAGTCCCCGCTCGGCGCCAGGCGCACTTGCGCCGCCGCGACGAAGCTCAGGCCGGACTTCAGCAGCAGGCGCCCACGCATCGAGCGCGCCAGAGACGGCGGCAAAGGCTGGTCCGCCAGCACCGCGTCGAGCTGGTGCGCAGCGAGCCGTCCGAGCAGCCCAGTGACAGTGCCTTCGACGCAGTCGAGCTCGATGCGGTCGCGGTGACGCTCGAGCAGTGGCGCCAGCACGCGCGCGGTCAGCAGCTTCGGCACGCTGTCCGTGATCCCGAGGCGCAGCCCCAGGCGGCGCGACACGGCACGGCCCGCCATCACGCTGCGCAGTTCCGTGCCGAGGGCGAAGATCGACTCCGCGTAGTCGCGCACCACCTCGCCGTCGGGCGTCAGCACCAGGCGCCGGCCGGACCGCTCCAACAGCGTCCGGCCCAGCGATCGCTCCAGCTCGCGCACCTGCGAGCTCAAGGTCTGCGGGGCGAGGTGCAGGCGGCGCGCGGCGCCCGTCAGCGAGCCCTCACGTGCAACCTCGTGGAAGTAGTGCAGGTGCTTTAGATTGATGCGTCCAGGGGGCCGCGAGTTCATCAGTTTTTCTCGAAGACTGGTACACGAATATTCTCATTTATTCTGATTCTTGTCGCTCGTAGGATCAACCGGCCACTCCACGGAGGAACCGTCATGAAGATCGACGTCCATGCCCGCCGCTTCAAGCTGACTGAGTCGCTGCGCAATGCGGTCAATCGCGAGATCGCGCAACTGGCCCACGCGCTCGGTGCCGGCATCACCCGGGTGTCCGTACGCCTGTTCGACGTGAACGGCCTGCGCGGAGGCCCGGACAAGGGCTGCCTCGTGCACGCTCAGTTCACCGACGGCACCTCGATCGTCGGCAGTGACGTGGACGCAGACCTGTACCGCTCGGTACCGTCCGCGTTCGAGAAGGTTCTGCGCAGCCGGCGCATGAACCGCGCGCGCCGCCACACGCTGCGACGGCACGACCCGCTGGCGCAACTGAGCCACATCTAGGGGCGCAGCCCACGCTGGCGCGCCACGGCCGCCGGCCGACATTGAACCCCGCCGTTATCTCGCGGGAACCGCGCCCTCCGGGCGCCGCCTCTGGAGTATCGCTATGCCGAAACCGACCCTCGTGTTCGCCGCCCTGCTGCTCGCGCTTGGACTGGGTGCGTTCGCACTCTCCGGAAGCCGGACGGCGCTGCTGCCCGCCTACTTCGGCGGCACGTTGGCCGCGCTGGCCGGACTCGCAGTAGCCTACGCCGGCGCGCGCCGTCATCTGATGCATGTCGCCGCGGTCGTAGCGCTGCTAGGGGCGCTGGCGCCGGCCGCCGCGCTGGCGATCCGTGCAGCGCAGATGAGTCCGCTCGCGCTCGGCGTCAACGTCGGCATGTTGGCGCTGAGCGCCGCGTTGCTGGCGATGATGATCCGCTCGTTCATAGTTGCACGCAGGTCCCGCACCGCGGGTTGAAGTCGGTGCCACTTGCGCGGCGGTTGGTCGCGTGGCTAGTGTGCCTGGTGAGGTGCTTCAGCAATGGTCCAGCGCTCCCCGCTGGCAGGGCGCCACCCCCTGTCCGGAAGCACAGCTGCACTTCAGTGCGCGTGGTCGATGAAGATCCGCGGCGCCGAATCAACCGACGCTCCAGGCGGGAGAAGTTGTCCTTCGCTGCCAGTACCGGGAATACCCGCTAATAGCTGTCTTGCACCAGTGGAGAACGACTGCTTCGACAATCGGGGACTGCACGCAACGGACGGCAGCAGCCAACGCAGGACAGTTGGTTGTCGATAGTGGACTGAGCAGGTGCGGGGTTGTTGCGAGCGCCCTCGGAACACGAGGTCGCAGGAAGGTGCCAGAAACCAATACGGCACCAGAGAGGCTGAGTTGCTTGATTTGGTAGCGGGGGCGCGCTACACGTTGAGAAGTTCTTGATTCCGTTAAGATCTTAGGGCGCTTCAAACGCTGAATTATGAGCTTGGAGCCCTATCCGTGAATTGCCTTCCAGGTCTGACCTGCCCGACGGATCGCGCTTTCTTGATGCGTCGCTGCGACTTCGAGCAATTTGTGCATCGTCAGAACTACCTCTGTAGGGACGTCCAGCAGGTCTACACGCATGCCTATCTGCAGGATTGGTATTCGCCGGCCGAGGGCGCGCTGCCGCGGCGATTTTTCTTGCCCGTAGTCGACCTGCGCGACAACTGCATCAAGTTCATCAACGGTCGCCATCGGACAGCGGTCCTTGCCGCACACCTCGACCTGCTGCCAATGGCGCTGGCGCAACCCCTCGACGGCGCCGCGCCTCCGCTGTTCGAGCGGATCCGATACTCCGACCTCGCCCTGCATACGGTGATTTCGCTTCCCGACCTGCCCATGCTCACCCATGAGCAACTCGAGAGGTTCATCGATCGGACCGTGCCCAGAATCCCTACGCCAGATCCTTGGTAAAAGCTCTCGGCGCGACCGACGACGGTTAGGCCGCAGCGTACCCGCCCCAGAATGAAAAGGGCCGCCCGCAGGCGGCCCGTCGTTCCGATTGTTGCCAAAGATGCCTCGCGCGCGCAAGGCAGCAATGCCAACAATTCCGCTCGCGGCCTCGGGTCAGGCCACCGCCCGCCCGACGTGCGTCTCGATGCGCTGCAGGTACTCCACGTTGCCCAGCATCTCTTGCGCCATCTCGAGCAGGTGCAGGGCGGTCTCGTCGGGGTCGTCGGTGGCCCGCAGGGCGAGCTCACCGCCCCGCACGAGCGCATACGTCTGGTCGAACTGCCGGCGCAGCTCCTCGAGGGCGGACTGCACCTCGCCGAGCGAGGGGCCCTGATCTACGGCGGCATTCACGGTACGATTCGACTTAGCCATGGTCATCTCCTAACAGGTGGCGATGGTCAGGCGCCCGATGCGGATTGCAGCCGCACCGGGCGCCGCTTCACTTCCGGCGCTTCGGCGCCGGCAGCATCTTGTGCTGCACCAGCAGCGTGTCGAGCGCCTCGCGCAGCAGATCCTGCTGCGTTCGACCCGACTTCTCCGCCAGTCGCCGCAGCGCCTCGACGCGATCATCGTCGAGGTACAGTGCAACTTGCGTGCGAACGGTGCGGCCCATGGCGCTAATATGAGCCGCTGATATCAGCCTGTCAAGTTCCCGGCCTGGCTCATGGCGTGAGCTACCCCGGAGGCTCGTCGTCGCTTTCCACCACCGGCGGCAGCAGCCATGAAATCAAGCCACTAACGGACCACCTCACTCGGCGGCACCAGGAACGTCTGCCCCTGGTCGCGCTGCAGGCGATCCTCGAGCCTCGCCATCGCGCCCGGATTGATCGCTTCCTGAACGTGGTACAAGAACAAGTAATCGAGCGCGGCGCGGGTGTAGAACAGGTTGAGGAACGGCGTATTGCTCACGGCCAGACGCAGCGCATCTGCCGCCACGGGATCGCCGCTGCGTAGCTTCATCCACAGTTTGTGCGCATCTGCCGCAGTGCCCAGCGTCGGCCCGGCTGCCGTCTCGAGTGCGGTGCCGCCGAACCGGCTGACCTGGCCGAACAGGTAATCGCCGTAGATGCCGAAGCCGCCGCCCTGGACCATCGCCGCGCCGACGGTCGCCGGCAGCAGCGGGTCGCGCGGGGTGCGGCCCTTGGCGAGATCCTTGGCTGTCATCGCGGCATAGCCCAAGAGCGTCGTCGTGACCATCAACTGCGCCAGGCCCGCCACGGACCCTTGTTCCCACGCCTGCGCGCCGCGCCCGTAGACCTCGCGACCCATCACCTGCCGCGTGAACCCAAAGCCGTAAGACTTGAACTGCAGGGCAAACCTATGGAGCTCACCGGAGATAGTGCCGGGGCGTTTTCCTTGCCGGAGCATCGCCCGGGTGTCAGCATCGGGCTGTAGCACGGCAGTGTTGGCACGGTCGTGGATGTAGCGCCGCAGCTTGTCCGCAATCGCGTCTGGCAGGCCGTCGCCGACCACGAACTCGGTGCCATCGGCCGCCGTGTGGACGTTGCCGCGGATGGCCTGCCAGTCGGCGGCCTGGATGTCGAATAGGTTGAGCGTGCGCTGCAGGTCCGGCGGCAAGTCGGCGAACGCCCGGCCGCGGTTGAGCGCCAGGTGGTTCGACATCGACAGCCCCGCCGACGCGCGCAGCGTCTCGGTCCACCAGTCCAGCAGGTTCAGCTTGAAGAACAGCCGCTGGCCGCGGCTCAGGCTGCCGCCGACGCTGTCGTCGAGCGAGCCGACGCGGGTGATCTCACCGACCATCGAGTCGAAGAACACGCCCAAACTCGACAGGATCTGCCGCCGCTCGACGTCCGGGCGCCCGCGACCGACCGCGCCGAGGGCCTCGGCAACGCCGGACAGGAAGCCGCGACCCTGGAACGACAGCTCGGACGCATAGGTTGCGAGGTCAGGCAGCGACGACAGCACGGCGCCGCCAAGTTTCGCCATCGACTGTACGGCGCGGACATTGGCCGACCAGCGCGCCGCGGGCTTGTTGGCGGCGATGTTGATCGCGCCAGTGACCTCGTCCAGCCGGTTGCGCAGCCAACCCTGGTCGGCAGTCGCCGCCGAGAACTTGCGCAGCGCGTCGTCGTTGCCCGTGGCGCGCACGTCCCGGCCGAGCTGGTCGACCAGCCGGTCGAACATGGCCTCTGGATTCGTACCGAGCATGCGCATCAAACCGGTGTTCTGCGCGGCGCGCCGCAAGCCGGTGAACACGGCCTCGCGCAGGCTGCCGGTGCCGAAGGCGTCGTTGTAGCTGGTCCAGGCGTCGGCATCGCGGAAGTGCAGGACGCGCTCGGCGCTCATCTGCTTGGCGAGGTTGGCCGCGCCCTTGAAGCCGGTGGTATTGGTCGCGCCCTGCGCCTTGATGTGCGTGCCGCTGGCGAGGTTCGTGTAGACCTCGGACAGCCACGCGGCCTTGTCGGGAATTGGGCCTTCGGCGGCCTCGATACGCGGCCAGTCGAGCAGCGGGTCGATCTGGGCGATCCACGCCTGCCGGCCAGCGCCGTCGATCTTCCAGACGTCGTGCGACTGCCGGGTCACGTAGCCGTCGAGCTTGCCGATCCAGGCGCCGGCCGCGTTGGCATGCGTACGCGCCAGCTCCTGATAGCGATGGATCACCTGGGCGATGTCGACCGCCTCGCGCGCCAGGCCGGCGAGGTTCGGCTGCTGGCTGTTGAGCTGCCAGAGCGCCTGCGCGACCTCGCGATCGAGCGCGCCGCTGGCGAACGTGTCGCGCAGCCCGGCGCGATCGAGCTCGGTGACCAGGCCGCCCAGGTACTGGTCGGCGAGCTGCTGCTGTTCGAGCGCCACCGACGAGCGCGCGCCACGCCGGCCCTCGACCGAGCCGGTCAGGATCGCGCGCAGGCCCTCGGCCTCCTTGCCTGACCAGGTGCCGTTGACGTAAGCGCGCACCGCCTGGAATCGCGCCGCATTGATCGCTGCATTGCGCTGCTGAATCGCGGCAACCAGGGCGAGCTGGCGCTGCACCCGCTGGCCGGTCTGGCGCAGCTGCGGGCCGCCACCGGGCCCGGGCTGAGCACCGAGCGCGAGCTGCTGCTGCACGTACTGCAGGGCCTGCGGCGATAGGCGCTTGCCCAGCTTCGCGGCGACTTTCCGGGCACAACCGCGAGGAATGACCGCGCTCATGGTGCAGCCCTCAGCCCGCGCTGCAGGCCGATTGAATACAGGTAGCTCACGACCATCGGGTCGGCGATCACGCTCTCCGGCAGATCGCCCAGCCAGGCGTCGAAGGCCGGGTCTTTCGCGCGAACCTCGGCCAGCACCTTCGCCGCTACGCCTAGGATCTCGTCACGACGCGCGCCGAAGGCCCGGTCGATCGCCGCGTCCGTGTTCCGCTCGCGCAGCTCGAAGTCGGTCTCTGACAGGTTCGCCAGCTCGCCCGTCAGCCGGTCGAGGTGTTCCGCCAGGCCGTTGCCGGTATCAAGCGGTGCACCGAGCGCCGCCAGCCAGCCACGCGCCTGGCCGTCGAAGTGGCGATCCTCGGCGCTGGCGTCGGCATCGAGGCCGGGGATCTTGAAGGCCTCCGCCTTGGCACCGACCGCAGCAGCCCCCCGCGGCTGGGTCGGCGCGACCACGCCGGTCTCCGCGGCCTCGCGGTCGGCCACCATCCGCAGGTCGAGGTCGGCACGCATCGCAAAAGCCGGCGTGCCCGGCGTGAACACGTCGCGCAGGAAAGCCGGGTTCTGCTTGATGAGCTCGAACTGCTGGCGCGCGTTCAGCACCGCCCCGGCCGCGTCGTGCGTCGGCAAGCTGTATTCCGCGAACGGCTGCGGCGCGGCCGCTGGCGACATCGAGGCCGGCGCCGCGGCGCCCCCGCTGGGAATCATCGTGGTTGGGTCAGTCATGGCAACGCCTCCTAGGCGGCTTTGGGTTGATCGGTAGTCGGGAGAATCTCGCCGACGGCGAGCTGGTGACGCTGCTTGAGCGTCGGATACTGCGAGACCATCGAACGCCCGACCTTGCGGAACAGGCCCGGCGCCGCGCGCTCGAGCTCGAGCATCGTCCAGGTCACCAGCGACGACGGCCGCCAGATGTCCGGCAGCGTCGCCGGCTTGATCGGCGCCAGGCGGTACGCCTCGGCGGTGGCGTCGCTCGTCTGCTTGAGCCCGGCGACGATTAACTGGATGCCGGCCATGATCTTCTCGACGCCCGTGGTCGCGTCGTGCACCAGCAAGCGCTCGACCTCGTTCCAGCGCGCCGCCAGCTCGACCGCGGACTCGTTCGCCTGCGCAATGCCCAGCCGACGACGCAGCTCCTGGCTGAGCAGGTCGAGGTCGGCAATGCGCCGCGTGATCGCCGTCACCTGGTCGCGCAACGCGTCGGCCGACTGCGCCGTCGAGTCACCGTCCAGTGCACGCCGCAGTGCCGCTGCGATCTCGCCCTCGACCTCACGCCGCTGCTCGCCGAGCTGCTGAATCTGTCCCGCGGTCTCGGCCAGCGCCGCGCGCAGCCGCTCCGACTCCGGCGACCGCGCCTTGCCGGCGGGCTTCAAGATCGACCTAATTTTGTTCACGACGTTTTCCAGCATGGCGACTCTCCCTGGGGAACCTGTCCAGCGCCCACAGCACCAAGACGTGCAGGCGGACGCGGTAATAGACGAACAGTTGACGGATCACGGCTCGCGCTCCGGCGGCGGCAGTTCCACCACCACCCGGCCATCGGGCAGCACCACCGCATGCGGCAGGCGAATCGGGAAACGTCGGCGCTGCACCGCAGCCGGCGGCGCATCCGACAAGCCCAGAAGCTGCCGCGTCGCCGGACCCAGCAGCCGCCGGGTGCTCGTCGGAAACTCAATCACGTCACCCATGGCCCGCCCCCAACTCGTCGTAATCAGTAATCGCGCGGAACCCACCCGGCGGACGTACCAGCCGCTCCGGCCGAACCCTCGAGGCCAGCCAGATGGCACCGCACGCGGCATTCGCAGCGTCGTCGCTGGCACGCGGCGGGTGATCCACCGCATCGCCACGACCACCAGCACGCGGACGCCGCTCGAGCAGCCGCAGCTGCGTGAGCAGCGTCGGGATGTCGAGTAGCTCGACCAGGCCCTGCGCGAAATGCGGTAACACCTCGACGTAGATGGCGCTCTTGTCCAGGTCGGACGGCCGGTACTGGATGCCGTACTTGCTGAACGCCGACGACACCCACTCCGCGGCGTAGCGGTCGCCCGTCACCGTCTTGAGACCGAAGGCACGCAACGCCTCGGTAAAGCGCTGCACCACCGTCTCCGGATCGAACGGCGGGTGCACGATCAGCAAGCGATCGAGCGTCAGCCGGCGACCCTCCGCACCGGCATGCGCCACCTTCGACGGGTGCGCAATCGCCAACGTCATCGCGTCGTGCCGGCCGCCCGATGGGTCGACGAACGCGACATAGTTCCGCGCCGGCACCATCGGCCGCTCGACCACGCCAGCCTCGACCGCACGGTCAATGTCGCTGTCGACCAGGAACTGCGCCACGTCCTCGCGAAACTGCGCATCCCACTCGCTCCGAGCCGCCGTCGGATCTTCGGCACGCGCTCGAGCGATCACGCCCTCTTTGATGGTCGGGTTGAGCACCCGGCCCGGCGCCTGGATGACCAGCACGTCGGACGCATCACGGCCGTAGTGCGACCGGTACATCTCCCAGAGATGCCCGCGGCGCGAGTGCGGCGAGCTGAAACCGAGCAGCCGGCCGCCCAGGTTGGCGAGACCCGGCCGGACCGCGCGCACCAGCTCCACGTCGGGGCTGGCGGACTGGTCGTCGCGGTAGAAGGCCAGCTCGTCGAGCAGAACCGCCGCGTAGCTGTAGCCGCGAGTCGAGCGGAACGACGCGACGTGCACCTCGAGGCGCGCCCGGTGCGCTAGCTCGATGCTCTCGGCCGTTTCGTTGACGACCTCGGCCAGAATGATCGGCGAGTCGGCGATCAGGCCCTTGACGTAGCCCATGAGCTGCCGCGCCTGGCGCCGGTCGGACGCGATCAGTGCGACGGTCGCCCATTCACCAGGGCCGAGTCGGTCGCGATAGTCCTGCAGCGCCGCGTGGACGCCGCAGGCTGCACCAAACAGGGTGCCGCCGGCCCGGCGTGGCTTGACCAGGTACGCTTCCGAGAACGGCACCAGCGGCGCCTCCGTGCGTCCAGTGACCTGGCGGAACAGCTCATGCTCGCCGTCGTCGAGCGGCAGGCCGTCGAGGATCTTCGCGACCGTCCGCCAGGCTGAGAACGTCGGCCCGCCGAACGTGCGGCCGAACAAGTCGGGGTCAACCATGCAGGCATGAAGCGACTTCACGACGAGCCATCCAGTGCTTCGCGCAGCCGCCTCACCGGGCGGGCCCTGCGCTCGAGGCCCAGCAGCCGGAACAGGCCCAGCAGGGAATTGAGGCTCTGGGTGTAGGCGCCAACGTCCAGGGCTTCACCCGCGGCGAGGCGCAGCTCGTGGCTGTCGACGATCGCGTCGAGCCAGGCCGCGTGACGGATCAGCGAGCGCCTGGCAGCCGTCAGGTGCTCGGCGCCCCCGGCATCGGCCTCGAGCTGCTCGATACGGCCCAAGACCGCCTTCGCGATCTTCGTCCGCTTGTCGAGCCTGGCCACCCAGTCGCTGCGGTAGTCGTCCGGCAACGTGGCCAGCAACTTCGTAGACGTGCCGCGGGTCACCGGGATATCTCCGGCATAGTTCGAGGCATCGACAGCCGCCAACCAGGACGGCTAAACACCACTGCGGCGGGCAGCACCAGGAGAGAAATCGGCAGCACGCGCGCCTGGCCGTGAGGCTTCGCCGCAGCGGCGCCGATCTCTGGATCGACGACGTTACAAATCGTGACCCCGCAACATCTGTGTAGCAGCGAAATCAGCCACTTAGGCCGATTCATACATGGCGCGCCAGATTTCCGCGTGTCCGACCCAGCCAGCGCCACCAGGGCACTGGCCGACGTGCGAATGCGCGCCACGAGGATGCCGGCAGCGGCCGCGAACTTCGACCACACGGTCGTCTGGCTGGCGGCGCCGCCCCGCGCAAGCTGCACCAGGGGGGCTACCCCCGAAAATGCTGGCCGTTTCTCGAGGCCCACCCTGGTCGTCTTCATGCAGCCTCTCGTAGCGCCGCGATGACCTCACCGAGATCGACACGCAGGCAGACGGCGACATCGCGTGGGCGCAGGCCTTGGGCGTGCAGGTCGCGGACTGCCTGGCGGCGTTGGTCGGCGCTGTTGGGACGCCACCGATCGCGTGCATTCGGGTCCACGGCTGGCGGATCAATTTGTGGCTTCCATTCGGCGCATTGCCGGCGCATTGAGCTTTTGCCTCCCTCGATGTCACTGGCTAGGTCGGTCGCTTCTATTGCGCCGAGCCCTAAGGGAGAAGAAGGCGGCGCAATAGACGCGCCTTCCTTCTCCCTACTCCCTGCCAAATGCGCCAGCCGTTCGGCGCAATAGCGGCGCATTGGCGCATTAGTCATGGCCGAGGCCCTCCAATTGGCTGTAGATAGGTGGTCCGCCGGCCGTGGCGCTCGCTGTTCGGTAGCTCGGCCAGGATGAGCACGCCGGACTCGATGGCGGCGTGAACCAGGTCGCGCAGCTCGGCGCGCTTGGGCTTGAACGGGAGTCGCGCAGCGGCATCCTCGAGGCTGCGGACGCTGTGCTTGATGTCGGCGGCGAGCTCCTGGCGGACGAAGTCGCCGAGGGCGCGCAGTCGTTCGGCGCGGACGACCTCCGGGTCGAACGCCGCGACCGGCAGCAGGTCGAACCGCCAGCCGTCCCGGCGCAGCCAGAGCGGATACTCAGGCCGGCGGGCGTCGGTCAGCTTGGCGATGTTCAGGCGCAGGATGCGGCCTTCGGCGATGTCCTGGGCGGTCACGGCCGCGGGTGGCGTGTCCTTGGCGTCGCTACCGTGCGGCGTCAGCACATGAACGAACCGCGAGTTATCGGCCAGCGCGGAGCCACCCCGGCCGGAATACTGGTCCGTGCTGTTGCTGCGTGCGTTTGCCTTGCCGACGTGCGCGAGAAACTTGACGCAGCACGCCAGGGCGGCAGCTAGGAATCGGCCGGCGTGCATTACCTCGGCTTCGCCGTCGTTCACGAATCGTTCGCCCGGTCCAAAGAACACCACGGGGTCGAACACCACCCGGACCAGGCCGCGGCCCCGGTAGGCGCGCGCGATCTCATCAGCTAGCGGCGTGCGGGTTAGATTGCCGTAGGCGTCCGCCTGAACCAGTCGGGCGCGGGTGGCGCTCAGGTCCTCGATGTGGATCGCGTCCAGCACCCGGCGCCGCAGCTCGGCACCGAGGTTGTATGCCTCGCAGATGCGGTGCAGCCGGTACTCGATGCGCTCGCGGCCGTCCTCGGCGCTCACGAACAGCACCGGACCAGGTTGCAGCACCGCAAGCTCACCAAACAGTGACCAGCCGAGGACCGTATGCACAGCCGCGACCAGCTCGAGCGTCGTCTTGCCGGTGCCGCCTGCGCCAGTCATGTGGCCGGCGTCCTGGGGCTCGTAGCCTTCGACGATCATCCGCGGCGGGCCAGGTGGCGAGTCGAACAGATCGGCGCGGACGCGCGACCGCTCAGGGCCGGCGATGATCCTGGGCGCGTCCTGGTCGTCACGGTTGCCGCCGGCCGGCTCTACGACCTGCTTGTCGCCGCCGTCGCCGGCACTGCCTCTCTGCTTCCTGTCGTCGCTCGGCGCGAAGCCGGGATCATCGGGATCTCGCGGCGGCGGCTCACCGATCGACGCATCCGCTTCGTGACCTTCATCCATCTTGGCGGCGTAGGCTGGTGCGACGACGTAGCGCCACGTCCATTCCCGCGCGCTGGCAACGTCTCCGCAGCGACGCTCAAGGCCAGGCACCGCCCACGGCCCCGCAGGATCGGCCAGGATGGCGAGCGACTGTGCGTCGGTCAGGCTAGCGCGCCGTAGGCGCAGCGCCAGGCCATACAGGAACGCGGAGCGATCACGGCAGTCGTCCGGAAACCCCGCGGCGAGCCGGCGCTCGAGGAACTCGGACACCTTCGGCCGATCGACGACTGCAGGCGCTTGCCCAATGCTGGTCGCCTTGACCTTGCCGTCACCTAGGATCGCCTCGAGGCGCACGCGGATGGCCGGCGGCATCGGTACCAGGTCAGCACCGTCGCTGACTTCCGCGCCGGTGACGGTTACGAATCCCGACGACTCGAACAGCTCGACGCCCCGGGCATGAACCTTGCGATTGCCGAGCCCGGCTTTCCCGCGGAAGAACGCCCGCAGCCCGTTGCCGCTCGGGCTCGTCTCGACGTAGGCGCCACAGGTGCGCACCAGTTCAGCGAAGTCCTGCCGTTCTGGCTCCGCTACGTCGTCGAGATCCAGCGCGAGGAAGTCGTGACACGGCAGAACCGCCAGGCCGAGACCGTCGAAGCCTGCACCACGCGGACCCTCGAGCACCGCCAGAGCCGTCGCAAAGTCAGTCAGGCTCTCGATATCGTTGGGCGACCCCGCGGTGCCGTGCCGGCGCTCGCCGGTGCTGTAGTGAGGAACCTTGTCGAACTTCCCGGGCTTCTCCGGCTTCGGAACCAGACGGAACAAGACCCACGCCTTGAGGTCGCGCAGCTCGTGCGGAACGCATCCGCGCAGGTCCTCGATCATGTCGGCACGCCTGGCCCGCAGCGGGTGCACCGGTTGGGGACATGCAGTCGTGCCGCGCCGATCGACGTCGGGTGCCACTGCACTCATGCCCACCCCTCCGGCGCCAGGTCGGCGAGTATCGCGGCCCTGGCGAGTTCAGCCACTTCCGGCCCAGCCAGGAACACCCAAGCGACCTTCGCACCGTCGAAGTGACCGCATGCCGCCTCGACGACAGCACCGGTATGGGCACGCTCGCGCGCGCTAAGGAACGTCGGCGCCTCGCGCGGCGGCACGACCAGCACGCCGACCGCAAAGTCGAAGCGCTCCACGGCATCGAGCGCGGCGTCGATCAGGTGATGCCGTCCGCGCTGACCAGCGAGCCCGGGATGACCCCTCTCGATGACCAGGGCGGCGGCCTGAACCGATGACCAGGCGGCCGCGGTCACGATGTCGGCTCCTGCGCCTTGAACGTCGCGGGCAGCGCCCAGGCCGCGCGGCGCAGGTTCCAGCCCTGGGCTATCAGGTGTTCGGCTTCGCTGAGCAGCCGCAAGAACTCCGCACGCTCGCGCGCGGGCAGCTGCAGTGCCGCGGCCTCGATGCGCGCCCGCCGTCGTTCGGCCTTCTCGCCGCGGGTGAGGCGGCGCGAGCGAGAGCGCTGGGCGGTCATGCCGCAGCCTCGTGCAGATCCTCTGGATCATCGACCGGCTGGGGGGTGTTCACTCGCTCGACGCGCTGTGGATCCTCTGTGCGCGGCCGCAGTTCCTGCTCCACCGCGGCAAGGGCCAGCGTCCGAACGAGATCGGCCAGCGCAGGGGACACGGTGATCACGCGGCCCTACTGCTGACCGGCGGCGCTTCTCCCGCCAACCAGGTCTGCAGGAATATCTGCGGATCAATCAACTGACCAAGCGGGCTCTCTACCACTGCCCCGGACTCAAGCAGTCCGTTCCGTGACCGACGGTCCAGGTGATATCTGAGCGCCCGGTACGTGTTGAAAGGGAGATTGCGGCGGTACAGCCGCCAGAAGTCGCCTGGCTTGAGAAGCTCTCTCGGGCGAGTGTCTGTCGTGATGCTCATGGCCGCACAATGTCATTGCTTGACAGTGGCAACCAGTAATAACTAATATAACCGCGTAACGTCTTGTGTTACATCAAAGACACCGACGAATGAAACCAATCACGCAGCGCGACGAACTCGAGGAACTGGAGCAGCTACGCCAGTCGGGCCGCGGCGTCCGGACTGTCTCGGACCGCAAGGTGATCGAGAACGTCCTGCAGCTCGCCAACATGCGCGATGGCAACTGGACCGACTTTGCGAACGTGTATGTGTCGCTCGAGCTGCGGCCAGGGACGGTGTTCCATAAGGACGACGGCGAGGCTGCGCCGGATATCGTGCGGACCTTCGTAGACGAGCGGGCCGGCGCGACCTGGCGAGAGCTGTTCGCAGCCGACTTCGTGTCCTACACGGAGGCGCGCGACCGGCTCATGCCGATGCTGGTGATGATTCAAAAGAACATCGCCAGGGCCAGACGCGAACTGCCGGCCAAAATTGCGCAACACCTCAACGGAGTCGTTGTCGTGGCGTTCGCGAGGTTCCACGACGGCCAGCTGGTAATGGAACCTCGCCCATATTTGCCAGACATCGACGTGGCCGTCGCGTACGCGATCGCGCTGCTGCTCGACAACTCACGCCCCGCCGGGGACCGCAGAACATTCGGCGCCCGCCTTCGCCGCTGCGCTCTAGGTACTGACCCGATGGGCACGTCTTGCGAAAAGTGGTTCCTGTCGTTCGCCACCGCCCAGGGCGGACCAATGCCGAAATACTGTTGCCCGGAGCACCGCGACGCAGCGGCCCGCGCGACCGTTGCGGAACGTGTAGCCAAGCACCGTGCCCGCCACAAGCCAGCCAAGCCCAAGTGAGGGCCAAGAAATGAAGTGCGCCATCTACACCCGCTATTCCAGCGACCGCCAGCGCGAGGCCAGCACCGAGGACCAGGCGCGAAACTGCCGCGCCCGGATCGAGGCCGAAGGCTGGACGCTCGCGCACCATTACCGTGATGAGGCCATGTCCGGCAGCATCACCGCCCGCCCTGGATACCAGGCCCTGCTCGCCGCGGCCGAGCGCCGTGAGTTCGACGTGATCGTCGTCGACGATCTCAGCCGACTGTCGCGCGACCAGGTGGAAGGCGAGCGCGCGATACGGCGGATCGAGTTTGCCGGCATCCGCATCCTTGCGTTGTCCGACGGCTACGACTCGACCTCGAAGTCGCGCAAGATTCAGCGCGGCGTCAAGGGGCTCATGAACGAGCTGTATCTCGACGACCTGCGCGACAAGACGCACCGCGGCTTGACCGGCCAGGCACTGCAGCAGTTCAGCGCTGGCGGCAAGGCGTATGGATACCGCCCGGTGCGTGTCACCGACCCGACGCGGCGCGACGCCTACGGCGAGCCGGCCGTGCTGGGCTCCCGGCGCGAGATCGACCAGGAGCAGGCGCCCAACGTCGTCACCATCTTCGAGCGCTACGCTGCCGGCGCCGGCCTGCGCACGATCGCCAGCGAGCTCAACGCCCGGGGCATCCCCGCCCCCGGCGCGACCTGGAATCGGACCGTCCGGCGGACCGGCGGGCAGTGGCTGTCCTCCGCGATACGCGAGATCCTGCAGAACCCGATGTATGACGGTCGGTACATCTGGAACCGCGGCGCCTGGCAGCGAGACCCCGAAACCAAGCGGCGCAAGCGGACCCTCCGGCCTGA
Organism: Gammaproteobacteria bacterium; assembly: GCA_020851435.1. Classification (GTDB taxonomy): domain Bacteria; phylum Pseudomonadota; class Gammaproteobacteria; order Steroidobacterales; family Steroidobacteraceae; genus JADZCS01. The sequence goes on along the minus strand of JADZCS010000334.1, from coordinate 9,724 downwards.
GTCGGAGTGGATCGTCCACGTCATGCCGGAGCTGCGGATCGTCTCGCCGGAGCTGTGGAAGGCGGCGCAGTCGCGCATGAGGGCCCGCGCCGAGGCGTTCCCGGTCAAGTCCGGCCAGGTGCGTGGCCGCGGTGCCCAGCCTCGCCACGCCCTTTCCGGCCTGCTGCGCTGTGCCGAATGCGGCTGTGCCTTCATCATCAGCGGCACCAAGCCGGCGCGGTACGTCTGTAGCAGTCACCGCAACGGCGGCCAGCATGCCTGCAGCACTGGCCTGGGTGTCTCGAAGCACGTCGCTGAGTCGGCCCTGCTGCCCTTCATCGAAAAGGAGCTGCTGACGCCGGAGGCGCTCGGCCTGGCCGAGAGCACCGCCCGCCAAGAAGCACGACGCATGCAGCAGGAGCAGCGCGCGAAGCCCCAGCAGCGGACCAGCGCCGTCGCCCGGCTCGACCAGCAGGTCGAAGACCTCGAGCGGCTTCTGCGTGAAGGCACCTTGTCCCCGGCCGTCGCCGGGGCGGCGCTCGAGAAGGCCAGGTCGGACCGCCAGTCCCTGGTCGACGCCGGGCAGGCTGCGGGCGAGCGGGGTCTCGACAAGGCTATCCGCCTGTTACCGCGGATCGCGGCCGCTTACCGGCGCCAGGTCCAGGCGCTGATCGAGGGACGCGCAGATCCGGCCACGACACGCGCGGCGCGGAGTGCACTGCTGGAACTGTTCGGAGGCCCGGTCCGGCTGACGCCGGCCGAGAGCCGCGACCATCTGGTCGCAGAAGTCTCGCTCAGCCGCGCTGTACTGCTACAGGCGGCTGGCGGACGTGTATCGAATGGTAGCGGGGGCAGGATTGCCCTATTTCCGACTTCGCCGCGAAATCCGGTAGGGATGCCTACCGGCGGACGTGTTTTGCCATCTAAATCAATGGGGTGATGACCATGACCACAAGCACAGTAACCAGCCTTCCCACGCCGGCCCACGGCAGTCTGGTCGACGGCAGCGATGCGCTGAACGACGCCATTTCCATGCTGCGGTTCCTGAGCATGGAAGTTGTGCGACAGCGTGAAACGGACCACACGGAAAAACTCACCGCGCAGATTGACTACGGCGAGTACCTCATCCACCAGCACATCCTCGACCGCATGGACGACGCGCAAGGCGCGATTCTGGCCGCGCTGGAACAGAAGCGGGTGGCAGCATGAACGCGCCTCTGGCTTTCGGTAATCCCGCAGAGGTCGCGCCCGATGTGCTGGCGGAGCGTATCGACGCTGCCCGGCAGGCGATCTTCGACGTACAGTCGGTGCTGTCGGTAGTGCGCAACCTTGCGCCGCCGTTGGCCGATGTGAGGATCGGCCAGCCCGACTGGCGAGGCTTTGCGGGCGTTCTGGACCGCCACCTTGAGGACATCGCTACCCGGCTTGATCCGGGTGTGCTGTTCGATCCCCGGGTGTAACCGCTAGCGCAATCGATACGGGGCCACCTTCGGGTGGCCCTTTTTCGTGGCGGTCCAGCATGCTGTTCTAACTGTTTGCTACGGTCATCCGTGGCCGCTTCACGGCCGGGAGGATCGCCATGCAGAACCACGACATCGAGCGCGCCAACCTGGCCGCCGTCATCGAGACGTTGAGCCAGCTACAGGCCGCGGAGGCGGCGCTAGACGACGCGGTTACTGCCAGCCGCATAGACGGTGCCGATGATGCGCTGCGCCTGCTACGGGCCGCCGTGGCGAGCCTGGGCGAGTTCAGCGTGGCGACGGGTGGCGGTCAGGCGTAGTTGGCCAGCGCCGCCACGACGATCAGCGCAAACAGGATGCCGGCCGTCATGCCGTCCGCCGACAGGCGCGCCAGGAACACCAGCGCCGCGTCGGGCCGGCGTATGCGTGCCGCGATCGATTGCAGTAGTCGATTCATACCGTTCCCTCGGTTGAATGAGACAGTCCCCCCCGGAGGGATTACCTCCGGGGGGCTGCTGTCGGTGCGGACGGTCTGGAGGCGCGCAAGCGCATAGGACCGTCGCCGACTGCCGGGGTTACTTGCAAATCACGGGCGACTCACCGGCTAATGCCCGCCCGGTTCACACCGGGGCTTGACTGCCGCTAGGGCAGGATCTGTTTCACACTCGCCAGGTCGCCGTCGGCGGCCGCCTGATAGCGCGCCGTGTAGGCCAGGCCGACACAAGCCGCCGGGCCGCCCGTCGCGCCGCCGGTAACCAGGCAGGGCCGCACGTAGCGGAACCCGGCCGTCAGTTCGGCGGCGGAGACGCTGACCACGATCTGCGCGCCGTCGTTGGTGCTGGCATTCGCAGCAAGCTGCGTGGCCGACTTCAACGTGGCAGCGCCAGCGCCGCCGCTGGTGGTGGCTTCCTCGATGTAGGCATCGATGGTTTCTGAGGCCATGTCGCCGGTGGCGAAGATGAACACCACGTTCGAGTAGTCGGCCATGTCTACCCAGTCCCCGGTGGCCGCCGAATTGGCGACGGTCACCGGATCGATGGTCGAGACGATGGCCAGCCGTTCGCCTGCTGATATCTGCATGGCTTAACTCCGGGTGTCGAGCTTCACGCACCAGGACAGCGTGCTGCCGTTCTTGGGCGTAAAGGGCTTGGACCACGCGCCCTGGCCATCCACCCGGACGATGCCGCGGTAGTTGGTCGTGTCGGTGGCGAACCCGGCGTGCCCGCTCTTGTCGAGCGTGATCTCCCGGCGAAGTCCGATCACGTACTGCGAGAAGTCCACCAGCATGAGGTCGCCGGTGGTGCCCAGGGTAGGCACCTTCTCGGTCAACAGCACCGGCCGCGTCAGGATCTTGATGCCGTCCGAGTCCTCGCTCAGTACCTGAACCGGCGCGACGCCCGTTACCGTGGTGCCGGCCAGGTCGTAGAACGTGCTGGCAAGGCCCAGCAACTGCGGCAGGGTTGACGGGTTGGCGACCCAGACGGCGTTTTTCACGCTGGCCGGGTGCAGCCGAGCGAACATCTTGGAGACGTTCTCGAAGCGGATCGTGGCCGCCGCCTGGGTGGCTTCCTTGGGAACCGAGACGATGGCCGGGTCGTTCAGCACGCCCAGCGGGCCGCTGACGCCATCGCCAGTCAGGAAGGCGCTGTCCATGAACCAGCCCAGGGCGCCGGTCAGTTGCTCGAACAGCAGGGTCTCGAAGTTCTGGCCGTCGCTGACCAGTTCGTTCGAGGCTTCGGCGAGGATTGCCAGCTTCTTGGCGCGCAGCGAGATACTGCGGAGCAGTCCCTTCTGCGCCGTCATCGTCCCGCCTTCGGCCAGCCACTGGCCGGCGAAGCCGCCGATCGCAGAGGTGTTGGTCGAGCGGTCGAAGCCGGCCACGGTCCTGGCGTTCGAGGTCATGGGCTCGATGCGGGCTCGCGGCCTGACGATCTCGTTCTCTAGGCTGGCGTCGAGCATCCGGGCGACCTGTTCTTCTGGAACCAGGAAGCCGCCGTCGGCGCCGATGCCTTCCTTCATCGTGGCCGCCTGAAAGCGCGAGTCGTTCAGGCCGTTGTGGAGGATCTGCGCGAACTCGCCGAACGACTTGAAGCCGCTGGCCTCGGGCCGGCCGAACAGTTCAGCGAAGGTGCGGCGGCCGGTGCCGCGGGTGGGCTCGATGGCGCGGGAGAAAGTGCCGTCCGCGTTGGGGATAGTCATCGTGCCGATGCTGGCGCGCTCGCTCTCGACGCGGGCCTCCTCCTCGGACATTTCATCGAAGGTGGCAGACTGCTTGGCGCGCAGTTCCTTGAGGTGGGCCAGTTCCGCGTCGGTCGGTTCACGGCCACCGGCGTAATACTTCTTGTCGAGCTCTGCGAGCTTGTCGACAAGTCCAAAATGGCGCTGCTGGAGCGCTGCGAGTCGGTTTTTCATGTTTTCCTCACTGCGGGCTGCGGTGAGGTGCTGGTATGTGCGCACGTCACCCGCAACCCAGAAAAATGAACCTGGGTTGTTGAGTCGCTCCCGTGGATACCGGCACGGCCGGAACGGAACCTGACTCGGGGTGCGTGGTAGTGGCCTGACGAGGCTCTATGACGCAGCGAGATCATGATATTCCTTGCGATAGAGGCGGTCAATGGAAAGGTTGCTTTCGATAGTCAGTTGATCGCGACCGGCGCCGCGTCCCGCGGAACCTCGATCTTTGCGACGAGCACCGACTCGGTGCCGCGGATGTCGCGGGCCAGCACGACCGCGGTCGTCATCGGGAAGTCGCATGTGACGGTCAAGGTGACGTCGCGGCGATTCAGGGCAGAGCCCAGGGCCGCCATGCGTTCGGCCGGCGCCATGTGCGTGAGGTCATCGAGCGCCAGGGTAACGAGGTGTTCGACGGCGGCGCGCAGGCGCAGCGCGGCTTGCGTGCGCTCAGCATCGGGCGGCATTTCGTGGGTCGTGTTCATGCGTCAGCCCCGTCTTTGAAATCCCGGAATGGGTTGCGCTTGCTCTCGACCGGCCTGGGCAGGCGCGTGGCGTCAATCGCCGTCAGGCCGAACAGCGACGACAGCCGGATGTACTGCGCGACGAGCGCGGCCTTCGGCTCGAGCCCGTGGGCGTAGTTCGACAGCAGGCGCCCGTGTAGCTGGCAGAGATGGCCCAGGGTCGAGGTCATCGTCGCCTTGAGGATGCCCACCGACACCAGCAGCGGCGCGACGCGGTTCCACTCGGCGACCGCGGCGGGCAAGGTGAGCCAGTCCGGTGGCGCTGGCACGACATCCATGCGCGGCAACAGGCTGGCGACGTTGGCGGTGTCGCGATCCGGCCTGGCCGTACCGGCGAGAGACTTCAGTTCAGGTGGCTTGCGTCGCATTTCGGTTGCCTCGGAAGTTTTGGATTGACGGTGCGAATAAATGGGTACGCGTACGGTCTTGGTGCGTTCCGTCTGTACTTTTGGTATGCCACCCAGGGCAGCGCCTCACGCGCACGCCTCGAGCAGCGCCACGGCATCGCATACGGCGGCGTGAGCGGCCGCCAGGGCGTCGCGGTGGCAGGACCGATGCTCACCTTCGGCCGCGGCGTGCAAGGCCGACTGCGCCCGCCGTAAGTCGTCGCGGGCGTGTTCGCGGGCCGCGCTTCTAAGGGCGTCCGGGTCTGGCAGGAACTTGCCGTAGTCCAGGTGGCCGCCAATGGTTCTGTTCGTGGTCATCGAGTTACCTCACAGGGGTTCACAGGGATAAATTCCTACCCATGCGTGCGCGCGCATAAGAGAGGTGACGTTTTCACCGTGTGACCCCCTGTGAGGTCTGTCGGCGGTAGACGTTGCGGCGGTTCTCGCCGTGGCCGACGCTGCCGACCCTCACCCATCCATGCCGGCGCATCGCGGCGGCGGCCTGCGGACCCAGGCGCCCGGCGCGCTCGGCGTAGTCGCTGGCGTCGGCGTTGAGGTTGAGTGCTTCGGTGAGTACCCGGCGCATCGTCGTTTCTTCGATGCCTTGCGACTCGAGGCGGTCGAGCAGGTCGCGCACCGCGGTTTCGAGTTCGGTCACGACTTCGCGTGTAGCCTGTTCTCGCGTCGCCAGGGCGGTGTCTGCGGCGCTCAGGTGCCAGGCCTCGCCGGCCACTACTCGGGCGTAGGCTTCGGCCCACAGCTGGTCACGGTCGCGCCTGAGTGCATCGAGGTCGATTTTTCCGCAGCGGACCGGCCAGAACCGGCGATTCCCGGTGGCGTCGGTTAGGTAGGCGTCGGAATTGGTCGTGCCGATGAACACACACTGTCGCGGCAGTTGGACCGTTCGCTTTCCGTAGGGCGGCCGGTAGTTCTCATGGGTGCGTGAGAGGAAGGCCTTGATGGCCTCGCTCTCGGATCGTCGCGCCGCTGCCAGTTCTGACAGTTCCACGATCCAGCGGCCGGCAAGCTGAATGCTGGCGTCTTTGCTGTGCAGGTCGGGCAGGCTGTCGCTGAACCATTCCGGCTGAACCGCCAGGATGGCCGCGACCTGGGACTTGCCGATGCCCTGAGCGCCTTCGAGCACCTCTGTGCAGTCGGCTTTGCAGCCGGGGTACAAGGCGCGGGCGACTCCCGACTTCAACCAGCATGAGCCGACCGCGGCGAGGTAGTCACTCGGTCCGCGGGCGTCCAGGTACTTGACGAGCCAGAGGTGCAGTCGGGCCTCATGGTCCCATTGCAGGCTCTTGAGGTAGTCGCGGACCGGATGCACCACGTTGTCACGCGCCACGACTTCGACGGCGGGGCCGGTGACGAGGGGGCGGGCGTCTACGCTTCGTTCCTGAAGCCAGGCCGCGACTTGTACGTCATCGGAATCGAGCCATTGCTCGCCGACCGTGACGGGCCTCCACGGTAGCGGCTTGCCGACTTCTACCTGGCCGCTAAACTCGTTGAACCGCACAATGCCGCGCAGCTCGGGCGCCAGGCGGATAGCCGTGATGATGTTGTTCTCGTCGCCGATGATCCGGTCGCCGCGCTTCCGCAGTGCGCTGCGCCAGTCGGCAGGCTGCGCCAATTTGTCGAGGTAATCGCCGGGGGTCGGTCGGACGATAATCCGGCCTTCCTTCATGTCCTGCGCAATTGCCGCAATCGCAGCGGCGTTGGCTTCTTCCTGTGTCGGCAGGCGGGCGGCGCTCATTCGGCACCTTCCGGCCTGAGCCGCTGGCGTAACGTCTGCTGTTCGTACTCGAGCAGGAACGTCTGCGCCTTGAGCCGTTCGATTTGCACCGCCAGTTCTGCCAGGCGGGCGAGGATCGCGTCCTCGGTCATCGGGCCGGCGGTCATCGCCGCGCCGCCAAAAGTTTCAAGCCGCAGCTTGGGCCGACGCCAGCGGCGAGCGCCGCCTTCGACCGGATGATGCGGCCGCAGCAGACGCAGCGCGGCAGACGACGATCAGACTTCGAGCGCGATTTGTTATGCTTCACTTGTCGTCTCCAAGCCGTGGTTTTGCTGTTCAGGCGCCACGGCTTTCTCTTGCCCGTCTCCCACCGGCAAGCCAGCAAGCTCGTCCGCCACCATTCGCTCGGCTATCAAGTCGAGCAGGCGGTCGAAGGCTTGCAGGTGAGCCGGCAGGGCCATCAGCGTGCGCTGCCCTTTCGCTTTGCCAGGTAGCGGCGGACGGCCTGAATGCGCGGCTCGTCATAGAGCCGACGCCCGGCGGAATCTCGCAGTGCCGGCACGATTCCCCGGCGATCGAGCGAACGCATCGTGCTTTCTCCGCACTCTGCTTCACGCGCCGCAGCGGAAATGCCGCGCAAGTTCTCGTTTCCCATGTGTTCCTCCGTTGGTCCGGTATCCCGGCCTTGCGGAGGTGAACGTATCGCGCTAGCATGGTAACGGCAACGTGATACAGGATTCGTTACGGCAATGGGAACTGCACGCAACAAGAGTGGCGTTACTTCTCCCGATTTGACGGCCCGCACGTTCGATGTCGAGGTGGTCCGCAGCGCGGTGACGTTCTGGAACGTCTGGGCCGCGGGCCCGCCTCCCGGTGCTGTGCTGCCACTGCGGAAGATTGTCGATCAGGCATTCGGCTGGCTGCCCGCCGTCTTATCCGCCCGCGCTACTGCAATCGAAGTCGAGGCGCCGACGTGGCGAGGTGATGCCGCGCAAGAGTTAGTCGCGGCGCATTGCGTGATGTTCAGGCTGCTGCTTGGGAACGTTCAGCACGGATTTCCGGCAGGAACAAAGATCAAGACTTCGACCCAGCAAAGGGAGGATGAGCGTTGGCTTGACCACTGGTTAGCGCCACTGCCCATTCATACGCGGCTTCGTTATCGCGACGGCCAGGTCGTGCGGCTCGAGTTGCCGTTGCTGACCACTGTTCAGCGTTGCGTGGCCTACGCCATCGGATTGGTGCTCGAAAACCGCTGGGAACTCTCAGGCCGCATCCGTCGATGCCCGTTCGAGCGCCACGGCCTGCACTTCTTTCTCGACTATCGGCTGGACGATGCCGGGCACTTCCTGCCTGGCGAGCAAGAGTATTGCTGCCCGGATCATTCCAACGCCCACCGGCAGCAGCGCTTCCGTGAAAAGGCAAAGGCGAGGAAATCGAAATGAGAGCCGCGATATACAGCCGCTACAGTTCCGACCTGCAACGCGAGAGTTCAATCGAGGACCAGGAGCGAGTGTGCGAGCGCCTGGCGGGAACGCAAGGCTTCACGGTCGTTCTGCGCTTTCAGGATGCCGCGATTACCGGCGGCACAACCCGGCGACCTGGCTATCAGGCATTGCTCACGGCCGGCAGGCATGGCGAGTTCGATGTGATCGTCGCGGAGGACACTTCGCGCCTCTGGCGCAACATGAGCGAGCAAGCGCCGCGCATGGCGGAACTCGAGGACCTGGGCCTACACGTTGTCACGCATGATCTCGACACCCGGCAAGAGTCGTCGGCCATCCTCGGGGCCGTCACTGGCGCGATGTCGGAAGCGTACCGAAAGGAAATCGGGCGCCGCACTCGCCGCGGCCAAGAGGGCGTCGTCCGTTCTGGCAAGTCTGCCGGCGGGCGAGCCTACGGCTACGTTCCCGGCGCGAAGTCGATCAGCGGCCACCTTGAAGTCGACCCGGAACAGGCCGCCATCGTTCGGCGCATTTTCGAGGACTACGCGAGCGGCAAGTCGGCGAGGAAAATCGCGGCCGACCTGAATGCCGACCGCATCCCCTCCCCTGGCTCGAGCTGGAACCGTTCGCAGCGCCGCACACAGGGCTGGCTCGGGTCCGCCATCGCCGGCGACCCGGCGCGAGGCTCGGGCATCCTGAACAACGAGATATACCGCGGCGTGATGATCTGGAACCGCTCGAAGTGGGTTCGCTCGGCGCGTGATTCCAGCCAGCGGCGCCAGATTCTCAACCCGCGTTCGGCGTGGGTCACGATGACTGACGAAGCGTGGCGCATCGTGCCAGACGAATTGTGGCAGCGCGTGAAGGCGCGGCAGCGGGCCGGCCAGGAGAGGCAAGGCGCGGTCGTGAAGGCCGGCCAGGCGCAGCGCAAGCGGCGCGCAGGTGCCGGGCGACCGGCGAAGCACCTTCTAACCGGGTTCATCAAGTGCGGCGAATGCGGCTCGTCGTTCACTGCCGCCAATCGGACTTACTACGCTTGCTCGGGCTATGTGTTCGGGCGGGCCTGCGGCAACAAATTGCACGTTCGGCGCGAACTCGTCACCGGCCACGTTATCGACGGTATCCGCGAGTACCTGGCCGATCCGGCCCTTTCCGCGGAAGCGACCCGGCGAGCGCAGCGCATCCTCGCCGCCCGCCAGCAAGCGCCGGCCGTCGACCACAAGCGCCTGGCGGAACTTCGGGCGGAAGTCGGCAACCTGACTGACGCCATAGCCGGTGGACTGCTGCGGCGGTCCCCTGCCCTTGGCAGGCGGCTTGCCGAGGCGGAAACCGAACTGGCACGGCTCGAGGACCTGGCCGCGCAGCCGGCAAAGGTCGTGACGCTGGCCCCAAGGCTTGGGGAGCGGTTCGCGGCTGTCCGGGGTCGACTAGGTAAGGCTTTGGCCGGCGCGGACCCTGAACGGGCGCGGGCGGCTCTCGAGGACCTGCTACCGCCTGCTGGAATCAGGCTCACGCCCGACCCTACGCGGTCGTTCCTGATTCTGGAGGCGGAAATAGAAACGCCCTTGGCGCTCGTAACCAAGGGCGTGTCGGAAATAATGGTAGCGGGGGCAGGATTTGAACCTGCGACCTTCGGGTTATGAGCCCGACGAGCTGCCAGACTGCTCCACCCCGCAACGGAGGACGCGCAGTATAGGCAGCATCCCCTGGCAATGCAACACAATAACTACTGCGGCAACTACAGCGG
>JADZCS010000333.1 GCA_020851435.1 Gammaproteobacteria bacterium | reverse complement strand
GCGGCCAGCGCATCCTTGTAGTTGATGCCCGACCACAGGACCTTGATGACGACCTCGCCGGGCGTCAACTCGTCGACGGACATCTGCTCGAAGCCGGCAACGACCTTGCGCTCGCGCTCGTGGATGCGGAATGCCTTGAACGATTGCATGGTGTCTGCCTTCAACCGAGATGCGCGGCGACGTGGTCGACTTCGTCGCTGCTGCCCAGGATCACGGGCGTGCGCTCGTGGATGTCGGTCGGCTGCACGTCGAGCACGCGCCGACCCGGCGCGACGAGCGCCTTGCCGCCGGCCTGCTCGATCAGCATCGCCATCGGGTTGGCCTCGTACATCAGCCGCAGCTTGCCGGCGGGCGCCTTCTTCGTCGGCGGATACATGAACACGCCGCCCTTGAGCAGGATGCGGTGGACGTCCGCGACCATCGAGCCGACGTAACGCGACGAATAGCCGCTGTCCTGCGCCCAGTCGAGGTATTTCTGGTAGCCCTCGGGGAAGGTGCGGCGGTTGCCCTCGTTGACCGAGTAGCTCCTGCTCGCCGCGGGGGTGCGCAGCCCGCGTTCGACAAGCATGAAGGCACCGACGGCTGGATCCAGCACGAACATGTCGACGCCGTGGCCGACCGTGAGCACGAACACCGTCGACGAACCGTACAGCACGTAGCCGGCGGCTACCTGCGCGCTGCCGGGCTGCAGCAGCGAGCCCTGCGCGTCGGCGGCATGCGGGTCGTGCCGCAGGATGCTGAAGATCGTGCCGACGCCGCCGCACACGTCGAGGTTGGAGGATCCGTCCAGCGGGTCGAACAGCACGCAGTAGCGGCCCTCGCCGCTCGGGTCCTTGCGGATGATCACCGGCTCCTCGTTTTCCTCCGAGGCCACGATCGCCACGCCGTCGCGGCCGCCGAGCAGGCGCAGCAGCACGGCGTTCGAGATCACGTCCAGCTTCTGCTGCTTCTCGCCCTGCACGTTGTCCGCGCCGGCCTCGCCGAGCACGTCCTGCAGCCGCGCGCAGCGCACCTTGTTGGCGATGATCTTGGCCGAGATGGACAGCGACGACAGGATCCACGACAGCGTGCCGGTCGCGCCGGGGATCAGCGACTGCTGCTGCAGCACGTGGCTCTGCAGCGTGACGATCGGGCCGGCATGGTCGAGGGTGTGAAGCGGGTCGGCGGACATGCGCGTTCTCTCGGGTGTTTTGTGCGGAAGCTCAGCGGTTGAGCCAGACCTCGAGTCCCTGGACGTTGAGGTCGATGTCGTCGTCGAGCAGGCGGTGCCGCTCGTCGCTGCCGCCGGCGTAACCGTGCTCGTCCAGCCAGACGGACAGCAGGCGGAACATTTCATCGCGCAGCAGGCGCCCGCGATCCGGCAGCGCTGCCGAGCTGCGGGCGAGCTGGACGAACACCGCGACGCGGTGCTTGAGCTCGGTCCCGAGGCGGTCGACGCCGGTCACGCGGCTGTAGTGCGTGAGGTACAGCGCGGGCGGCCTGCGCGCGAGCAGGCGGTCGATCGACGCCAGCATCGCGTCGGGATCGAACTGCACCGGCGTGGTGGTCGGCATCACGAAGGCGTGCCCGTCCACGTCGAACTCGCGGTAGGAGACGCCGAAGGCATCGCCGGTGAAGATGCCGCCGGAGGCATCCTCGACCACGCAGAAGTGGTGCGCGGCATGGCCCGGCGTGTGCAGGAACTCCAGCGACCGTTTGCCCAGCGCGAGGCGCTCGCCGTCGGCCGGCGCGTGCACGCGCGCGGCGTCGATCGGCACGATGTCGCCGTACATGCTTCGGAACGGCCCGGCGCCGTAGACGGCGATGGAGCCCTCGACCAGCCGCGCCGGGTCGACGAGGTGCCTGGCGCCGCGCGGGTGCACGACGCAGCGCGCGTTGGGCAGCGACTGCATCAGCAGGCCGGCGCCGCCGGCGTGGTCGAGGTGCACGTGGGTGGTGATCACCCAGTCGACGTCGCCGCGCTCCAGTCTCTTGGCCGACAGCGCGGCCAGCAGCGTGGGCGCCGACAGCGTGGTGCCGGTGTCGACGAACGCGGCGCGCCCCGAGTCGACGATGAGGTGGCTGGCCGCGAGCATCGGCCGGACGTAGCCGGTGTCGATGGCCGAGATGCCGGAGTCGTAGTCGATGATGCTGGGGGTCATGGTTTCCAAGTGTCGATGGTCGCGAACGACACCGCAACCGTGGCATCCTGCGGTCCCGTCCGCCGGCCGAAGGCGGCCCTATCCGGAGCCCATGATGCGCAGTCCCCAGATCATTCCGGCCAGCCTGCTGCTGGCCGCCGCGCTGCTCGCGAGCGGTGGTGTGCAGGCCGACGTCCAGCGCCAGGAAGTCGGCAACCTCGTGCTCGAGAACGTTCCCGAGATTCCGGCCGCGGTGCGCGAGAACTACGGGCGCTACCTGGAGGGCCGCGCAGCCTCGGTGGCCGACTGGACCCACGACGGCCGGCTGCTGATCACGACGCGCTTCGGCGACGTCGCGCAGCTGCACGTCGTCGACCAGCCGCTGGGCGCCCGCCGCCAGATCACGTTCTTCAAGGAGCCGATCGGTGGCGCGTCCGCGCCGCGCACGAGCGCGCGCCCGGGCTTCGTGTTCCCCAAGGACGTGGGCGGCGACGAGAACTACCAGCTCTATTACCAGGGGCTCGCCGAGGGCGTGCCCGTTCGCCTCACCGACGGCCGCGGCCGCGCCTCGGGCGGCACCTGGTCGAATGCGGGCACGCAGGTGGCCTTCGGCTGGACCGCCCGCACCGGCGCCGACACCGACATCTACGTCGACGACCCGCGCGACCGCATGGCCCCGCAACTCGTGTTCGAGGCGCAGGGCGGCGGCTGGAACGTCACGGACTGGTCGCCCGACGACCGGCAGCTGCTCATCAGCAACTACGTGTCGGCCAGCGAGTCGCACCTGTACCTGCTCGACATCGAAACCCGCAAGATCACCGAGATCGACGTCGCGAAGGAGAAGGTATCGCGCGGCAACGCGCTGTTCTCGGCCGATGGCAAGGGCGTGTACTTCACCTCGGACCGCGGCTCGGAATTCCAGGTGCTGCGCCACCTCGACCTGGCCACCGGCAAGGACACGACCATCACCGGCTCGATCCGCTGGGACGTCGAGTCCTTCGACCTCTCGCGCGACGGCCGCTACCTGGCGTACGTGATCAACGAGGAAGGCGCCAGCCGGCTCTACGTCAGCGACCTGCGCGAGGGCGCGGACCTGGCCGTGCCGACGCTGCCCTACGGCCTGATCGGCGGCCTCGCCTTCGACGCGAACAGCGGCCGCCTCGCGTTCAGCCTCGCGAGTTCACGCTCCCCGGCCGACGCGTACGTGCTTGACCTGGCTTCGCTCAAGCTCACGCAGTGGACGCAGTCGGAGACCGGCCCGGTCGACACGCGCCGCTTCGTCGAACCAACGCTGGTGCGCTATCCGACCTTCGATACGGTCAAGGTCAAGGCGAAGGGCAAGCCGCAGCGGCGCGAAATCCCGGCCTGGGTCTACAAGCCCGCCGGCGCCGGCCCGCACCCGGTGATCATCGACATCCACGGCGGGCCGGAAGGCCAGTCACGTCCCGGCTACAACACCGGGCTGCAGTATGTGGTCGCGGAACTCGGCTATGCCTACGTGCTGCCGAACGTGCGCGGCTCCGAGGGCTACGGCAAGGGCTACCTGGAGCTGGACAACGGCTTCCTGCGCGAAGACTCGGTCAAGGACATCGGCGCGCTGCTCGACTGGATCGCGACCCAGCCCGACCTCGACAAGAATCGCGTGGTCGTGTTCGGCGGCTCCTACGGCGGCTACATGACGCTGGCGAGCATGGTGCACTACAACGACCGCCTCGCCGGCGGCAT
>JADZCS010000332.1 GCA_020851435.1 Gammaproteobacteria bacterium | reverse complement strand
CCGCGGCAAGGGCGATCCCGGTGCCGGCGCCCAGGAACAACGAGGTCACCGCAATCATCGAGCGCAGTGCATCGAGGGACATGTTCGCTCTCCTGCTCACAAGTTCGTCGCTATCTTGGCGATCCGGCCACCCGCCCGCAATTGCGGTGGGTACGCACTCCGCCAGACCGGGATCGAGTATGCGCCGCTGCCCTGAACCCCGCCTGAACGACCCTCAGGACAGGCTGCGGCTGCCCATGCGCAGCGCCACGAGCAGCAGGAATGCGCCGAAGGCCACTGACAGGTACCGACGCGGCAGGCGGTGGGCCAGGCGCGCCCCCCAGGGCGCCGCAAGCCATCCGGCAGGCCACAGCAGCGCCACCGCGACCAGGCTGACGTAACCGAGGCTCCCCGGCGGGCGTCCCGGAACGCCGAAGCCGAGCATCGCAAACCCGGCGGCGGCGGGGACCGCAACCCATAGCCCCAGCCAGGCTGACGTGCCGACGGCGCGATGGACAGGCACTCCGTAGAGGTGCAGGACAGGCACGGACAAGGTTCCCCCGCCGATACCCATCATGGCTGACACCAGGCCGATGGCCCCCGGCACCACGCGCCCCGCGGCACCCTGCGGCACCTTGTCGTTCAGCCGCAGCTGCTCCAGCGGCAACAGCATCTTGGCAGCAGCCAGCAGCGCGACGCAGGCGAACACAGCCGACAGCACGGCGCCCGATACCGCCCCAGCCAGGGCCGCACCGGCCACGGCGCCGCCCGCCATGGCGGGCGCCCACAGGGCGCCGACGTGCTCATCGACCGCCCCCGCTGCCCGGTGGGCACGCGACGATGCGAGCGCCGTCGGCACGATCAGGGTGAGCGAGGTGCCGACTGCGAGATGCATGCGCAGTTCGTCAGGCACGCCGAGCGCCGCGAAGGCGAACTCGAGGGCGGGCACCATCACGATGCCACCGCCGACCCCCAGCAGCCCGGCGACCAGGCCAGCCGCAAGGCCGGCGCAGGACAACAAGGCGATCGACGGCAACCACTGCGCAACAAGGTCTGCCGTCATGCCCTCGGGGCCCGCAGCATCCGGTTGGCCACGGCGATCTTGTGCACCTCGTCGGGACCGTCGTAGATCCGGGCGGCGCGTTCCTCGCGATAGAACCAGGCCAGCACTGTGTAGTCGGTGACGCCCAGGCCGCCGTGCAGCTGAAGGGCGCGGTCGATCACGTCCTGCATCACGCCCGCCACGTGGAACTTGATCAGGCTGATGTCGTCGCGCGCATTCTTGGAGCCGACCGTCTCGATGCGCCAGGCAGCGTGCAGCACCATGAGCCGGGCGGCGCGGATGGCCGCAGCGCTCTCGGCGATGAAGGCCTTGACGATGTCGCTGTCACCGAGCTTGCGTCCATCGAGCGTGATCTCGCGATGCCTGGCGCGCCCGACCATCAGCTCGAGTGCACGCTCGCAGATACCCAGCCAGCGCATGCAGTGGTGGATCCTTCCAGGTCCGAGCCGGTACTGGGCCAGCTTGAAGCCCTCTCCGCGCCTGCCGAGAAGGTTGTCGGCAGGAACCCGGCAGCCCTTGAACGACACCTCGCCGTGCGAATAGAGGTCCTCGCCACGGTTGCCCATCACCGGGGTGTTGCAGTCGTGGCTGTAACCGGGCGCGTCCGTGGGCACCAGGATCATGCTGGCGCGCTGGTGTGGCGGGGCCTCCGGGTCTGTCACCGCCATGACGATGCACAGCGACGAGCCGTCGGCGCCGGTCGTGAACCACTTGTTGCCGTCGATGACCCAGTCCGCGCCGTCGAGTACGGCGCGCGTCTCCAGCATGAGCGGGTTGGCGCCCGAGTTGCCGGGTTCGGTCATGCCGAAGCAGCTGCGGATCTCGCCGCCCACCAGGGGCGGCAACCAGCGAGCCTTCTGCGCCTCGGAACCGAACAGGTGGATGAGTTCGACGTTGCCCGCGTCTGGCGCGTTGCAGCCGAACACGTAGTGCCCGAGGGGCGACCGACCCAGCGCCTCCGACACAAGCCCATGGGTCACGAGGTCGAGCCCGAGTCCGCCGTACTCGCGCGGGTGGTTCGGCGCCCACATGCCGAGCTCCTTGACGCGCGCGCGCTTGTCGCGGATCTGCGGCAACACCGCGGCAGGACCCTCGACCAGGAAGGCCGGCTCCAGCGGCAGCAGCTCGCGGTCGACGAATTCCCGCATGCGCCCGATCAAGGCGCTTTGCTCGGCGCTCAGTTCAAAATCCATGTCGATCTCCTCAGGCCAGCCAGCCGCCGTCCACGACGAGGGAGGCTCCGGTGGTGTAGCTCGACGCATCCGAAGCCAGGTAGAGCGCCGCACCAGCCATCTCGTCAGGCTGGGCGATCCTGCCCAGCGGCAACATCTTCTCAACCATGGCGCGAATCTTCGGATTGCCGTGAAGCGCGGACGCGAACTTCGTCTCGGTGATGCCGGGCAGCAGCGCGTTGACGCGGATGCCCAGCCCGCCACATTCCTTCGCGAAGGCCTGGGTCATGTTGATGATCGCCGCCTTGCTCATCGAATAGACGGCCTGGCCATCCATGGGTCTCACACCGTTGACCGAGGCGACGTTGACTATCACGCCCCTGCCCTGCGTGCGCATGCGCCGGCCGGCCTGGACGGAAGCCCAGAAGTAGCCACGGATGTTGACGTCGACCGTCTTGTGGTACGCGACCAGGTCCATGTCGAGCACGGGACCGAAGTAAGGGTTGGCAGCGGCATTGTTGACGAGGATGTCGATGCGGCCGTGGCGGCGGTCGATCTCTACAAACGCTTCCTCGATCTGCCCGGGCTCGCCGATGTGGCAGGCCACCGCATCGGACTTGCCTCCCGCGGCGACGATGCGCTGCGCGACGGCCTCGCAGGACTCGAGTTTGCGGCTCGCGCAGACCACGGTCGCCCCGGCCGCAGCCAGCGCGACGGCGATGCTCTCGCCGATGCCGCGGCTGGCGCCGGTAACCAGGGCCACGCGGCCGGTGAGGTCGAACGACTCGGCCAGCATCTGCACTCTCCTCAGGCATAGCGACGGGGCAAGCATGGCAGTCGGCATGGGCGCCGGCAATCGTGGCTCCCCGACGGCAGCGCCGCGGAGTCACGCGTAGAATTGCCCCATATGTCGATCGAGGTGACGCCATGACGATCCCGCGCCGCGACCTGGACTTCCACGTCCACGAAGTGCTGGAGACCGGAAGCCTGCTGGCTGCCCCGCGCTTCTCGGAGCACGACCGTGAAACCCTGGACGGCATCCTGGACTCGGCCTACCGCATAGCCGCGGAGCGGTTCGCGCCGTTCGCCGCGGCCTGCGACGCGCACGAGCCTGAATTCGTCGACGGCGGCGTGCGCCTGATACCGGAGACCAGGGCCGCCCTGGACGTGCTCAACGAATCGCGGTTCGTGGCCGCCCCCTTCCCAGCCGACGTCGGCGGCCTGCAACTGCCGATGACCCTGTCGCAGGCCTGCAGCGCTGTCTTCGCCAGCGCGAATGTCGGCTTTCATGCCTACGCGCTGCTGACGGCCGGCGCCGCCAACGTCGTGCTGGCCTACGGCACGCCCGAGCAGCAGGCACGCTATCTCGGCCCGATGCTCGAGGGGCGATTCTTCGGCACCATGTGCCTGTCCGAGCCCCATGCCGGCTCCTCGCTGACCGACATCCGGACCGAGGCGGTACGCCAGCCGGACGGCACCTACCGCCTGCGCGGCACCAAGATGTGGATCTCTGCCGGCGAGCACGACCTGGCCGAGAACATCATTCACCTGGTGCTCGCGAAGGTTCCCGGCGGCCCGCCGGGCGTCAAGGGCATCTCGCTGTTCATCGTGCCGCGCCAGCACGTCGCCGACGACGGCACGGTCGGCGCGCGCAACGACGTCCGGCTCGTCGGCATCAACCACAAGATGGGCTGGCGAGGCACGGTCAACACGATCCTGGAATTCGGCGAACGCGGCGACTGCGTCGGCCACCTGGTCGGCGAGGAGCACCATGGCCTGGGGTACATGTTCAGGATGATGAACGAGGCGCGCATCGGCGTCGGCGCCTGCGCGGTGGCGCTGGGCTACGAGGGCTACCTCGAGTCGCTCGCGTACGCGCGCACGCGCCCGCAAGGACGCCCGCTCAGCAACAAGGATCCCAGCAGCCCGCCCGTCGCCATTATCGAGCACGCCGACGTCCGCCGCATGCTGCTCGCGCAGAAGTCCTTCGTCGAGGGAGGCCTCGACCTCGTGCTGTATTGCGCCCGCCTCGTCGACGAGATCGCCACGACGGACGACGCCGCGGCCCGCGACCGCGCCCACCTGCTGCTCGAACTGCTGACGCCGATCTGCAAGTCCTGGCCCGCGGAGTTCTGCCTCGAGGCCAACAAGCTCGCGATCCAGGTGCTCGGCGGCTATGGCTACACGCGCGACTACCCGGTGGAGCGCCTCTACCGCGACAACCGCCTCAACCACATCCACGAGGGCACCTGGGCGATCCACGGCCTGGACCTGCTGGGACGCAAGGTGTCGATGCAGCGCGGCGCCGCCCTCGCCGAACTCGCCGCGAGGATCGAACGCACGGTCGCCGCGGCGCGCGGCGTCGACGAACTGACGGTACTGGCCGATTCGCTCGCCGGCGCGGTGCAACGCATCGCAGGGAGCACGCGGACCCTGCTCACCGCGGCGGCAATGGGCCAGGCCGAACTGGCGATGGCCAACGCGACCCTGTACCTGGATGCCTTCGGCCACGTCGTGGTGGCGTGGCGCTGGCTGACGCAGGCGCTGGTGGCTGCCCGCGCACTGCCCGATGCCAACGACGCGGACAAGGCGTTCTACAAGGGAAAGCTGGCGGCCTGCCGGTATTTCTTCCGCTACGAGCTGGTCAAGATCGGGCCCATGCTCGAACTGGCCGCCAGCCTCGACGACACCACGGTGTCGCTGGACACCGCCGGCCTCTAGGGCCGGCGGCCTCCGGCTTCAGGCGAAGGGTTCGAACGGGTAGCCCAAGTCCTTGGCCACGGCCTCGTGGGTGATCTTGCCCGCGTGGACGTTGAGTCCGCGCGCAAAGCCCGGGTCGGCTGCCAGTGCCGCGCGCCAGCCCAGCGAAGCCAGCGCCTTGACGTAGGGCAGCGTGGCATTGGTGAGCGCGAAGGTGGATGTCCGCGGCACTGCCCCGGGCATGTTGGTCACGCAGTAGTGGATGACGCCGTCGACCATGTACGTCGGGTCCGCATGCGTGGTCGGCCGGCTGGTCTCGAAGCAACCGCCCTGGTCGATTGAAATGTCGACGAGCACGCCGCCCTTCTCCATGCGCGAAACCATGCCGCGGGTCACGAGCTTCGGAGCCGCGGCGCCCGCAACCAGCACCGCGCCCACGACGAGGTCGGCGCTGACGACCAGGCGCTCGATGGTCTCGACCGTCGAGTACGCCGTGCTGATCGTATTGCCGAACTGGGCGTCCAGTTCGCGCAGACGCTTGAGCGAGCGGTCGACGATGGTGACGTCCGCGCCCATGCCAACGGCCATCTGCGCCGCGTTGGTTCCGGACACGCCGCCACCGAGGATGACGACCTTCGACGGAGCGACACCCGGGACGCCGCCGAGCAGCACGCCGAAGCCACCGTATGCCTTCTGCAGCGCGGTCGCGCCGACCTGGATGGACATGCGCCCGGCGACCTCGCTCATCGGGGTCAGCAGTGGCAAGGAGCCATCCGCGGCAGTCACGGTCTCATAGGCGATCGCGGTGGCGCCGGAATTGATCAGGCCCTCGGTCTGCCTGGGGTCTGCCGCGAGATGCAGGTAGGTGAACAGTACCTGCCCCTCGCGCAGCATCGCGCACTCCGTGAGCTGGGGTTCCTTGACCTTGACGACCAGTTCGCCGAAGTCGAACACAGCCTTGGCATCGGGCAGGATGCGTGCGCCCGCCGCAACGTAAGCCTCGTCCGTGATGCCGATCCCGGCGCCGGCCTGGGTCTGCACGCAGACCTCGTGACCCGCCGCAACGAGCTCACGCACACCAGCCGGCACCAGGCCGACGCGGTACTCGTGAACCTTGATTTCTTTCGGGCAGCCAATTTTCACAATTCCCCCTCCGTGGTCCCCGTGACGCGGGGATTATCCACCATGATCGGCCCCGCGTGCAGTCAACCGCCGCGAGGACGCATGAGGCGCCAGATCGCAAAGGCCAGGGCGACGACGATGAGGAGTTGGATGAGGCGGGCCATGGTGAGCTTCCAGCAAGAGCAGCAGCCGATTCGCTGCCGCAGTCAAAGTACAGCATCCAGACCTAGAGCGCGCCAGTACCGCGCCGCTCGAAGGCAGATCAAGGATGCAGGTGATAGTCGGAGGAACGCCTGCCGCGGGGCCGCGCGCGCTTTTCAGAAGCTGCGTAGCAAGCGTCCTGTTCCAGGCCGCCGAGCAGCAGGCGCCGATCCTCGCCGCTACGCCGGTCGGGCCGGGTTTGATAGGCACACCGGCAGCGATACGGCATCGTGCAGTACGACAAGGGCAGGCGTGGCGCCTCGAGCACGAGGTGGCGGAAAGCGACTTCCTTGGCGGCCGCCGCACAGCACTTCGCCCCGGGGATGACCGAAACGGCCTCCCACGGGCTGCGACTCGATAGTGCCGGTGCTTCTGAGGATCCCATGGACGCCCATTTACCCTCTAACCGGGGTGTTAGTCCAGTG
>JADZCS010000331.1 GCA_020851435.1 Gammaproteobacteria bacterium | reverse complement strand
CAAGCGGCACGCCCCAGGCGCGCTGGCGCGAGATGCACCAGTCGGGCCGGCCCTCGACCATGCCCGCGATGCGCTGCTCGCCCCAGGCCGGCACGAAGCCGACCTTGGCGATCTCCGCGAGCGCCGTGGCGCGCAGGCCCTGCTTGTCCATCGAGATGAACCACTGCGGCGTCGCGCGGAAGATCACCGGCGTCTTGTGCCGCCAGCAGTGCGGGTAGCTGTGCTGGTAGGGCTCGTGCTTCAGCAGCCGGCCGCGCTCCTCGAGTGCAGCGACGACGGCCGGGTTGGCCTCGAACACCTGCATGCCCGCGAACAGCGGCGTGCCCGCGACGAAGCGACCATCGGCGCCGACGGGGTTATCGACCGGCAGGCCGTACTGGCGGCCGACCTGGTAGTCCTCGACGCCGTGGCCCGGCGCCGTGTGCACCGCACCCGTGCCGGAATCCAGCGTGACGTGCTCGCCGAGTACGATCGGGACCTGGCGGTCGTAGAACGGATGGGCAAGCTTGAGGCCCTCGAGCTGGCGGCCCCTGGCCGAGGCGACCACGAGCACGTCGCCGAGTCCGGCGCGACGCGCGACCGACTCGATGAGCTCGGTCGCGAGCACGAGCCGCTCGCCGTTGGCGACGACCAGCGCGTATTCGTAATCGGGGTGCAGGCACACGGCCTGGTTGGCCGGGAGCGTCCAGGGCGTGGTGGTCCAGATCACCACCGACGCGCCGGCCGCGGCCTCGGCCGCGACGTTGAAGCGCCGCGCCAGGTCCGCGACGTCGGCTGCGGCGAAGCGCACGTCGATCGACGGCGAGCTGCGATCCTCGTACTCGACCTCGGCCTCCGCCAGCGAAGAGCGGCAGTCCAGGCACCAGTGCACGGGCTTGAAGCCGCGCACGAGGTGGCCGTTCCGGATGATGCCGGCGAAGGCGCGCAGCTGCTCGGCCTCGTAGCGCGGCAGCATCGTGAGGTACGGCGAATCCCAGTCGCCCATGACGCCCAGGCGCTTGAAGTCCTCGCGCTGTCCGTCGACCTGCGAGGACGCATAGTCGCGGCAGGCCTTGCGGAAGGCCTGCGCATCGAGCTTGTTGCCGACGCGGCCGAACTTCTTCTCCACCTGCTGCTCGATGGGCAGCCCGTGGCAGTCCCAGCCCGGGACGTAAGGCGAGTCGTAGCCGTCGAGCGTGCGCGACTTGACGATGATGTCCTTGAGGATCTTGTTGACGGCGTGACCGATGTGGATCGCGCCGTTCGCATACGGCGGGCCGTCGAGCAGCACGAAACTCGGCCGGCCCGCGGCGTGGCGGCGCAACTGGCCGTAGATATCCTGTTCCTGCCAGCGCTTGAGCATCGCGGGCTCGCGGTTGGCGAGGTCCGCCTTCATCGGGAAGTCGGTGCTCGGCAGGTTGACGGTCGTCTTGTAGTCCACGGGCCCTTCCAGAAGTCTCGGTTCAGTGACTGGCGGTCGCGCGCGGCGCCGCCAGGATCTCGCGCGCGCGTCGCGCGTCGCGGTGCATCTGCTCGACCATCACGCCGACGCTCGAGAACTTTTCCTCGCCGCGCAGGCGCTCGACGAAGTCCACCGCGAGGTAGCGCCCGTACAGGTCGCCGTCGTAATCGAAGACATGCGTTTCCAGCAGCAGCCCGGTTCCGCCGACGGTGGGGCGCGTCCCGAGCGAGGCCACGCCGTCGCGCAATCCGCCTTCGACGCCAGCGACGCGCACCGCGAACACGCCCGACAACGGCGTCACGCGCCGGTGCAGCCGCATGTTGGCGGTCGGATAGCCCAGCGTGCGGCCCAGCCGCGCGCCGAGGATGACCTTGCCGCTCATGCGGTAATCGCGGCCGAGCAGTCGTCTCGCCATGGCGAGGTCGCCGCTGCCCAGCGCGGCGCGGATCGCGGTCGAGCTCACGCGCTCGCCGTCGTGCAGGAACGCGCCAACGGCATCGACGCCGAAGCCGCGCGCCTCGCCCTCGCTGACCAGCAGGGGCACGTCGCCCGAGCGGCCGCGGCCGAAGCGGAAGCCCTGGCCGATCACCAGGTGCCGCACACCCAGCGCCTCGTCGAGCACGCGCGCGATGAACTCGCGCCCGTCCCATTGCCGCAGCTGCTCGTCGAAGCGCAGCACGACGAAGCGGTCGATGCCGAGCGCGGCGAGCGCAGCGGCCTTGTCACGCAGGCGCATCAGGCGCGCCGGCGCGTTCGCCGGATCGAAGTACTCGCGCGGGTTCGGCTCGAAGGTGAGCACGCAGGTCGGCAGGCCATGCTCGACGCCGCGCGCAGCGAGCCTGGCCAGGATGGACTGGTGGCCGAGATGCACGCCGTCAAAGTTGCCGATCGTGGCTACGCAGCCACGAAGCGACGGACGCAGGTTGTGCAGGCCACGGACGATCTGCATGGGCTCTGTCGGGCGAGGGAAACCAGTGATTATACGGGGACTTAGCCCACTCTGCGCGCCTCAACCGGGCCGGAAGTCCCGGTAGCGCAGGCCCGCCGCCCAAAGCACGGCGAAATACAGCACCGCCCCGCCGCCCACGCAGCCGCCGATGCGCCAGATGCGCTCGAGCACGGGCAGCGCCGGCCAGGAGGCCGCCAGGCCCGCAAACCACCACAGGAAGGCGGCCATGGCGAGGTTGGCGGCGATCGCGCGCGGCCACAAGGTCTTCCAGCGGGCTGAGGGTGTATAGACCCCGGACCGGCGCAGCCCCCGGTACAGCAGCACACTGTTGAGCAGCGCCGAGAGGCCTGTCGACAGCGCGAGCAGGGCATGCGGGGCCGCGAAGCCGTACAGATGGGCGGGGACCACGACCAGCAGGTTGAAGCCCATGTTGGCGCCCAGCGCGATCATCGCCACGCGCACCGGCGTCCTGGTGTCCTGTCGCGCGAAATAGCCGGGGGCCAGCACCTTGACCAGGCTGAAGCCGATGAGCCCCAGCGCATACGCCATCACGGCATAGGACGCCATCTCGACGTCGCGGGCGTTGAACTTCCCGTAGCCGAAGATGGACGCCGTGAGCGGCTCGGCCAGCACGAACAGCGCGACCGCCGCCGGCAGCGTGATCAGCAGCGTGATCCGCAGCGCCCAGTCCAGCACCTCGTTGAAGCGGCGCGGGTCTTCCTCGGCGTGATGCCGCGACAGGCCCGGCAGGATCACGGTGGCCAGCGCGATCGAGAACACGCCCAGCGGGAATTCCATGAGCCGGTCGGCGTAGTACAGCCAGGCGATGCTGCCGGTCATGAGGAACGAGGCGATCAGCGTGTCCAGCAGCAGGCTGACCTGCGCCATGCTCGAGCCCAGGATGCCCGGCAGCATCAGGCGAGCGATGCGCCGGACGCCCTCGTGCGACCAGCGCCAGCGCGGCCGCGGCAGCAACCCCAGCGAGCGCAGCGCCGGCCACTGCGCGAACAGCTGGACCACGCCGGCGACGAACACGCCGATCGCCAGCACCACGCCGGGCTCGGGGAAATGCGGCGCGACCAGGCTGGCGAAGACGATCATCACGATGTTGAGCAGCGTGGAATTGAAGGCCGCCACGCCGAAACGCCCGTAGCTGTTGAGGATGCCGCCGCCCAGGGCCACCAGCGACATGAACAGGATGTAGGGGAAGGTCCAGCGCAGCATCTCGACCGCGAGCTCGAAGCGGCCGTTCTCGCCGCGGAAGCCCGGGGCGAACAGCATGATCAGCAGCGGCGCGGCGACCACGCCGATGACCGTGATCACCAGCAGCGCAACGCCCAGCGTTCCCGAGACGCCGGATACCAGCTCACGCACCTCGTCGTGGCTGCGCTTGACCTTGTACTCCGAGATCACCGGCACGAAAGCCTGCGAGAACGCGCCCTCGGCCGTCAGGCGGCGCAGGAAGTTGGGGATCTTGAACGCGACCAGGAACGCGTCCATGAGCGTGCCGGCGCCGAAGGCCTGCGAATAGACCATGTCGCGCACCAGGCCACTGATGCGCGAGACCAGCGTCATGGAACCGACCACCGAGGTGGCCTTGAGGAAACCGCGGCTCATCGCCGGTCGTTTCGCTGCGCTATGGGCGTGATTGGCATGGCGCGGGCACTATAAGCCGAACCCGGCCGCACGGCACCGCCGGGGCGGTCGAAGGCTGACATTGACATTTGCCGCGAAGGTCCGGAAAATGCGCGGCTCATTTGCATTTCCATGATTCCGGAGCATCAACTTGGCGAACAGCAAGTCGGCTGAGAAGCGGGCCAAGCAGGCCATAGAGCGCCGCGCCCGCAACGTGACTCAGCGTTCGAAGGTCCGTACTGCCGTCAAGAAGGCCACGGCCGTCATCGAGGCTGGCAAGAAGGACGACGCAACGGCCGCCCTCAGCGCCGCCGTGCCCATCATCGACGCCGCCGCCGGCAAGGGCATCATCCACAAGAACAAGGCCGCCCGGCACAAGAGCCGCCTGGCCAAGCGCCTCAAGGCACTCGCGGGCAAGTAAGCCT
>JADZCS010000330.1 GCA_020851435.1 Gammaproteobacteria bacterium | reverse complement strand
TGTCGCGGCTTCAGCCATCGCGTCCGGCTCGTCCAGGCCGATTGTCACTGCCGTCGTCAGGGGCATGACCGGGGATTGGCCAAGCTTGCGCGCCACGCTGCATCCGGAGATCTGTGCCTCGAGGTCCCACAGTGCGCAGTCGACGGCGTTGCGGGCTGCGCCGGCCGTGAGGTGCTGGTGCAGCGCTTCACGCGAACTGAATTGGGCGGGCGATGCCTGCAGGGATTCGAGCTGTCCCATCACCGAAGCAGGAGTTTCTCCGTAACGTCCGTAGGGAACTGCCTCGCCTCGACCCACCGTCCTGCCGTCGGCCGAGTGGACCTCCACGACGACGACGTCGGCACTGGTCTTCACGCCGCGGGAAATCCGGAATGGGCGGCTGAGCGGCCAGTGTTCGACACGCATGCGGAGATCCAGCGGCATCAGGGGCTCCATCAGCGGCACAGCGACGCAGGCGGCTCGCGAAGCAGGACGCGTCCAGGCGCGTCACCGGTCAGGGCGCCGCCGTGAATGACTGACCTGCCGTTGATCCACAATTCGTCGACGCCCTCGGACAAGACCCGCGGATGAACGTAGTCAGCCCTGGGGCCATACTTTGCAGGATTCAGGACGACCACGTCGGCAAAATAGCCGGGCTTGAGGTAACCACGGCGATCGAGCCTGAAGATATCGGCCGTGCGTCCAGTTGAACTGCGGATGAACTCACGCAGGTCGATGACCCTGTCCCGCTGCACGTACTTCGCATACTTCATCGGGAAGCTCGCGTACTGCCTGGGGTGCCCGTCAGAACCATCCGATGAGGTGACGACCCAGGGCTGGCGCATGAACAGGCGGATATCCGCGTCGCTCATGTTGAACGAGGCCACGCTGGACAGTTCCTCTCCGGCTTGAATGATGCGCAGCGCCGCATCTGTGGGTGTGATAGCCCAGCTGGTACTCATCTCGCCCAGCGTCCTGCCGGTCCATGGGGCCCCTCCGCTGGTCAGCAACAGGGAGCCAGCGCCGCCGCGGCGACGCAGGTTCTCGCGCATCTCGATCACGATCGTTTCCCGCGAGCTGGGCAATTCGAGGCGTTTGAGCAAGGCCTCGCGTCCTCCCTCCAGTGACCACCCGGGGAGGAGCGCCGATTCCAGGTCAGTGCCCGAGGCGTCCCACGGGTACTGGTCCGCGGTGACGTTCTGTCCGGACGCTCGCGCTGCGTCGATCGCTGCGACAACCTGGGGCGCCTGGCCCTGGACGTCGACGCCAAGCGCCTTGATATGCGCGAAATGGACCGGGATGCCGGCTTCCCGGCCGATCCGGAGGACTTCCTGTACCGAGTTCAACAGTCCAAGCGTGTACGACGACTCATCGCGCTGATGCGTGTCGTAGACGCCGCCACGCAGCGCCGCCTCTTTCGCCAGTGCGATCACCTCTTCGGTGCTCGCATAGCTTTGCGGCACGTAAAACAACCCGGTGGAGAGGCCGATCGCGCCCTCGCACATGCCTTTCACGACCAGTGCCTGCATGCGGCTGAGTTCCCCTGCACTGGCCGTGCGCGAGGACTGGCCCATGACCCGCTCACGGACCTTGCCGAAGCCCACATAGGGAACGAGGTTGGTGCCGATGCCCTGGCGTTCAAACTCCCTGCGCTCATCGGCCACGTCGGGCGTTCCAAAGCCGTCGACTCCAATCAGCAGCGTGCTCACCCCCTGGAACAGCCACGGCGCATTCAGGCGCTGCCTGGCATCGGCGGATCTCACATAGGAGTCCGGGTGAGTGTGGGCGTCGATGAAGCCCGGGGCGACGATTCGTCCACTGGCGCGGACAATCTCGCGAGGGTCATAGCGCGCCCTGCCATTGGGGCCCACATAGACAATCTGGTCGCCGGCGATGACCACGTCAGCCACGGAAGGAGCAGTGTCCGCGCCGGTGTAGACCATTCCGCCCTGAATCAGGATGTCGGCGGGTATCCCGGCGGATGCAGCGCCGGTCCAGGCCAGCGCGGTGGCCCAGCTGAGCCGCAGAACCATTGGATTGATGGGGAGCTTCAGACGTTTGCGCTCACTGCAGGCCGAAACGCTGCACCAGTCTGTCGACGATCAGGCTGACGCCGTCGCGGACGGGATCCTGGCACGGCAGCCCCAGCGCGTCGGACACCTGTCGGCAGGCGCGCTGCGCCTCCGAGGGTCCAAGCTGTGAAGTGTTCAACGCGACACCTGCCGCGATGACGCCCGGATTCGTCAGCTTTGCCGCGATGAGATTGGCATCGAGGCAGTCGGCAAGGTCTGGCAGCGCTCGCCCGGGAACCCCGCGCATGTGCTGGCGCCCAGGTTCGTGGCACAGCACGAGCGCATCTGGCTGGGCGCCGTGGATCAGTCCGAGCGAGACTCCGGCGAAGGAAGGGTGAAACAACGACCCCTGGCCCTCGATGAGATCCCATCCGCCGTCCTCGCGGTCGGGGCTCAGTTGCTCGACTGAGCCGGAGATGAAATCGGCGACGACGGCATCCACGGGCACGCCGGCTCCGGCTATCAGGATCCCAGTCTGGCCGGTCGCGCGAAAGTCCGCCAGCAACTTCCGACTCCTCATTTCCCGCTCGAGCGCCAGCGTCGTATACATCTTTCCGACTGAACAATCAGTGCCCACCGTGAGCAGCCGCCTGCCCGATCTGCGGTTTCCGGTGCCGACCACCAGGCCGGGTGGCGG
>JADZCS010000329.1 GCA_020851435.1 Gammaproteobacteria bacterium | reverse complement strand
GGCCCGTGTTGATCTCGCGTACCGCGAGTTCCTTGCGGCCCGCGTCCTTGTGCTCGACGATGCGCGCGACGTTGCCGGTGGTGTCGCGGATCACGCGGCCGTAGCCGCTGGGGTCGTCGAGCACGGCGGTCAGCACGGCGAGCGTCTTTTCCCCCGCGGTGTCGACCAGCGCGCGCATCGTGTGCGCCTGCACCAGCGGCACGTCGCCATAGAGCACCAGCACGACGTGATCGTCCGGGATGGCAGGCATGGCCTGCATGACGGCGTGCCCGGTGCCGAGCTGTTCGGCCTGCAGCGCCCACTGCACGGGCGAGCCCTGCATGGCGCGCTGGACCTGGTCGCCGCCGTGGCCATAGACGACGTGGATCGCATCCGCGGCGAGTTCCCGCGCGCAGTCGACGACGTGACTGAGCATGGGACGGCCCGCCAGCGGCTGGACGACCTTGGGCAGGTCGCTCTTCATGCGCTTGCCCTGGCCCGCGGCCAGGATCACGACAGACAGCGGCATCCGGTATCTCCCTTGAGTGGGCGGGATTCTACCCCAGCCGCCTGCGGCGGCACCGTGAACGGCGCACGGTGGTTGTCAGGGCCCCGGCGACCGGCTAGCGTGTCGCGCGTGAACCTCTATGACCTCGTGCCCTACGAGAGCCGGCCCTACCGTCACTGCCATCCAGACCGGTTGTGGACGATCGCGCGCCTGTTCGGGCTGCTTGCGACGCATCCAGCACAGGCGCGGGTGCTCGAAATCGGCTGCGGCGCCGGCGGCAACCTGGTACCCATGGCCATGCAGATGCCCGACGCCCTGTTCATGGGCATCGACCTCTCCGAGCGCGCGATCGCCGACGCCCGGACGCGCATCGCACGGTTCCGCGTGCCCAACGTGACGGTCGAGGTCTGCGACATCCTCAACATCCCGGCCAGCCTGGGCCGCTTCGACTACATCCTGTGCCACGGCGTCTACAGCTGGATTCCGGCGCCGGTGCGCGACGCCCTGCTGGCCGCGATCCGGCGGCACCTGACGCCGACGGGCGTGGCCTACGTGAGCTACAACGTCTACCCGGGCTGGCGCCTTCTGGAGGTCACCCGCGACCTCATGCAGGTCCACGCCAGGGGCTTCGACGACCCGCTCGAGCAGGTCGAGCAGGCGCGCGAGTTCGTCAAGTTCGCGGCCCAGTCCGCCAAATCCAGCGACTCGGCCTGGTCGAAGACCCTGCAGGAGGCAGCCGAGCGCATGGACGTGTTCGGCCCCGAGTACTTCTTCCACGACTTCCTCGCGCCGCACAATTCGCCGGTGCTGCTGCTGGATTTCGTCGCGAGCGCGCAGAAGCACCAGCTGCGCTACCTCGGCGACGCCGACGTCGGGCAGATGCTGGGAATCTACGTTCCGGACGCGGCCCGCGAATCGCTGGGCAAGCTCGCCAGCACCCAGGTCGGGCTGGAGCAGTATGTCGACCTCGTGCGCGGCACGACATTCCGGCGCACCCTGCTGTGCCACGGCGAGGTCGACCTCAACCGCAAGCTCAGCGGGACCGAAGTCGCCGAGATGTACGTGAGCCTGCGCGGCAAGCTCGCCGCGGCAGATCCCGAGTCCGGCAGCGCCGATTCCATGGACTTCAAGACGCCGGAGGGTGCGGAAGTCGCGATCACCGGCCCGCTGGTCACGACGGCGCTGCGCCACCTGCATGCGTCGGCGCCGCGCGAGCTGTCGGTGATCGAGATGCTGGACCACGCGCGCGCGCAACTGGGCTGGAGCGACGACAGCAGCCGCGACGAGGACCTGTCGGACCTCGGCAGCGGACTGGTGCACGCGTTCTCCGCCGAGGTGATCGACCTCGCCCCGCGGCGCCGGCAGGCCTGCATGGAAGTCAGCGCGAGTCCGCTGTCGGACGGCTATGCCCGCGGCCTGGCGGCGGCGGGCGAGAAGTACACGCCGAACGTCCGTCACGAGACGGTGGGCCTCGATCGCTTCACAAGCGAGCTGCTGATGCTGTGCGACGGCCTCAACGACCACGCGCAGATCGTCGACGGGCTGGTCGCGGCGGCACAGGCGGGCAGGCTCAACGTGCAGGTGGACGACGTCGAGCAGACCGAGCCGCAGGCCATCCGTGAAGTGATCAAGACCGTGCTGCCGATCCAGCTGGACAAGCTGTTGCGGCAGGGATTGCTGGTTCGCTGAGGGTCGTGGCCGGGCCGGCCCGTCTCAGTCCGAGCAGGGCACGATCTTGCCCGGCCCCTGCACCAGCCAGTCGTGCGTCGCGCGAAGCTGCCCGTCCTCGCCATATTCGGTCACGCGCAGCACGGGATGCCCGCGCTCGCGCGACTGCTCCAGTGCCATTTCGCCGAGGTACAGGGAGCTGCGCCTGCCGTAGTCGAAGGCGATCCAGGAAAAGCCGTTCTCTTCGCCGTCCCTGGCTCTCTTCTGAAGCGCGGCCGGCAACCCGCCCAAGGCCGTGATTTCCACGGTGCCCGGCGGCAGGGGACTGGCCAGGCCGGGAATCTCGCGCAGGAGTTCGCCGACCGGCATGGGCGCCTGCAGGGCGCGAAGACGCATGGTTTCCATGATCGGCCGAGCCTCAGGTCCGCGTTCCGGGTATCAATATACCCCTATCTTCCCCCGGCCCGGCATCCCGCCATGCCACAGTCCCGGGCGCGGCTTGACATAAGCCGCGCCCGGAAGCGGCTCAGCCGGCGGGGTTGGCGACGGCCATGATCTCGATGAGCCGGCCGTCCGGGTCCCAGACGTGGAAGATCGCGCCGCGGCCGATACTGCCGTCGGGCCGCTTCATCTCGTAGCCGATCGGCGGGCCGACCACCCGCGCCCCGCCCGCCACCAGCGCGGCATGGGTCGCGTCCGCGTCGTC
>JADZCS010000328.1 GCA_020851435.1 Gammaproteobacteria bacterium | reverse complement strand
TCGGCCGTGCCAAGGGCGATGCGCGCCCGGCGGCCGAATTCGTTCGCGAGCTCGTGCGCCTCGAGGTAGACCTCGCCCGGCTTCAGCAGGGGCCGCTCGATGTCGTGGCCCAGCTGGTCATAGCGCGCGCTGATCCCGGCCCAGGCGGCCTCGATGGAGGCGTCCAGGCCGCTGGCGATCAGGGTGGCGCGCGCGGGCAGGTAGTCGAACAGGCTGGCGGTACGCTCGAAGAACAGCGGCAACCAGTACTCGATGCCGGCGGGTGCCAGGCCTTCGCTGACCGCCCGATAGACGGGCGAGCGCAACGGGTCGCCCTCGAAGCGCACGCGCCAGCGACGGCGGAACTCCTTGACCGCCTCAGGCGTGGTCGGGAACTCGCGCGCGGGCAGCAGGCGAACCTGCGGCAGCTTCTCGCCGGAGCGCTGCGACTCCGGGTCGAAGATGCGGATGCTCTCGACCTCGTCGTCGAACAGGTCGATGCGGTAGGGCTCGCGGGCGCCCATCGGGAACAGGTCGATGATCGAGCCGCGGACCGCGAATTCGCCGTGCGCCATCACCTGGGTGACCGCCGCGTAGCCCGCCGCCGTCAGCCGGCCCCGGAAGGCCTCGACGTCGATCTTCTGGCCGGCGGCCAGCACGAAGCTGTGCGACTCGACGTACTGCCGCGGCGGCAGGCGCTGCAGCAGGGCTTCGACGGTCACCAGCACGATGCCGCGCCGCAGCCCCGGCAGGGCCGCGAGCGTCGTCAGGCGCTGCGACGTCAGGTCCGGGTGCGGCGAGAACGGGTCGTAGGGCAGGGTCTCGTAATCGGGGAAGGTGTGGACCGGAAGGTCGACCGGCGCGAAGAAGCGTAACTCGGCCGCCAGCCGGTCGGCCTCGCGCGAGCCCGCGGCAAGGACGATGGCGGGGCCCTGTGCGCGCGCAGCGGCCTCCACGATGGCGAGCGCCGCCGCCGAGCCATGCAGCCCGGACCATGCCGCGGCAGTCGCAGCGGACGGGAACTGGGCGCCCAGCGTGGCGATGGGCGTTGCGGCGGGGGTTCCGGGTGAACTCATGGTCTCGACGGAAAAATAATAGACGGCCCACCGGGGCGGGCCCGGCAGGGGGGTGTACGGGACGAAGGATACCTAAGGACCGAACCCCGCGCTCAGCGCGAAGGGCCCGATGTCCTGGACGTCAGGGCGCTGGCCGGACCGTGACGCTGTGCAGGACGCGGTCGTGCTCGAAGAACACGACGAAGCCGGCATATTCCCAGCGCGCGATGGGCGGCTGGCCGACGGGTCCCCTGACTGCGAGCGGCGCACCGAAGCGGGCCTCGACCTGCGCCATCGTGGCGCCCCGATCCGGACGGCCAGAGGCCTCGACGCCCGGGGTGCCGGTCGCCATGTCCAGGATCTGGGCATTCGCCAGCTGGGCACTCAGCGCCAACACCGGCAGCAGCAAACTGGCAAAACGCATGGCAGCACCTCCGAATCCAGTGTATCACTCCGTGCGAGTGTGTCGAAGATGCTCCGTTAAATCCTTGATGTGGTTCAATAGTCGACATGTTCCGGCCGCTCCCCCTGGGCATCGGGTTGCGCTATGTGCGGTCCCGTCGCCAGTCCTTCTTCGTCTCCTTCATCACCTGGGTCTCGCTGTTGGGCGTGGCCCTCGGGGTGGCGGCGCTCATCACCGTGTTGTCGGTCATGAACGGCTTCGAGGGCGAACTGCGGACGCGCCTGCTGGCCCTGTCGGCCCACGTCACGGTGGCTGATCCCACCCACGCCGCGCATGACTGGAGTCGCCTGGCGACGCTGGCGCGGGACGTGCCGGGCGTTGCCGGGGCCGCGCCCTTCGTCGAGGTCGAAGGCCTGCTCGCCAACGGCGGGCAACTGGCGCCGGCGCGCGTGCGCGGCGTCGATGCGGACGCCGAGGCACAGGTCGCGAGCCTCGCGCCGGCCATGCAATCCGGCAGCCTGGACGACCTGACGCCCGGCAGCGCACGGGTGCTGCTCGGGCGCGTGCTCGCCATGAATCTCGGCGCTTCACCCGGCGACAGCATCACGCTGCTGCTACCCCGCACGGGGGCGGGCGGCGGCCTGGAGCCCGAGGTTGCGAGCCTCGAGGTGGCAGGCGTGTTCGAGGTCGGCCTCTCGGATCACGACAGCGTGCTGGCGTTCATGAGCCGCGCCGACCTGTCGCGGCTGGCCGGTGCGGCCGCGCCTGCCGGCATTCGACTGCGCCTCGACGACCCCTTCGCCGCGCCCGTGCTGGGCAAGGTGGTCCTGGCCGCGCTGGAGCCCGGCCTGGTCGCGACCGACTGGAGCGAGGAGCACGCTGCCTATTTCCGCGCGATCCGGCTCGAGAAGACCATGATGACGCTGATCCTGCTACTGATCGTGGCGGTCGCCGCGTTCAACATCGTCGCCAGCCTGGTGATGGTGGTCGCCGAGAAGCGAACGGACATCGCCATCCTCAGGACCCTGGGGCTTTCACCACGCGGCGTCGTGGGGATCTTCATGACCCAGGGCACGGTGATCGGCTGGGGCGGCACGGCGCTGGGCGTCGTCCTGGGCCTGCTGCTGGCCACGAACGTCGGCAGCATCGTCCCCGCGCTCGAGCAGTGGTTCGGCTTCCAGATCTTCGCCGCCGACGT
>JADZCS010000327.1 GCA_020851435.1 Gammaproteobacteria bacterium | reverse complement strand
GGTGTACGGCGAATTCCTGTACAACAAGCGTGAGTCGGAACAGGAGAGCTTCCGCCAGCTGTTCCCGAACGTCGCCGCTACGAACCCGTCGAACCCGTTCGGCGTGACCGCGCGCGCGATCCCGATGATTCCGTCGGACTCGTCGCAGGAAGTCACCTTCAAGCGCGCCGTGCTCGGTGCGACCGGCGATTTCTCGCTGTTCGGCCGTGACGACTGGTCGTACGACGTGTACGCGCAGATGACCCAGTCCGATGCCGACTACACGAACGACATCATCTACAACGATCGCGTCATCGCCACTACGGGCTCCACGGCCTGTAACGCGGCTGCAATCACCATCTCGGGCCCCGTGACCTGCCAGGCGATCAACTGGTTCAACCCGACCACGGTCACCACCGGTGTGTTCAGCCCGGCCGAGGCGGCTTTCCTTTTCACCAAGGAAACCGGCACCACGAGCTACGACCAGAAGCTCTACGGCGGATCCGTGTCCGGCACGCTGTTCGACCTGCCCGCCGGCGGCGTGGGCGGCGCGTTCGGCGTCGAATATCGCACCGACGAGATCGACGACATCCCGGGATTCAACGCCCGCAACTCCAACCTGTGGGGCCAGACCGCCGCGGGTCGGACCAAGGGCAGCGATACGGTCAAGGAAGTCTTCGGCGAGTTCGAGGTCCCGCTGCTCAAGGACCTGCCGATGGTCGAGAAGCTGACCCTCAACCTGTCGGGCCGCTGGACCGACTACGAGAGCTACGGTTCTGACACGACCTACAAGGTCGGCCTGAACTGGCAGATCGAGGAGCAGCTGCGCTTCCGCGGGTCGGTCGGCACCTCGTTCCGTGCCCCGGCGCTGTACGAACTGTTCCTGGCCAACCAGACGGCCTTCTCGGCTCAGACGTCCGTCGACCCCTGCATCCGCTGGGATACGAGCTCGAACCCGCAGATCGTCGAGAACTGCGGCCCGAACGGCATCGGCCTGCCGGTCGGCTGGACCAACCCGAACTCCTCGGCTCTGATCATCACCGGCGGTGGCGCTGGCGTGCTCGACGCGGAGACCTCGGACGCCTACACGGCCGGCTTCGTGTGGACGCCCGACTACCTGCCGTTCCGCGCCGCGATCGACTGGTGGCGTATCGAGGTGGACAACCAGGTCGCGCAGTTCGGCTCCGCCAACATCACGAACCAGTGCTATGGCGATCCGGACTTCCCGAACAGCCCGTTCTGCGACCTGTTCACCCGCGAACTCAACGTGAATGCGCCGAACTACGGCCAGATCACCGAGGTCCGCAACTCGTACGTGAACATCGCGAACCAGGTTGCCGAGGGCGTGGACGTCAACTTCCGCCTGCAGAAGGACTTCGGCGAGTACAGGTTCACGACCAATGCCGAGCTGACCTACAACTTCGTCGACACGACGCAGACCTTCGAGACGTTCCCGGAGGAACAGAACCGCGGCCTGCTGTACAACAACAAGTGGGTGGCCCAGATCGACTTCCGCCTGGACAACGGTCCGTGGAGCTACAACTGGTCGATGGACATCTACTCGGCGGCATCGAACGACGCGTACTACGGTGGTGACACCTTCGGCTGGCGCGGGTTCGCGGACTGCGCCTTCAGCACCAGCACGACCTGCGTGTCGGGCAAGTACGACCAGTCGGTCGGCATGCACATCACGAACGACGTGTCGGTCCGCTACCGGGCGGAGAACTGGGAAGTTGTCGCGGGCGTGGATAACCTGTTCGACAAGGATCCGCCGCTGCTGTCGACGGGTTCGGGTGCGAACCGCATCGGCAACGCGATCGCGATCAGCAACTACGACGTGCTGGGCCGCCGCTACTTCCTGAGCGCCGGCTACAAGTTCTGAAGCGCGGCAACGCGCGACAGATGAGTCGCTGAGGAGAGCCCGGGCGGAAACGCCCGGGCTCTTTCTTTTGGCGCGGCCGGGGCACATCCGGCGCCGGCGGCGTTATCATCCGCCCCATGCGCAAGGAATACGCCAATCTCCGCCGCCGTCCATTCCTCACCCCGATCTGGCTCACGGCCGGCGCCGTGCTGCTCGGCGCGGTCATCTGGTCCGCCTTCGCCTGGAGCATCTCGCACCTGCCGGCCACGACGGTGATCGTCACGCGCCACGCCGAGAAGCTTGTCGACGGCTCGAAGGACCCGCCGCTCTCGCCCGAAGGCCAGGCCAGGGCCGGGCGTCTCGCGACCCAGCTGGGCGCCGCGGGCATCGACGCGATCTTCGTGACCGAGTTCCGGCGCACGCGCGAGACCGGGGAGCCGCTGGCGCGAAAGCTGGGGCTGCAGGTCCAGGTGGTCAAGGCAGGCGGGGACGACGAACTGGCGCGCCGCATCCTGCGCGAGCATCGTGGTGGCCACGTGCTCGTCATAGGGCATTCCAACACGGTGCCCGCGCTCGTCTCACGCCTGGGCGGCGTGGAGCCCCCCGTGCTCGACGACACGAGCTACGGCGACGTGTTCGTGGTGACGCTGCCGCGCTTCAGCGAAGCGACAGTCACCCGCCTGAAACTCGACTAGCGGCGCCTGCCAGGGCCGGCTCAGCCGTGGCTGGGGTTGGCGGGGCCCCGGAACACGCTTTCCATCATCGCGTAATCGCAGCTGTGCATGCCCAGGTGCGCGTAGATCGCCTGTGCGCGGCTGTTGCCGTGGTCGACGTACAGGCGCAGCCCGCACACGCCGGCGTCGGCACGGGCAGCAGCGTCGACGTGGCGGTACAACTGGCCGAACACGCCGGCGGCGCGGCTGTCGGCGACGACGTAGACCGACTGGATCCACCAGAACACGCCGTTGCGCCAGTCACTCCAGTCGTAGGTCAGCATCATCTGGCCGACCGGACACGGGGCGCCCTGCTCGAGAAGCTCGGCGACGAAGTAGCGACCCTTGGCCGGGTCGGCCAGCACCGCGGCGACGCCGGGGCGCAGCAGTGCTTCGTCCAGCACCTGGCCCTCGGTCTCGAGCGCCATGCGGGCGTTGGACGCGACGATGAAGTCGAGGTCGTCGGGGCGGGCGTCGCGGATGTTGATGTTCATATGGCCGCGCATCCTAGCAGGCGCATATGTCGCTTGCCCCATGCCTCGCGGCTCTCTACAATCCCCGGCCTTCACGGGGCGGTAGCTCAGCTGGGAGAGCGTCGCGTTCGCAATGCGAAGGTCGTGGGTTCGATCCCCATCCGCTCCACCAATCAAAACAGCCACTTAGGCCCGGTCCAGCGACCGGGCCTTTTTGTTTGAGCGGCCATAAGCCTCGCTTAAGGAAGCAGTCCCAGAATTGGCGCCCTCGCCACCGGAGACGGTTCGCTTCGAGCCCGCTTATGACGTCGTTCAGCCTGTTGCTCTGGATCGTATTGGGCGTCGCGGCGCAGTTCGCGGTGTTTCTCGGCGTCACGTTCTGGCGCCACTGGCGGGCCTACGAGGCCTTGAAGGATGGCCAGGCGGAACCCGCCACAAGCCTCGCCGTCGAGCTCGTGAAGCCGCGTGCAGTGGCTGGCGAGGCCTGGGAGGGCTTCCGGCCGTTCAGGGTCGTACGAAGGCTTATCGAGGACGAAGCGCAGGCCATCTGCTCGTTCCACCTGCAACCCGAGGACGGCAGGCCGCTGCCGCCATTCCTGCCCGGCCAGTTCCTGACCTTCCGCCTTCAAGTCGGGGCGCCGGGTCAAGCCCAGGAACAGCTCATCCGCTGCTATTCGCTGTCGGATGCGCCGCGCCCCGACGCCTACCGCGTCTCGATCAAGCGGGTGCCCGCGCCGGCCGGGACTTCGCATCCGGCGGGCCGTTCGTCGATCCACTTCCACGAGCACGTAATGGAAGGCAGCACCGTGGAAGCGCGGGCGCCTTCAGGCCACTTCCACATCGACGACAGCCGCGCGCCGGTCGTGCTCGTCGCGGGCGGCATAGGCCTGACGCCGCTCATGAGCATGCTGGAGTGGTGCCTGGCGGCTCAGCCCGGCCGCGAGGTCTGGCTCTTCCAGGGCGTGCGCAACAGCCGCGAGCTCGCGATGCGTGCCCGGCTCGATGCGCTGGCAGAGGCGCATCCCAACTTCCACCTGCGGCGCTGCTTCAGCGCGCCGCTGCCCGGGGACCAGCCGGGGCGCGACTACCAGCATCGCGGCCGCATCGACTTGCGGCTGTTCCGCATGGAACTCGCGCTCAAGCACTACCAGTTCTACCTCTGCGGCCCCGCAGCGATGATGGAAGCGCTGGTGCCGGCATTGGAAGACTGGGGCGTTCCCGACTCACGAATTCATTACGAGGCTTTCGGCCCAGCCTCCGTGACGCGCAGGAGCGGCCAAGCGGCGCTGGCGGTGGACGAACTGGAGCGAGCCGGCGAAATCCTCGTGACCTTCGCGAAATCGGGCCGGCAACTGCCCTGGCGGTCCAGCAGCGGCAGCCTGCTGGAACTGGCCGAGGCCAACGGCATCGCGGTGAGTTCAGGCTGCAGGGCCGGGGGCTGTGGTACCTGCCAGACCACGATCAAGAATGGCGAGGTTCGCTACCGGCAGGAGCCGGACTACGACCCGCAGCCCGGCACCTGCCTGCTGTGCGTCTGCCTGCCGAAGACCAATGTGACCCTGGAGGCTTGAGTGACGATGCCGACCCAATCGCTGTGGCGCGAGCACATCCTGCCGTTCACGGTCCTGATCGTGCTGCTGGTGGCCGGCACGCTGGCCGGCGACTACCTGCTCCACCGCCTGAACCTCGTCTGGGTCGGGCGCTACCTGGGCATTCCCGGCACGATCCTGATCATCGGCTCGATGAGTTATTCGATGCGCAAGCGCAAGTTCGTGACCGCGGGCAACCCGAAGACGCTGCTGAGCCTGCATGAGTTCGGCGCCTGGCTAGGTTCACTGCTGGTGCTGATTCACGCTGGCGTGCATTTCAACGCGATCCTGCCCTGGCTGGCCACCTTCGCGATGGTCGTCAACGTGGTGAGCGGACTGGTCGGCAAGATGCTGCTCGGCCGCTCGCGCCAGCACGTGCAGGACCAGCGCTCCCGCTACCAGTTGCGCGGCCTTTCGCGGTCCGAAGTGGATCAGGCCGTCTTCTGGGACTCGGTGACCTTCGACCTCATGGAGCAGTGGCGCAAGGTGCACATCCCGATCTTCGTTGCCTTCGCCGTGCTCGCGCTCGGTCACATCGTCAGCGTGTTCCTGTTCTGGGGATGGCGATGAAAGGCCCGGTCAAGCTTGCCCTCGCCGCGAATCTTGCCGTCCTGGCGATCCTCGCTTTTGCTTATCCGCAGCTGATGGTCGCTCCCGGCAAGCTCATCTCCGGCCACCGCGCGCTGGAGTCGGACTGCTTCGCCTGTCATACCGCCTTCGGCGGAACTGCCGCGGAGCGCTGCACCACCTGCCACCAGCCGGACCAGATCGGCCGGCTGACGACCGCGGGGCAGCCCATCGCGAAGCCGCTGACCTCGACGCCGTTCCACCAGAAGCTGGTGAAGCGGGACTGCCTGGCCTGCCACAGCGATCACGCGGGCGTGAAGCGTTACCGGCAGGTGGGGCGCTTCGACCATTCCCTGCTGGGTCCGGTCTCCGGCCAGGTCTGCCAGGACTGCCACAAGCCGCCGGCCGACACCCTGCACCAGCAGATCACGGGCAACTGCCTGCAGTGCCACAGCCAGGTCAAGTGGACACCGGCCACCTTCGAGCACGACCGGTTCTTCCGGTTCGACCGCTATCACGCCGTGCAGTGCACGACCTGCCACACGCGCAATGATTACAAGCGCTACACCTGCTACGGCTGTCACGAGCACACCCCTGAGCGG
This sequence comes from Gammaproteobacteria bacterium, assembly GCA_020851435.1. GTDB lineage: Bacteria > Pseudomonadota > Gammaproteobacteria > Steroidobacterales > Steroidobacteraceae > JADZCS01. The sequence continues at coordinate 554 of JADZCS010000327.1, read as the reverse complement.
ATTCGTGGCGAGCACATCGAGGAGGGCATCCGCGACTTCAGGAACTGCCACGAGTGTCACCGCAGCGCGGACGAGAACGGCATCCGAGGTGGCGACAGGGGCGGGGAAGGACTTAGCGACGACTGAGCGGCGAAGCCGTGCGGACATGCGTGGAGTCGCTTGCATGTCCGGTATGACTGCCGCGGAGTAACCCCAAGTACGCCTTCGGCTGGCCGCAAACATCGTGCACACCCGGTGGGATAGGCTCCTGTTTACCGTATTGGCAGTGTCGGAGTTCACCGTGGACGAATTCATGCAGGCCGCCATCGACGAGGCCCGCCAGGGTCTGGCCGAGGGGGGGATCCCGATCGGTTCAGTCATCGTGCACCAGGGCAGGATCATCGGCCGGGGCCACAACCGCCGGGTGCAGCAGGGCAGCGCCATCCTGCACGGCGAAATGGACGCTTTCGAGAACGCCGGGCGCCAGCCGGCCCGTGTCTATCGCGAATGCGTGCTGTACACGACGCTGTCGCCCTGCGCGATGTGCAGCGGCGCGATCCTGCTGTATGGAATCC
>JADZCS010000326.1 GCA_020851435.1 Gammaproteobacteria bacterium | reverse complement strand
TGTACATCGGCTTCATCGCGTTCAGCCTCTGGCAGGGAGTTGGCAGGGGTGCGCGCAGCGATCGCGCCGCGGTGGTCCGCGGTCCCTACATGGTCGCCGCGCTTGCCAACATCAGCTGGCTGTTCACGTGGCATCACTTCCAGTTCGCGGCGTCGCTGGCCGTGATGCTGGTGCTGCTGGGCTCCGTGTTCTTCATCAATCGCGAGATACGGCGCGGCCCCTCGCAGGCCGGCGCCGGCTTCTGGTGCTGTGACCTCGTGTTCCGCGCCTACCTCGGCTGGATCACGGTGGCGACGCTCGCCAATACGGCCCAGGTGCTGGTGCATGTCGCGGGCGCGAATCCGGTCGTCACCGCGTACGCGGGACTAGCGGTCGCACTGGCCATCGCAGCCCTGATCGCATGGCGCTGGCGCGACCCGCTCATCCTCGCCGTGTTCCTGTGGGCCGCGGTCGGCATTGCGCGCAAGCCGGCGCAGGTCGAGGACATTGCGCTGGCCGCCTGGCTGGTCGCGGCCGTGGTGGCAGGGTCGATCGTGCTGTCGCTGCTGCGCCCCGCCAGGGTGTCGCGCCAGGATTTTCAGCGCTGGCCGCGCTAGCGCGTCTCCAGCAGGCGCATGAGCGCCTCGCGGCCGTCGCGCCAGTCCTGGTAGGGCGGGATCAGCGCGCCATCGGGCTCCGCCTCGTCGAAGTAGGCGTAGAGCACCTGGCTCGCGGCCAGCACGTCGAGCGTGCCGCGGTCTATGGGGTAGGCGAAAGTGACGTAGCGGGCGACCTCCGGCTCCCACAGGCGCCCGTCGCGACCGGCGAACTCGCGCGGCAGCGTCGGCGCAGGCTTCAGGCGCAGGTCGCGTCCATCCGCCACCAGCACGAGTACCGCCGGCGTGTCCGCACCCAGGCCGGCGACGCGCGCGTCCACGGTCGACCAGCGGTGCGCGACCAGGGCGAGGGAGTAGCGGCCGGCTTCGTTAAGTTCGGCTGCGGCGAGCGTCAGGTAGTCGCGCGCGTGCGCTGCCACGTCGCGACGCTCGCGCGCCAGAATCCAGGGCGAGTCGACCACGGCCACCGTGACGGCCGAGCGCTCGTCCAGGAATTCCGCCGGCGCGCGATCCGGCAGGTTCGCGCAGGCAGCGAGCGCGGCGCACAGGGCCAGCAGCAGGATCTTGCGCATGCGGGGCCTCAGAACGCGATCCGGTAGCCGAGCCCGGCGTAGAAGCGCTTCGAGCGCTCGCTCTCGGTCGGGATCTGGCGCTGGCCCAGTTCGGCGCCGCATTCGAACTCGAGCCAGGCCGCGCCGCGCTGGTAGTCCACGCGCAGCGACGGCACGTAGATCATCTCGGTGCCGAGGTCGCTGTGCGTCTCGCGTCGATCGACGCGCAGCCGTGGCCCGATGCGCCAGGTGCTGCCGAGCGGCAGTCGCGTCCAGACGCCCAGCGACTGCAGCGTCTGCGTCTCGTTGTCCTGGTAACGCGCCGCGAACACGAACACGTCGTCGGGCCAGGCCAGGCCGTTGGCCATGAGTTGCAGCTGGAAGGTCTTGTCGAGGGGACCCTCCGGCGTGGCGGCCACTCCGCCGGAAGCCGGCGTCGCCGCCGTCTTGCTGGCGTAGACATCGAACGACAGCTGCAGGCGCTCGCTGACCGGCCGCGCCAGCGACACCGAGTAAACGTCGCTGAGCGGCGTGCGATCCTCGGCGAGCTGCTGGATCTCGGCGCTCGAATACATGCCGAGCAGTTCCTCCATCGTCTGCACCGGTTGCCCGATCAGCGCGTTGCGCGTGGTCAGGACGGGCGAGTGGCGATGATCGGCGTTGAACCCGAATGTCCAGCGCGCGGGCAACTGGATGCTGCCCATGAGGATGGCGCTGTTCAGCGTGCCGTAGGCCACGTCGTAGTCGACCAGGCCCACGAGGGTGCGGCCGGGCACGAAGTAGCGAGCTTCCATGCCGATGGCGCGCCTGTCCATCTCGCCGGAATACTGCTGCGCCACCGCGAAGGCGCTGAGGTCCCAGCTGTCGTCGAAGGGTCCGAAGCCCGCCGCCACCCCGATGAAGCGCCGGTCGGTCGACGGCGCATCGTGCGTGGATTCGACCGGGAAGCCGATCGTGGTGGACAGTGACAGCCACTTCGATGCCTGCCACGCGGCGTTGAGGCCATCGAAGGTGCCGAGCAGTCCGCCGGAGTTGCGCGACTGCCGCCCGAGGCGCGCGGCTACGCCAAGTTCGCGGTCGTTGAGCTCGAAGAATGCCGCAGAGACCCGGGTCTGGTCTCCCGGCCCGTCGGGCAGCAGGTCCTTGCCGTAGCCGGCCGCGACGCGTGCGAGCATGTCGTAGCGCTCGCCATGCAGCCGCGCCTGGAAGTCGCCGTCCGTAAACAGGATGTTCTGGCTGTCGAACTTGATCGACGAGTCGGCCGCGGTGAGGCTCACGCGCTCGAAGCGGTACATCTGCGACGCGCCGCCGGCCAGCAGCCAGCCTGCGTCCTCGCCATCCTCGCCGTCGCGGGTGCCGCCACGGCCCTTCCTGCCCGCAGCATTCAGCGAGCGCAGCCTCGCGCGGATGCGCGCGGCCGCGTCGCCGTCCGGATAGCGGCGCAGGTACTCGCTGTACTCGGCCTTGGCGTGCGCGAGCTGGCCGGCGCGCTCACGCGCGAGGCCCAGCAGCTCCTGGGCCTGGGCGCGACCCGCGTACTCGGGCTGGCGCGTGAGCTTGGTCAGCAGTTCGACGGCCCTGGGGTAATCGCGCGCCGCGAGCGCGCCGCGGGCCTGGTCGAGCACGGCGCGTCGCTCGAGATCCAGCATCGGCGGATCGGTCGGACCCGAGGGGCCGGAGGCGGGCGGGACAGGCGCTTCGTCGGCGGTGGTCGTCGTCGCCTCGTCGTTGATCGCGAGCCAGGCGCGCGGATAGCTCTTCTGCGCCAGCAGCAGCAGGCGTTCGGCATCGCGACGCAGGGCGATCGGCCCGGCGCGCAGCCTGTACCAGGTGGTGCCCTGCAGTTCGATCGAGGAGGCATAGGTCGGCAGGCCCAGGGTCCGGGCGGCGGCGTCCAGGACTTCCGGGGAGATCGGTTCGCGCGCGGAGTCCAGGTTGATGGCGTAGCCGGCGAGCGGTTCGGTCGGTTCGCTGACCTTGATGCTGGCCTTCCGGCCGGGCAGTGCGTCGAGCACTCGCACCCGGATGCCGCGCCCGTCGGCCGTCGGCACGAGCACGAAGGTCTGCGGCTTGTCGAAGGCGAGGGTCACGGCGACCTCGCCGGGCAGCGTTTCGTCCAGCCAGGCCGCCTTGAGGAGGTTGCTGTTGCCGGTGATCTGCGGCCGTTCGCTGGGCCAGCGCCCGGCGGGTGCCTGGCCGCAGTCCGTGCCGAGCCGCAGTCGCACGCTCACGGCCTTTCCGGCCTGGGGCGGCGTGTGCCCCGCATAGCGCGCGCCGCAGGCGAACTGCACGAGCACCTCGACGTTGCGGTCCGCCGCCGACGCATCGATCACCTCGACGAGGCGCGACACCGTCGCCTGGGCTGCGGCCGGCGCGGCTTGGCCGGCGAGCAGCAGGCCCGCGACCAGCAGCGTACTGGTCCGGCCCGCGCGCTCAGTCAAAGCTGGCATCGGTCACCCGGTGTTCAGGGCCATTGCGGCGTGTGGTGATCGTCGTCAGGGTGGAGTCCTTGTAGACGTGGCAGGCGCCGGAGCAGTTCTTCAACTCGGCGACCGTGTAGAACACCGTCGTCGGGCTCGTGTACTTCTTGTGCGCGGACGGCTTGAACGAACTCGCATGGCAGCCCGCGCAGGCTGGCTTGTACGCCGCCGACTTCCAGGTGGCCTGGTCGGTGTTGGTCGTGTGGCAGGCCAGGCAGGCCAGCGAGCCACGGTGGTCGCCGGGGTAGTCCGCCGAAGTGTGCCGGAACGTCAGCGGCGTCCAGGCCGTCGTCGAGTGGCAGATCACGCACTCGCGGCTCGTGGTCATGTGTCCATTGTCCTTTCCTGTCGCGCGCACGCCGTCGTGGCAGGCGTTGCAGCCCGTGGTGATCCCGGTGTGTGAGAAACGGGCGGGTGTCCAGGCCAGGGTCGAGTGGCACACGTCGCACTCGGCGGTGGTGACGATGTGGTTTAGGGTCTTGCCGGTCGCACGCACGCCGTTGTGACAGCTGCTGCAGGTTCCGGGCGAGACGCCGGCATGGTCGAACCTGGCTGGCGTCCAGGCCGTTGTCGTATGGCAGCTCTCACAGGTGTTGCCGGTGGGCAGGTGGTTGTTGCCCTTGCCCGTTGCGGT
>JADZCS010000325.1 GCA_020851435.1 Gammaproteobacteria bacterium | reverse complement strand
GAACGGCGTCGACATCAGTGCACACCCAGATATGCCAAGTGAGGACTATGCGTCACGCGCGTTGGGCGCGCCAGGGGGTCGATTTTGAACAAGCGTTAAAATCTGTCGAGAATTGTAACCTAACGGGAGCCGGCGCCTGACTTGGGTTCAAGCGACATTTATTGATGAGAACCTTTAGTTTCTCTCGCTTTCGCATGGCCAACGTTGGACCCCGGGCGCTGGTCAATCCTCGGCGGCGGTTTACATGAGTCCGTCACATCTCATTCGACAGAACTCCGAACAATATTGCCTCGTTGAAAAATGGCCGGACCTCCCGGTACTTTCGATTGGTGAAGACATCTCCCATCAGCATCGCGGCCATCGCCGGATCCCCCCAATTCTCCTCTAGAGCGGCTCTGGCAACAGCGGCGATATACGTCCTGACCACGATCTCTTCGTCGTGCCCGTTCGCGATCAGCTCCTGAATGATCCGCTTCGCCGGGTCAAACAACGGGTAGCGTGCTTCCAGCTCCCGCAGGGTTGTCGGTAGCGCTTTTCCGTGATGGACCGCGTTGGCCAACGCCAGGAACATCCGGGCGACTTGCTCTCGGTGACCAAATTTCAGTGGAATGCATTCATATGCATCCGGAGGCAAACCCGCACCTCGCTCGCTCGAGGCGTACTCCGCGATTTCCTCGGGCGACGGCTGAAAGTCCGAACTGTACCGCCGGGGTGCGCAACTGGGCGCGGCTATCGACCTCATTGCCTCGAGCATCGGCCCCGGCGCGCAGAAGACTGCCTCCTGCCTGGCAGCGCCACCCCAGCCGGCAGCGAGCATGTGCGGCACCGCAACCGTGGTAGGCAGGCCCTCGGCCTTCTCGCCCGCCTGCCGTTCGGCCACCACGACCAGGCTGGTGAAGGGACTTGCGATCTGGTGCCGCACAGCTAGCGCGAGTGCCTCGTCTTGAGGCAACGCGGCCAGGCGGCGGGCGGCGGCCAGGCGTGGCAGCAGGTCGTTGTCGGTCAGCTTGATCTGAGTTGTCACCCTGATCGTCTGCGCGTCGCCGGCGGCATCGCGGATAGTCACGCGGGTCTCGCCGGACGGTTGGGCCGTGAACCCGGCGAACAGGTGCAGGGTGTCATCCGGGAACACGGCCGTCGGGATTGGGGTCGTCCAGCTGGGCTCGGATGGCCAGGTGACTGTTGCCAGGCTGCGCGGCTGGGCACGCAGCCGCTTGAAGGTGCGCAGGATCGCAGCCTCGGCTTCGTCGGCCGTGCTCACGAACTCGCAGGCGCCGCCGGACGTTCTGGCGAGCTTGCGCGCGAGTGCCTCGTTGGGCGCGGCGCCGATGGCGATGGCAAAAACGCGGTGGCTGGCGTTCGCGGCTGCGCCGAGTACGCCGTCGAGGTCATAGATCTCGCCATCGGTGATCAGGATGATGTCGGCGTGGCGGCCGGGCGCCACGGGAATGGCGAGTGTCCCCGTTACGGCGCGCTTCATCTCGGTGCCGCCGAGGTCGGCGTCGATGCGCCGCACCAGGGACTTGAGCGGCGTGAGGGTGGCGGGATCGGCGGGCTCCAGGCCCTCGCTGATGTGGCGGAACGTGGTGCCGAAAGCCGTGAGGCTGACCTGGTCATCGGCGGACAGGCGATCGAGGATCGAGAGCAGGGCGCTCCTGGCGGCGGCAATGCTGTCGCCGGCCATCGAGCCGGAGCAATCGAGCAGCAGCTTGAGCGTCAGCGGCCGGTGTTCGCTGGTGTCGGCCGGCAGCACCGGGCTGGCGAGCAGGACGTCGCCGTCGCCGTCGCGCGTGACCAGCGCGGCGGCGGGCACATCGGCGGCAGCGAGCTCGAGCACGAAGTCGCGGTCGAGAAAGCCACGCCGCGAGAGCGTGACTGTCAGGCCAGCCTCGCCGGCGCGCGTGGTGATCGGATGCGACGGGGAGCGCACGCCACTGAGGCCTGTCACGCCGACGAGCTCGAGCGTCAACTCGAACGGGTATTCGGCCAGCAGGTCGGCGCCGGGGATCGCGGGGCCTTCGAGGCCGGCGGCTTGCGGATCACCGTAGCGCGGCGCGATGACCGTGGGGATGTTGAGGCGCACGAAGCCGACGTGGGCGTCGAGCAGTTCGGCATAGCGGTACCGGATGACGGCTGACTCGCCCGCCATGAGGTTGCCGAGGCTCACGGTGTAGAGGCCTTCGCTGTTGTATTCGATGAGCGCGGCCGTGTCGCCCTGGTCGATCGCGCGCTCGTAGCGGGCGCTGGCCTGCTGCTTCTCGACGGCCACGGCCGACAGCTTGCGGCCGCCGATTTCGAGGTCGAAGCCGAGCAGCACGGCGCGCAGCGGCAGCGGGAAGGTGAATACGGCCTCGAGGTTGTCGGCGCTGGGATTGGAATAGCGCTGCTCGATGGTGAGGCGCTCATGCGTCCTGCTCCTGCGTGATGCGGGCGTGTGCGGCAAGCACCTCGCGGGCGAGGCGGCGCAGCTGCTCCGGCGTGAGATGGGCCCGGCCCGGCTCGATGACGAGCTCCAGGCCGTCGG
>JADZCS010000324.1 GCA_020851435.1 Gammaproteobacteria bacterium | reverse complement strand
CAAGGCAACTGCCCGCGACCTGCGGCGGGTCCGTTCCGCGGCCGAACTCGCGTTGCACAGGACTACGGGCGGCTTCGACCGGCGCGTGGCGGAACCGCTGGCGGCCAAGATTGCAGCCGCCCGCGAGCAAGCCCGCGCCAAGGTTCAGGGGTTGAAGGAAAAGCGCGCAGCCTAGACGGTTCTGCCGCGACGATTCAGGGGGCGCCGGAAGGCGCCCCTTTCGTTGGCGGTCAGGCGTAGACGGCCAGCACTGCCGCGACGATGGCCGCGACCACAGCGGCAGCCGGCAGGACATCGGCCACGATGCCGGCGGCGTAGGCGGCGAGTTGGCGGGCGCTCACCGCGTCACTCCAAGGCCCATCGGCCGGGTGTAGAGCAGCCCGGTGGGCGAGGCGTGTTGCGCCATGCGATCGGCGAGCTTGCGGGCGGATTCGCGGGTGCAGTTGCGCAAGATTGTTTCGCGGCCGTCCCAGTGAATCGTGGCGCGGCGCGCTTTCGGGTCATAGGTGACTTTCGGCGCGGGGGTAGTCGGTGTCGGTTTCGCTTTCGGCATCGGTGTGTCTCCTGGGCATGGGCACTGCCGCCTTTACGTAGCGGCAAACGGTTGACGCAGGACAAGGAGAATCCAGTCAACTGCCGGTGTTACGCGCCACCGCCGGCTGGGCGTTGACCACTGAAGTGTCTACAGTCGCTCGACATCCTTTAGCCGCGACTCGAGCGCCTCACGGTCGATTTCCAGTACTTGACCGGGCCGTGCAACGAGCATCTCGCCGCTTCGGTTTTTGTACTGAAAGCCGGCCGTCGTCGGCCTGATTTTGACTCGGTGCCAGGTCATCGGCGCTGGCTTTGGCTCGCGGTAAAGGAGACTCACGACACGTTCGCTCCGGTTGCGACCGAGAAGGCTTCGACCTGGCCAGCCTGCACCGCGACATCGAGGAAAGCGGTCAAGCGCACGCTGCCGGTTTTCGATCCGCTGAACCGATCCACCAGGATCTCGAGCGGGCCGTGGTTCACCAGGTAGAGCTGCGACCAGTCGCCGAATATGACCGTGCCGGCCGGCGCGCAGTCGCTGACGAAGCAGGGCCAGTCGCCCAGGCGGCCGGTGATGGCCGTCTCCGGCTTGTACAGGAACTGCCCGGTATCCGCGGTGACGCTGCGGTAAGCCTTGAGCGCGACGCTGGACGGGACAATGAAGGCGGCCCGCGAAGCAGCGTCGATGCCGTTTGCGTCGGTAGCGTCTTTCACCAGGGCGGCGAGTTGGGCGCGGGTGAGTGCGCCGCTGCTACCGAGGGATACCGAGCCGACTCCGGCCATTCCGACAATGCCGACCGGTGAGTTCGTCGTACCGGCGCCCAGGGCGGCGGTGTCGAGTGCGCGGGCGATGGCCCGGCCCAAGTGCAGCCGCAGGATGTTGTCGAGTTGCAGCGCAGTCTGTAGGCGCAGCCGGTGGGAAATATCCACGTAGGCCGCGACGGTACAGGGCGTCAGGCTGCGCAGCCCGACCGTGGTTGCGCTCTGCGTCGGCGCGGTATTTTCGCTTACCCAGTACGCGGTGGCGCCGGCGCTGAGGTACGGCAAACTGCCGGCCGTGTCGAGTTGCATGAGCTGCGCGCCGGCCATCGTCACGACTGGACTCACGCCAAGTTCGTTAACCAGTACCGGGCGACTCGAGCCGATCAGATTACCGGCCTTGCTCGTGCCGGTGGTGGTCGCGGTGGTGAGGTCGCGGCACATGAACTCGTCCAGCGATACGCGGAAGCCGCCGTGAGCCGGGGCGTGACCGCGGGCGGTCCACTTGGCATTTTCGGCATAGCAGCGTTCGGGCATATCGCCGGAATCGCCGAGCGCCTGGCGTACCAGGTCGGCAATCGGGAACCGTTCGGGGGCGGGCGCGCTACGGCTCGCCATATCGAGCGCGGCCTGCGCTCGGGTGATCGCGCTTCGAGTCAGGGAATCCATGTGGCACCTCTTGTGAAACTGGTTCCACTGTGCCGAGGTCGCGGAAAATCGATCATCGGTGCGCAATTTTCTGTAGGCGGTCGATTGCTTCGGGCAGCGCGCTCAGTTCTGGCACGGCCGCGTCATGCTCGCGGAGGCGGTCGAGCGCGGCGGTAGTCATCGCGTACCAGGCCGCAGCCAATTCGCCGGCGGCGGGCCGTTTGTGCGGGCCGCTGATCGTCACGAAGGTTGACCAAACAGCGGCGGCCAGTAGTTCGGGAAGTTCGGCGGCGAATACCTGCGCATCGATGCCTGCGGCTTTACCAGGCGCTCGCCAGGCGGCGACGGCTACCGGGTCGATCAGTGCAGCACGGCCACGGCCACGGCCGCCCTGGCGCGTTACCGGCGCGCCCTGCCGCATCCACCGGCGCAGCGTCGGCTCGGATATTCCGAGTTCGACAGCGGCAGCGGGTAGCGGCAGGGCTGGCATCAGTCGAGCGTGACGCCAAGCCGGTGGGCGATTTTCACGAAGTCGGCTTCCCCTTGTTCCGGCTGGAACAGTTCGGGCAGCACGTTGGCGGCGGTGTTGGCCGCGGCCAGCATCTCGGTACGGATTTCGTGGGCAAATCGTCGGGCGGTCGCTTCGTTGACTTGGAGGGCGCCGGCGCCGTGATAGACGCGGCTGCCGGTGAGGTTCACCGCGTTGTAGAAGGCATCCACGATGACCCCGGCGCGCTTTTTGGCGTCCTCGGCTGTCAGTAGTCGGCCGGCCATGCGGCGGCCCTTTACCTCGCCTTGACGTATCTGCGCCTCGATCAGCTTGCGGCGCGACTCACCGACATCGGCGCGCTTGCGCAGGTGCGTGAAAAGGGCAGCACAGGCGCTGTCGAAGTCGGTGAGCGGCAGCGTGCCATCCTCGACTAATTGCGCGATTCGGCGCCGTGTCAGGCCGGAAAGGCGGGCCAGGCGGCTTGTCAGGTCACTTTCGGGCATGGAAGGAAACCTCGATTTTTTGGCTGGGACTGATTGAATGCCTCGCGTCGTGTACCCGTAACTTTGGAAGTGCGGCGGAGGACCCGCGCACGATCAGGCCTGCTTGCTCAGTTCGTAGCGCACTTCCTCGTTGAACCGCTTGCGCAGGGTGTCGAGGGCCATTCGTTCGACGGCCTTCTGGATCGCGTCGGCGTTGAACACGGAGGGCAGACTCGGGCCGTACAGCTTTTTGATCGGGAGCCGCTTCTTGCCCTGGCGGATAAAGACGTTGTTCCCGATCTTCTGAACCTGAAAGGCGCCGGCGACCACCTTCCGCTTGCCGGTGACGTTGACCGAGACACCGCGGCCAATCTGTCGGGCGGCGTAGTCGCGGAGCGGGATCGGCCGGCCGGATACGATGACTTCGGCGACCATGAGCGCCTTGTTGGCGCGGCGGACGGCGATTGCCTCTCGTACCGTCTTTGCTTTGACCTGGCGCCCGCGGCGGATGATGCGGACGGCTTCGGCGCGGACACTGGTCGCGGTCTTGTTCAGCGCCCGGACGAGTGCGACATCAGCCACCTTGCGGTGTAGACGTTGCAGGCCGCGGCGGCACTCGGCCTCATCGAACGTGATCCGCAGGTTTACCGGGCTACTCATGGGGGGTGTCCTGTACTTCGGAAACGAACTCGCGCACCAGCCGCTCGGGCAGCTGCTCGGCCATGTCTGGCGTGCAGCGGTGGATCGTCAGCCAGCGGCCGTTCGGGTGATCCCAGACAGCGGCGACTTGGGCGGCGGCGTCATAAGCGATGACGTAGATGCGGCCCAGAGGCTCGATGACGATCTCGGTCCAGGCGTTCCGGTCGCGCAGGCCGGCGGCGGTACTCGGTGGATCCGGGATGTCCAGCGGCGGCGGCGCGAGGCTGCGCTCGAGGATGTACTCGGGGGATGCGCTCATGGCCGCAACCGTAGTCGCTTCGACCTTGCGATGGTTCGGCGCAGGTATCGACGCAGCGCCATGCTTCCGGTCTTGCGCGTCATAGCGTGGCCTCGATCAGCGCCACGGCATCGCATACGGCAGCGTGAGCGGCTGTCAGGGCGTCCCGGCGCAGGGCTTGGGCCTCGCCTTCACTCGCAGCGCGCAGGGCCGACAGCGCCCGCTTGAGGTCGGCGCGGGCGTGGGTGCGGGCTTCGGCGCGCACTGCGTCGCTATCGGGAAACAGGCGCGAGTAGTCGAGCGTCCCGGCGATGTTTCGGGGCGTGGTCATCGGTGAGCCTCACAGGGGTTCACAGGGGTATGGCGGTCACACTCGAACCAGGGCGAGGACCAAACCTGCGTCCGGTGAGTGATGCACCAGCCGTCCGGGGCGCTCTCAGGGCGCCTACGGAAGTGCTGGCAGGTAAGGCATTGGACGGGACGAGAATCCGGGCGCAGGCCCGGCGGTAGACGCTCAGGATGGGGACGGGGCGAAAAGGACGAGCCCCTATAGGGCTCTCGTCCTTTTCGCCCCTCACGTCCAGGGGTTGAAAAGAGAGATTCGTCCCGGTTCGTCCCTTTCGTCCCGGTTACGCGCATAGCGTCACCGCGCCTGCGTTGCCCCTGAGCATGCCGGCCGCGATGAGCCCCAACAGCGCGGAGCGGGCCGTGGATTTGGTCATACCCAGGCGCTTGCGTGCGAGTTCGCGCACCTCGTGGTCAGTCCAGAACTTCGCGCCGGCCTTGGCCTCGTCCTCGAGAGCCGACAGCAACAGGTTCTGTTGCCGGCCGCTCGGGCGCTTGCGGGGTAGTTCGACACCCTCATGGCGGACCACTACTGCCGTGATGGCGGTTGCGTTCTCGCGGTCCTGGCCGATGGTGACGGGCTCGAGGTTGAACGCGATGGGGTCCAGCGGGGCGAGGTCGCGCTGTTTCGTCACTGAGAGCCGCCGGGGGTTCTCAGTGCCTTCGATGAGCAGTTCGGTGTCTACGGCTGCCCGGAGGCTCGAGTGGCCGCGAGCGCCCTTGCTGGTGTCTTTGCCGGCGTGATGGACCAGGGCCACCACTGCGCCCGTCTGCTCGCGGATGCGGTCACAGGCTGCGATCAGGGCTCGCATGTCCCGGCCGTCGTTCTCGTCGATGGTGGCGCACCTCGCCAGGGTGTCGATGATGAGCATCCGCAGGCGAGCGCCCACCTGTGCCTCTACCTCGGGGATCGTCGCCAGCAAGTCGGCAACATCGGCGCCGTTCATCAAGTCGAGGCCGGCGAGGATGCCGTACGGGATGTCGGCCGCTGGCACGGCGCGGTCGATCAGGTAGGCCCGGACGCGAGCCCGGACGCCATGCGAGCCTTCGCCCGCCATATGCAGCACGAGTCCCTGGCGCACCTTGAGGCCGCGCCACGGTTCGCCCCTGGCTATCGCCATGCCCAGGTCGATGGCGGCAGTGCTCTTGCCGGTGTTCGACTCGCCGTAGAACAGCACGAGCGATCCGTCCTCGATCAGCCTTTCCACGGTCTGCGGCGGCGGCTGCAGGTCCTCGATGTCGGCCGGGAATTGCACTAGCAGCCGGGGCGGCTGTTCTGGTTCTGCCAGGGGGCCGGCCGCGGCCAGCACTTTGGCGATGCCGTCCGGGTCCAGCTTCATGGATTGCGCCCGCTGTTCGATCAGGGCGGCGCTTGTCTCGAGGTCATCGTCGGGCAGTTCGCCGGCGAGCTGCGCCACGGTGTCGGCCGGCAACAGCGCGCCCAGGCGAGCGCGAATGATTTG
>JADZCS010000323.1 GCA_020851435.1 Gammaproteobacteria bacterium | reverse complement strand
GTGCTGCCGCTGGTGAAGCGCGGCAAGCGCCTGTTCGTGGCCGTGTCCGACCCGACCAACCTGCACGCGATCGACGAGATCAAGTTCCAGACCGGCCTGTCGATCGAGGCGGTGGTCGTCGAGGACGACAAGCTGCAGAAGGCCGTGGCCAAGGCCATCGAGCAGGTCGACGTGACGATGCCCTCGGCCACGTCCGAAGACTTCGACCTCGACAACCTGGACGTCACGCCGGGCGACGACGAGATCAACGCGGAAACCATCAGCCGCGACGACGTCGAGGACGCGCCGATCGTCCGCTTCGTCAACAAGATCATGCTGGACGCCATCCGTCGCGGTGCCTCGGACATCCACTTCGAGCCTTACGAGAAGTTCTACCGCATCCGCCTGCGCCTGGACGGCGTGCTCAAGGAAGTCGCCCAGCCGCCCGTGCAGCTGTCGGGCAAGCTCGCGGCGCGCCTCAAGGTGATGTCGCGCCTCGACATCGCCGAGCGCAGGGTTCCGCAGGACGGCCGTATCAAGATGCGCCTGTCCAAGAACCGCTCGATCGACTTCCGCGTCAGCACCTGCCCGACGCTGTTCGGCGAAAAGGTCGTGATGCGTATCCTCGACCCGGGCTCGGCGATGCTGGGCATCGAGGCGCTGGGCTACGAGCCCAACCAGAAGGACCTGTACCTCAAGTACCTGGCCAAGCCGCAGGGCATGATCCTGGTGACCGGCCCGACCGGCAGCGGCAAGACCGTGTCCCTGTACACGGGCCTCAACATCCTCAACACCGAGGATACGAACATCTCCACCGCCGAGGATCCGGCGGAAATCGTGCTGCCGGGCGTCAACCAGGTGAACGTCAACTCCAAGGTCGGCCTGACGTTCGCAGCCGCGCTGCGCGCCTTCCTGCGCCAGGACCCGGACGTGGTGATGGTCGGCGAAGTCCGCGACCTCGAGACCGCCGAGATCGCCATCAAGGCGGCCCAGACGGGCCACCTCGTGCTGTCCACGCTGCACACCAACGACGCGCCGCAGACCCTGACCCGCCTCATCGACATGGGCGTCAAGCCCTACGCGATCGCGACCTCGGTGAGCCTGATTATCGCCCAGCGCCTGGGTCGCCGGCTGTGCAGCCACTGCAAGCAGCCCGTCGACATCCCGGCTGACGCGCTGGAGCGCGAGGGCTTCAAGCCGGACGACATCGCCGCGCCCGACTTCCGGATCTACCGCCCGGTCGGCTGCGGGCAGTGCACGGACGGGTACAAGGGCCGCGTGGGCATCTACGAGGTCATGCCGGTCACCGACGCGATCGCCCGGATCATCCTGGCGGGCGGAAATGCCAAGGACATCCGGGACGAGGCCACGCGTGGGGGGGTCGCGGACCTGCGCGCCGCAGGCCTCAAGAAGGTCCGCGATGGCATCACCAGCCTCGAGGAAGTCAACCGCGTCACGGTTGACTAGAATCCCGTTAGGGTAGACTCGGGCTACCGAAAGGACAGGAAGCCGGCTCCATGGCCCAAGCAACAGCCAAGAAAGACATTCCCTGGACCTGGGAAGGCAAGGACCGCAAGGGAAGGGTCCTCAAGGGTCGTTCGCTGGCAGCCGACGAGAACGGCGTTCGGGCGGACATGCGCCGTCAGGGTGTGATTCCCGTCAAGATCCGCAAGCAGCGCAATGTCATGCGGTCCGGCAAGAAGATCTCGCCCCAGGACATCGCGCTGTTCGCCCGGCAACTGGCCACCATGATGACTGCCGGCATCCCGCTGGTGCAGTCTTTCGAGATCATCGGCGTCGGCAACGACAACCCGGCCGTCCAGAAACTTATCTTCGACATCAAGGCGCAGGTCGAGGGCGGCTCCACGCTGCACGAGGCCCTGGCCAAGCACCCGCTCTATTTCGACGACCTGTTCGTGAACCTGGTCGAGGCAGGCGAGCAGGCTGGCGCGCTCGAGACCCTTCTCGACAAGATCGCGACCTACAAGGAAAAGACCGAGGCGCTCAAGAAGAAGATCAAGAAGGCCCTGTTCTACCCGACCGCCGTGCTGGCCGTGGCGGTGATCGTGACGCTGATCCTGCTGATCTTCGTGATCCCGCAGTTCGAGGAACTGTTCCGGGGCTTCGGCGCCGACCTGCCGGCCTTCACGCGCATGGTCATCAACATGTCGAAGTTCATCCAGACCGACGGCTGGTGGCTGGGCACGCTGTTCGGCGTCGGTGTGTTTGCGTTCATGGAGCTCAAGAAGCGCTCCCGCCCCCTGCGCCAGGCGCTCGACCGCCTGAGCCTGCGCCTCCCCGTACTCGGAGCCATCCTGACCAAGGCGGCAATAGCAAGGTTCTCGCGTACGCTGGCCACGATGTTCGCCGCCGGCGTGCCGCTGGTCGAGGCCATGACTTCCGTGGCTGGCGCGACCGGCAACATCATTTACGAGGAGGCCACGCTGCGCATGCGCGACGAGGTCGCGACCGGCCAGCGCCTGCAGCGCGCGATGGAAAACACCGCCCTGTTCCCCAACATGGTCGTGCAGATGATCGCGGTTGGCGAAGAGTCGGGCTCGCTGGACACCATGTGCAGCAAGGTCGCCGACTTCTACGAGCAGGAAGTCGACGCGGCCGTCGACGCCCTGTCGAGCCTGCTCGAACCGTTGATCATGGCGATCCTGGGCGTGGTGGTCGGTGGCCTGGTCATCGCCATGTACCTGCCCATCTTCAAGCTGGGCGCGGTCGTCTGATCCCGGGCGTGCAAGCCTTCGAGCTGCTGGCCTCCAGTCCCACGGCCTTTGCGGTCGTGGCGCTGCTGGTCGGGCTGCTCGTGGGCAGCTTCCTCAACGTGGTGATCCACCGCCTGCCGCAGATGATGGAGAGGCAGTGGATCCGCGAGTGCGCGACGCTCTCCGGCCAGACGCTCGAGGAATCGCCGCCGTTCAACCTGGTGGTGCCGCGGTCCCGCTGCCCGGCCTGCAGCACCCAGATCCGAGCGATCCACAACGTGCCCGTGGTGAGCTGGCTCCTGCTGCGGGGCCGCTGCGCGTCCTGCAAGGCGCCCATCTCGCCGCGCTACCCGATCGTCGAGCTGCTCACCGGCGTCGCGAGCGCCTGGGTGGCCTGGCACTTCGGCTGGGGTTTCGAGGCGCTGGCCGCCATCGTCATTACCTGGATGCTGATTGCCCTGACCGGGATCGACGTCGATCACCAGCTCCTGCCTGACGCCATCACCCTGCCGCTGCTGTGGCTCGGCCTGGCGGCCAGCCTCACGCACGTCCCGGGCTCCGACTGGGCGCTGCCCGTGTCGCCGCGCGACGCGATCATCGGCGCGGCTGCCGGCTACCTGTTCCTGCGGCTGGTGTTCG
>JADZCS010000322.1 GCA_020851435.1 Gammaproteobacteria bacterium | reverse complement strand
GGCCCATCATCATGACCACGCTGGCCGCGATGCTCGGCGCGTTGCCGCTGATGCTGGCCAGCGGCACGGGCGCGGAACTCCGCCATCCGCTCGGCGTGGGCATCTTCTGGGGCCTCCTGGTCAGCCAGCTGCTGACGCTGTTCACGACGCCGGTGATCTACCTCGCCTTCGAGCGCGGGCTGGCGCGTTACCAGCGTCCGCGCGGCGAGCCCCGCGGCGAGCCCTCCGAGAGCGGTCCGGCTTGAACGTTTCCAGGCTCTTCATCGACCGGCCGGTGGCGACTTCGCTGCTCTGCCTCGGACTGGTCGTCGCCGGCGCGCTGGCCTGGCGGCTGCTGCCGATCGCCTCCCTGCCCGAGGTGAACGTGCCGACGATCAAGGTGTCGGCCGACCTGCCCGGCGCGAGCCCGGCCACGATGGTGTCGGCCGTGGCGGCACCGCTCGAACGGGCCCTCGGGCGCATCGCCGGCGTGACCGAGATGACCTCGGTCAACCGCAACGGTTCCACCGACATCCGCCTGACCTTCGACTTCTCGCGCAACGTGGCCGGCGCGGCGCGCGACGTGCAGGCGGCGATCAACGCCGCCCGCGGCGACCTGCCGGCGGACATGCCGGCCAGCCCGAGTTACCGCGAGGTCAGCTCCGCCGATGCGCCCGTGCTCGTGCTGGGCCTGACCTCGCGACAGGCGACGCGGGAGCAGATCTTTGCCGTCGCCTCGACCACGTTCAGCCAGATGCTGGCGCAGGTCGACGGCGTGGGCGAGGTGAAGCTGGTCGGCAGCTCGGTGCCGGCGGTACGCATCGAACTCGACCCGCAGGCCATGAACCAGCGCCGCATCGGCTTCGAGCAGGTGCGCCTGGCCGTCGCCGCGGCCGTTTCGAACCAGCCCACGGGCGCGCTGGAGATCGGCGACCGCTACCTGCAGGTGGCGACCAACGGCCAGCTCGACGGCGTCGAGTCGTTCCGGACGCTGGTCGTGGCCGGCCGCGACGGCGGCGCCGTGCGCCTCGGCGAACTGGCCCGGGTCGTCGAATCGGTGCGCGACCCCTACAACGCGGCCCTCGCCAATGGCGAACCCGCGGTGCTGGCACTCGTCCGCCACAAGCCCGGCGCCAACATCATCGCGGTCATCGACGGCGTCAACCGCCGCCTGCCGGCGCTGCGCGCATCGCTGCCGGGTGACATGCGGGTGAGCGTCATCGTCGATCGCGCCACGACGGTACGCGCCTCGCTGCGCGCCGCCCAGCACGCGCTGGCCGTGGCCGTGGTGCTGGTGGTCGTGGTGATGCTGCTGTTCCTGCGCGATCTCCGCTCGGCCTTGATCGCGAGCGCGGTGGCGCCGATCTCCCTGATGGGCGCCATGACCGTGATGTACGGGCTGGGCTACAGCCTCGACATCCTGTCGCTGATGGCGCTGACCATCGCCGTGGGTTTCAGCGTCGACGATGCGGTGGTGGTGGCGGAGAACATCGCGCGCCACATAGAGAACGGCGTGCCGCCGCGCGAGGCGGCGCGGCGCGGCGCGGGCGAGGTCGGCCTCACCGTGTTGTCCATGAGCGCGGTGCTGATCGCGGTCTTCCTTCCGCTGCTGCTGATGGGCGGCTACGTCGGCCTGTTCGTAAGGGAGTTCGCCGTCACGCTCGCGGTGGTGATCGCGATCTCGCTGGTGGTGTCGCTGACCTTGGTGCCTATGCTGTGCGCGTTGTGGCTGCGACCGGCAGCTTCCGTGCGCGAGCATGGCCTCCTGTTCCGCTGGACCGGGCGCGGCCTCGCAGCGCTCCAGCGGGCTTACGACGACAGCCTGGTCTGGGCGCTGCGCCACGCGCGCCTGACGATGCTGTCCCTGCTGGGGGTGTTGTGCCTGAGCGTCTTTCTCTACGCGGTCGTCCCCAAGGGATTCTTCCCGCGCCAGGACACCGGCGAGCTCACGGGCGATTTCGACACCGACGGAAACACATCCTTTGCCGGGGCCAGTGAAAAGCTGCGCAGCTTCCTCGAGACGGTGCGCGCCGACCCCGCCGTGGCGGCGGCCGCCGGCCATGTCGAACACGATTCGGGCTCGCTGTTTGTCACCCTCAAGCCGCTTTCGGCGCGCGACGCCAGCGCCGACGAGGTGGCGGCGCGGCTGAACGCGAAGCTGGCCGACATGACCGGCGGCACCTTCACCGTGACCTCGGTGCAGAACATCCGCGTCGGCGGGCGCCGCAGCCGGGCGTCGAACGAATACACGGTTCAGGCCGACTCGCCGGAGCTGCTGCGCCAGTGGGCGCCCCGGATCGCCCGCGTGATGGCCACGCTGCCGGAGCTGCGCAACGTGCACGGCGGCAGCGGCGGCAGCGGCGGCACGAGCGCGGCGACGACGCTGGAAGTGGACCGCGACGCCGCCGCGCAGTTCGGCATCCGCTACTCGCGGATCGGCAGTGTGCTGCGCGATGCCTTCACCGACCGGCGGGCGGCCACGATCTACACGCCGTCGAGCCAGATGCCCGTGCTCATGGGCGTTGCGCCGGAGCACGCGCAGTCCGCGGAAGCCATCAACCACGTCCGGGTGCCCGGCGCCGATGGGTCCGGCGTGCCGCTGCCGGTGTTCGTGGCTGTGCGGCAGACCGATGCGCCGACCTCGATCGCCCGCTTCGGGCAGTCGATGGCGGTGACGATTTCCTTCGACCGGGCGCCGGGCGTGTCACTGTCGCAGGCGACGCAGGCGATCGAACGCGCGGTGGCCGGCCTCGCCGTGCCGACCTCGGTCCGCAATGCCTTCCAGGGCTCGGCAGGCGCGTTCCGCCAGGTCTCCGAAAGCCAGCCGGCGCTGATCCTCGCTGCACTCCTCACGCTGTTCATCGTGCTGGGGATCCTCTACGAAAGCTGCGCCCATCCGCTGACGATCCTGTCGACCCTGCCCTCCGCGGCGGTCGGCGCCGTGTTTGCGCTGCTGCTGTTCCGCACCGACTTTGACGTCATCGCGCTCGTCGGCATCTTCGCCTTGATCGGCATCGTGATGAAGAACGCGATCATGATGGTGGACTTCGCGCTGGCCGCCAGCCGGAACGAGGGCCTCGCCCCGGCCGAGGCAATCCAGCAGGCATGCCGCCTGCGGTTCCGCCCCATCCTGATGACCTTGCTTGCCGTGATGGTGGCGGCGGTGCCGCTGGCGCTGTCGCGCGGCGACGGCGCCGAGATGCACCAGCCGCTCGGCATCGCGATCGGCGGCGGCCTCGTCATGAGCCAGTTGTTGACGCTTTACACGACCCCGGTGGTGTACCTTTACCTCGATCGATTCAGCAGGTGGGCCAGCAGATGAATGCAGGGTTTCGGTGCCCGCCGCGACGCGGCATCGCCGGTGGCCGGCCAGGGGCCGCTGCCGAGGGCCCGCGGTCGCACGCCGGCACCCTGCTGCGCACACTTCTCGTGGCGGGTGCCGTGGCGCTGCTGGCCGCCTGTGCCGCGGTGGGGCCGAACTATGTGCGCCCGCCGACGCCCGTGCCGGCGGCCTACAAGGAAGCCGGCGCGCAGGATGTCCGGGGCAGCGCCACGGCACCGGCGGCGGGCTCGTGGTGGGCGATCTACGGCGACCCCGCGCTCGACGCGCTGGCGGCGCAGGTGAAGGTGGACAACCAGACGCTGGCGGCGGCGGCGGCCCGCGTGCGCGGGGCCCAGGCGCTGGTCAAGGCGGCCGGCGGTGCCGCGCTGCCGTCCGTCGGTGCCGGCACCCTGAAGTCGGGCCGCAGGACCGAGAACGACTTCGGCATCTGGGACAGTTGGGAACTCGACCTGTGGGGACGGATCCGCCGCAACATCGAAGCCCACCGTGCCGCCGCGAAGGCCAGCGAAGCCGACCTCGCCGCCGCCACGCTGTCGATGCAGGCGCAGCTCGTCCAGAGCTACTTCGCGTTGCGTGAGGAGGATGCCGCGATCGCGCTCCTGCAGCATGCCGCGGAGGTGGGCGACAAGTGGCACCGGATGGTGGCAAACCAGTACGCGCAAGGCGTCGCTTCGAGCGCCGATGTCGCCCAGGCGCTGCTGCGGTCGAGCACCCCGCAGCTGCAACTGGCCGACGCCAGGGCCTCACGCGCCCAGTTCGAACACGCGATCGCGGTGATGATCGGCAAGCCGCCGGCCGAGTTTTCCATCGCGCCGGCGCCCTTTGCATCCCAGGTGCCGGCGATTCCCGCGGGCGTCCCGGCGGCCCTGCTCGAGCGCCGCCCGGATGTGGTCGCCAGCGAACGCCGGATGGCTGCCGCCAGCGCCCGCATCGGCGTCAGCAAGGCCGAGACCTTGCCCTCGATCAACCTGGCCGCCGGCATCGGCGTCCTCGAGGGGCCGACTGCAACGGCGGACATCCGCGCGCTGCTGTTCGCGGGCGGTCGGCTGGACGCGCAGGTCGACTATGCCGACGCCACCTATGCCGAGGCGATCGCGAACTACCGGCAGACCGTGCTCGTCGCTTACCGCGAAGTGGAAGACAGCCTCGTCGCAACCAGCGCGCTGGGCAACGCCGCTGAACTTCAGGCACGGGCTGCCGCCGCGGCGAAAGAATCTGACCGGGTGACGCGCAACCAGTACCGCGAGGGCGTAGCGGACTATGCCGCCGTCGTGGACGCCGCAAGAGCGGTGCTCGATGCCGGCCGGGCCGAACTGCAGCTGCGCCGGCGGCGCCTGGATGTCAGCGTCAACCTCATCAAGGCGCTGGGTGGCGCTTGGCAGCCCGCTGTGGAACCGGATCCTCGCGCCGTTCGCTGAAGCGTGCAGTGCGCGATCAACGGTCATCATGCGCAGTGGGCAGACTGCCGCGAAAGACACAGGGAACCCCAAGTCGATCAACAAGTTGCGACTACGCAACGCGGGAGCCCGAGCGAACGCAAGTGCTTGTCGGCCAAAGTGTTTTTGGGCGAAACGCACCCATCTGCGCGAAAGGTACGGTTCACTCCGCCGAGCGCCAAGCCGGCAGCAGGCGCGAGGTCGCGATCGAGCCGCTTGACGATCAGAGGGGCGCGGCATCTTGGACCTGGCTGGTGGCATCGGAGAGATTCCCTACCTCGACGCACCCGCAGGGTGATCCGGCGTGTGGGCCGCCCCAAACAAATGAACTTGTCGCTTCAATGACCTGGACGCTGCGGCGCGGAGCGCGACCACGGGCTCAGGCCAACATAAACTAGTACCCTTGGGAAAGGTGAACCCACCGACACCACTGGGCAGTTGGCCCCGAGCGGCAGGGAACTCACCACAGAACGCGAAGATTCATGAGCGCAGACGGAAACATTGCGATGCAAGCCGGGCTACCCACGCCCACCATCAACACAGTACCTTTGCGTCGTGCCGATTTCGCGACCCTCGCCGAAGCGCTGGACTACGCGGCGCGCGGCGTCACAGGCGCCAACTTTTACGCGGCCGGCAATCTCACGACCGTCCTTCCGTATCGAACGCTGCGGGCGCAGGCGCTGGATCTGGGGCAGCGGCTGACGACTTTGGGGCTCCAACGGGGGACGCGGCTGGCTATCGTCGCGGAAACCACTCCGGACTTCCTGCGCTTCTTCTTTGCGTGCCAGTACGCCGGGCTCGTGCCCGTCGCGTTGCCGTCGGCGGTCAACCTCGGAGGCCACGACGCGTACGTGCGCAAGCTTCGTGGCATGTTGCAGGCATGCGACGCCGCGGTTGCCGTTGCCTCGCCTTCGTTCCTGGGCTTCCTCGGCGAAGCCGTCAGCGGCCTGGGCCTGTCGATGTGGGGTGAGCCCTCGGCCTTCTACCAGTTGCCGCGGCAGGAAGTGGAACTGCAGCCGATTGGCCCGAAGGAAGTCGCCTACCTGCAATTCACGTCCGGCAGCACTGGCGCTCCGAAAGCGGCCATGATCACCCAGCAGGCCCTGCTCGCCAACTCGTACGGCTCGCTCACACACGGCGTCGACATGCGCGACGACGATCGTTTCGTATCCTGGTTGCCCTTCTACCACGACATGGGTCTGGTCGGCTGCCTGCTGACGGTCATGGCGGGTCAGCGCTCTATCGACTATCTCGACACGCGCGAGTTCGCCATGCGTCCCCGTCGCTGGCTCGAGCTGATGACCAGCTCGAAGGCTACCATCGCCTACAGCCCGCCGTTCGGCTACGAAATGTGCTCGCGTCGCATCCGGCCGTCCGACATCGCCTCCTACGATCTTTCGAACTGGCGCGTTGCGGGCCTCGGCGCGGAGCCCATCCTGCCCGAGGTGCCCGCTCGCTTTGCTGAGCTGCTGGCGCCTGCCGGGTTCGACGCGCTCGCGTTCGTACCCTCGTACGGGATGGCCGAGGCCTCGCTCGCGGTGAGCTTTGCGCCATTGCGCAGTGGCGTCGTGGTCGACTGGGTCGACCCGGCCGATTTGTCGGAAAATCTCCGCGCCACGGCGGTCGCTCCGGGCTCCGGCAGCGGGTTTGTGCGTTGCGGTGGCCCGTTGCCGGGCCATGATCTCGAAGTTTGCGACGACGCGGGAAATCAGCTGCCCGACCTCCACGTAGGCAGGATCCGTGTGCGAGGACCGAGTGTGATGTCGGGGTACTTCGAGCAGCCGGAACTGACCTCGCAGGTGCTGTCGCGTGACGGCTGGCTCGACACGGGCGACTTCGGGTACCTCGTCGACGGTGAAGTCGTGGTCACCGGCCGCCACAAGGACATGATCATCGTCAACGGTCGCAACATTTGGCCGCAGGACATCGAGCGTATCGTCGAACGGCAGCCTGAACTGCGTTCGCAGGATGCGTCAGCATTTGGCATCCCCGGCCCTGGCGGCGCGGAAGTCGCCGCGGTAGTTGTGCAGTGCAGTCTCCTCGGTCCCGAGGACCGCAAAGGTCTGGTGCAACGCATCCGCCGGGAAGTCCTGCAGGAACTGGGCATCGCCTGCCTCATCGAGCTGGTGCCGCGGCACACGCTACCGCGTACCTCGTCCGGAAAGCTGTCGCGCTCGGCGACGCGCAGCGGTTACCTGGAGCGACGCGCGCAGGAACAACAGGAGCTGGCTCCCGTAGACTTGGCGGCGTGAAGAGCGATGGCGTGGGTGGCGCAAGGGGGAGGCTTTCGTTGCTCTGACTGGGGCAGACGGGTTCATCGGCACAGCATTTGTTCGCCGGCGACGCGGGGGCCGCAATCATCCGACTACGCCGAGAGCAAGTGGCGCGCTGAGCGCTCCCTGGAAGCCGACAGTGGTTCTGGACAGACATATGAGATGGACGACGGCCATGAAGGCTGCTACGAGAGGGATGCCGTTCTCGCCGCGGCAGTGCGAGTGCTGCGCGGCGACGCGCGTCTTCAGATACGCGCCCAATGCGCGGGCGCCCCTCAAGGTGCGCGAGCTCTCGCATGCCGGCCGGTGGACGATGGCGGCGCCTTCGCCCATGAGGCCGGCTGGCGGACCGCCGTCCGGTTCGAGCGTGGTCTCGCAGACACACGCGGCGGGCGCCCTGCCGCACTGAACGGAGTGTCCTGATGAATCATCAAGATGTTGCTGCGCAAGTGATCGACATCCTCACTCCGCTCGCCGAAGGGCACGTAGCAGCGATCGACGAGGACACCGAGCTGGCCGCCCAGCTGGCGCTGGACTCGCTCAAGGTAATGGACCTCATGCTGGCGATTGAGGACCAATTCGACACTTCCGTCCCCATCAATGCGCTTGCCGAATTGCGGACCGTGGGCGACCTCGTGGCGCTGATCCTGAAATCTGCGAGCACAGGCGCATGAAGAAAAATCCCAGGCTCCAGGCTGTCCGGGCCGTCCAGCAGGAGTTGGCGGCGCTCGGCATCGACCCGTTCGG
>JADZCS010000321.1 GCA_020851435.1 Gammaproteobacteria bacterium | reverse complement strand
GGGCGCCTGGGGCGTGGCGCGCGAGCGCTCGACCGGCAAGGACACGATCTCGGGGCACTGGGAAATGGCGGGCCAGCCCGTGCTGTTCGAGTGGGGTTACTTCCGGCATCGCGAGGATTCCATGCCGAGCGAGCTGCTCGACGAGCTGGCGCGGCGCACGGGCGTGCCCGGGTTCCTCGGCAACTGCCACGCCTCTGGCACCCAGATCATCGAAGACCAGGGCGAGCGCCACCTGCGCACGCTCAAGCCGATCGTCTACACCTCGGCCGACTCCGTCATGCAGATCTGCGCGCACGAGGAGAAGTTCGGCCTCGAGCGCCTCTATCACGTGTGCGAAGTGGCGCGGGAACTCGTCGACGAGTACCACATCGGTCGCGTCATCGCGCGGCCCTTCGTCGGCAGCTCCACGGCCGATTTCCGGCGCACGCCGCATCGCCGCGACTACGCCGTGCCGCCACCGCCGGGCACGCTGCTCGACGCGGTCATCGACGGCGGCGGCGAGGTCGTCGGCGTCGGCAAGGTGCCCGACATCTTCGCCCATCGCGGCATCAGCCGCGGGGTCAAGGCTTCGGGCATCGAGCCGCTGCTGCGCGCGACGGGCGAAGCCCTCGCGGGCGGCGCCGACCGGACGCTCGTGTTCACCAACCTCGTCGATTTCGACCAGGAATACGGCCACCGCCGCGACGTCGCGGGCTACGCCGCCGCGCTGGAGGCCTTCGATGCCTTGCTGCCTGGCTTCCTGGCGGCGCTGGCACCTGGCGACCTCGTCGTGTTCACCGCCGACCACGGCAACGATCCGACCTGGCGCGGCACCGACCATACGCGCGAACTGGTGCCGGTGCTCGCAACGGGGCCTGCGGTCGACGCGACGCCGATCGGGGTGCGTACATCGTTTGCCGACATCGGGCAGTCGATCGCGGGCTGGCTCGGCGTCGCGAAGCTCGACAACGGCACGGCCTTCCTGCCGCACAGGGACATCACCGCATGAGCACGCCGCACAACGCCGCGAAGCGCGGCGACTTCGCCGAGACTGTGCTGTTCCCCGGCGACCCATTGCGCGCGCGGCACATCGCCACGACCCTGCTCAGCGACGCCGTGCAGGTCAACGCGGTGCGCAACATGCTCGCCTACACCGGCACCTGGCGCGGGCAGCGGATATCGGTGATGGGTTCGGGAATGGGCATTCCCTCCTGCTCGCTGTATGCCACCGAACTGATTCGCGACTACGGCGTGAAGCGCATCGTGCGCGTCGGCACCTGCGGCGCCGTCGCGGACGCGCTGGCGCTGGGCGACATCGTGCTCGGGCAGGGCGCGTGCACGGATTCGTCGGTCAACCGGATCCGGTTCGGCGGCTACGATTACGCGCCCATCGCCAGCTGGCAGCTGCTGGTCACGGTCGCCGCGCGCGTCGCGGCGGTCGCCGCCGAGACGGGCCGCAGCCCCGGGCTGCACGTCGGCAACGTGTTCTCCAGCGATTTCTTCGATCACCCGGACGCCAGCCTGCCCGGCCTGCTGCGCCGCCATGGCGTGCTAGCCATCGACATGGAGTCCGCGGGACTCTATGCGGTTGCGGCGGAGCTGGGCGCGGAGGCGCTGTCGGTGATGGCGGTCAGCGACCACATCCTGCGCAAGGAGCACATGAGCCCGGCGCAGCGCGAGACCGGGCTCGACGAAATGGTCGGGCTGGTGCTCGACGCCCTGACGGGCCGCTGACTGCTCAGTGGGTGCGGTTGCCCGAGCCCGACTCCGGCTCCGGGTGCCAGAAATCGCGCAGGTCGAACACCGCGGCCGGGATGTCCTCGTAGGCCGCTTCGCGCTCGGTCGGCCGGGCCTGCTCGTCGGCTGCGGCCAGCACGGGCGCCAGCAACTGCGCGAGGTCCTCGTCGTCCAGCACCGGACGCCAGGCCTGCTCGCGCATGGAGATGCCCTCCAGGAAGCCACCGGCCCACTCGAAGCCCGTGGATTCCTCGAAGCGGCCCTCGGGCGTCAGGTAGATGACGGGCGCGAAGTCGTCGCGCTCGCCGAGGCTGGCGACGACGTCGACCGCCAGGCGGTTCATGAGGTACTGGATGCGGTCCTCGTGGTCGTCCGAGGTGAAGCGCGGCTCGCCTTCGTCGCCCCACACACGGGGAACCCATTCCGACGCGGGAACCTCTGCAGGCCCGACCGCGATCGCGGTGAGCAGGCCGTGCAAGCCTTCCAGGCTCAGCGAGCGCGAGGGTACGAGCTCGGAGTCGAGGTAGGCCTCGAGTTCGTCGAGTTCCGCTTCGGACATCGGGGGGTTCTGGGTCATATCACGTCGGGCGCCGTCGCCCCTCCTGCTGGCCGCACAGGATACCCCAGTCAGGCAGCCGACTGTGCGCTTGACGCAGCGGGCGACGTGGGCGGAGGGTACCCGCCAGGAGAATGCGATGAACAGTGTGGCTGATACCGGCGACGTCCCGCCGCCGCCATCGCTGGCGCTCGTGGAGTCCTACCGGACCGCTCGCTACCGCGTGATGCCGGCCGGGCGGGCCGCCTTCGAGCTCCGGATCGGCGAGCCCAGCCCTGCCTGCGATGCCTGGCTCGCCGCGCTGGGCGCCAGCACCGCCACGGTCGTCACTGCCTGGAATCCGCTCAGCGTGCCCTGTGACGATGCCGGAAACCGGCTGGCCCAGGATCGCCTGGAGGCGCGCCTGCGGGCGCTCGGCAGGACGTTCGCGCCCGCTACGAACACCGATCCACACGGCCACTGGCCTGCGGAACTCTCGATCGTCGCGCTGGACCTGGCGCCCGGCGAGCTGGCCGGCCTGCTCCGGGAATTCGCCCAGTATGCGGCTGTCGTGCTGCCCCGCGGCGCGGCGGCACGGCTTGCCTGGCACCCGGATCTCGACCGGGAACGTTGACAGCACGCTGTCAATTTGACAGGCTGCGTCCCCCAACCGACGGGACCCGCCGCCATGCTGCACGTCTCCAGCGCCACCGACGACGCCTTCCAGGACGCGCTGCTTGCGCTGTTCCAGATGCACGGACAGGTCATCCGGACGGGCGACGTGATGGCCGCGAGCCTCGGCCTCACGGGTGCGCGCTGGCACGTGCTGCGCGCCGCGGCGCGGCAGCCGATGACCGTCTCGCAGGTCGCGCGCCGGCTTGGCCTCAAGCGGCAGAGCGTGCAGCGCACGGTAGACCAGCTCGTCGCCGCCGGCATGGCCGAGCTGCGGCAGAACCGCGATCACCAGCGCGCGCCGCTGGTGGTGCTGTCCGCGAAGGGCGAATCGGTGCTCGCGAAGCTGGAGGAAAGGCGCCACGACTGGGTCGCGCGCGTGCTGCGCGGCTTTCCGCGCGAGCGCCTGGCTGAGCTGGTGCAGACGCTCAACGAGCTGGCCGGGCGCCTGGGCAAGGCCACCACCCACTACACCGAGGACGCAACTTGACGACGTACGTACTGCTGAAGTGGGCCCACATCATCGCCATGGTCTACTGGCTGGGCGGCGAGTGGGGCGTGTTCCAGACGGC
>JADZCS010000320.1 GCA_020851435.1 Gammaproteobacteria bacterium | reverse complement strand
GGCGCGCACTCCGTGTTCAACGTGCGCTTCGAGACCGCGTCGCTGTCGGAGGCGCAGGCCGGCGCGCGGCCGATGTTCTCCGCCGAGTTCGTCGCCTACGGCACCGCACTCGTCGACTGAACCGGCGAGCCCTTCGCCATCGTGAGCTACGAAAACCCGCAGGTTCCCCACGAGGTCAACGTCTCGCGTGAGAGCGTCCTGGCGGAGTTCCTGCGGCTGGTGGTCGGCCTGGCCCTGGTGGTGCTCACGGTGTCCGCGGTTCTGTACTTTGCTGGTGGCGCACTGGCACGGTTCGTCCCGTATTCGGCCGAGCAACGCTGGGTAGGTGACCGTGTGCTGGCGCCCGTCGAGCCGGCACAGGACGTCGCCGATGCGGCGGTCGTCGAGCCGTACCTGCAGCAGCTCGTCGACGACCTCGCGCGGCACATGGACCTGCCAGGCGGAATGCGCCCGGTCGTGCACTGGTCCGACGAGGCGGTACCGAACGCCTTCGCGACGCTCGGCGGCCACATCGTCGTCACGCGCGGGCTGTGCACGCGCATGCCGAGCGAGAACGCCCTGGCGATGGTGCTGGCCCACGAACTCGCGCACCTGAGCGAGCGTGACCCGATCAGTGCCGTGGGCGGGTCCGCGACGCTGGCGCTAGCGATGGTGCTGCTCGGAGGCAGCGTCGACGAACTTGTTCCGCACGTTGCGCATGCGGTGCAGCTCGGCTATTCGCGCCGGGCGGAGCGTCACGCTGATGAGCTGGCCGTTGAGGCAGTCATCGCGAAGTACGGGCATGCGGGCGGCGCGGCGGCGGTCTTCGAAGTGCTCGCCGACTACGCCGGGGCAGCGAAAAGCGCCGTACCGACGCTGCTGTCGACCCATCCGGCCGACGAGGACCGGATCGCGCGCGTGAAGTCGGCCGCGCTGGGCTGGGATCCCGCGCGCCAGCCGCTGCGACCGCTGCGGGTCAAGTGCGGGCCGCCGTCCTGATGCGCATCCAGGTCATCCTCGACCCGCGGTTGCCCCCGCAGCGGCTCGCCGAGCTCGGCGCGCTCGCGGAGCGGCACGGCATCGAGGGCGTCTGGACGTCGAGCCTGCTCGGGTGCCGGGACCCGTTCGTATCGTTCGTCCCGCTGGCGATGGCGACCACGCAACTGCGCATGGGGCCGATCGCGGTGAACCCCTTCGACACGCACCCGACGCGCATCGCGTCGCAGCTGCTGACCCTCAACGAGCTGAGCAATGGCCGGGCGCAGATCGTCATCGGCGGCGGCGGCGAGGCGCTGGAGGCGATCGGCATCAAGCCCGAGCGCCGCGTGACGGCCGTGCGTGAATGCGTCGAGCTGCTGCGCCGGGCAGCCACCGGAAAGACGTTCGACTTCGAGGGCAGCCTCTATCGCGTGCGTGGCTTCGGCTGCAACTGGGTCGAGTCCGAGCCACCCCGTATCTGGGTTGGCGCCAATGGACCCCAGATGCTCGCGATGGCGGCCCGCTGCGCCGACGGCATCCTGTTCAGCGACCTGACTGGCCCGCTTCTCAGCAAGGCCATCGCCGAGGTTCGCGCGGCGCGAACGGACCAAGGCCTGCTGCCGACGGAATTCAGCAATTTCGTCGCGTGGCACGTTTACGAAGACGAACGCGAGGCGCGCGCCGAGGCGCGGCGCTGGCTCGCCTACCGCGGCCTGAATCGCCGCTGGGTGTGCACCACCTTCATGAGCGACCGGGAGTTCGACCTCATCGAGGCACGGATGCCCGCGCTCTATCGCATGGCGCAGGGCGGCCCCGCGCCGGAGGGAATCCCCGACAGTCTTTTCGACCTGCTCGTCGACAAGCTGAGCCTCACCGCCCATCCCCGCCATCTCGATGGCGTGCTGCAGCACCTGGGCGAAATGCGGCAGGCAGGCCTGACCGAAATCGCCCTGCGCCTGTACCAGCAGCCCGAGCGGTCGATCGCGTTGATCGGCAGGGAGATCCTGCCGGAGTTGCGCTGAGGCCGGCGATGCGCGCCCGCCCGGCTAGCCCTTCCTGCAGACCAGCAGGATTTCGTCTACCCGATCGGTGTCGACCAGGCCGGAAACTACCGAGAGCTTCTTCTGAAACCGGGCTCCGAGCGGCATGAATACATGGTTGTACCACCACATCGCCTGCTCGCGCCGGTGTTCAAGGAACCACATCCCCAGATCGAGCAGGCGTGAGGACCTGGGCTGCATCCCGTAGACCGCGCTCTGTTCCACGCAGAGGCCGTGGGCAGCGAGCTTCCCGAGCAGCAGGTCGGGCTGGTAGCGACGCCGGTGGCCGACGAAGTCGTCGAATGCCGTCCACTGCGACGGGTGCAGCGGGACCGACAGCAGCATCGCCGCGCCCGGCGAGGCAACGCGAGCAAGCTCCGACAGCGCGGCATCGTCGTCGTCCACGTGCTCGACGATGTCGAAGGCGCAGACCAGGTCGAACGCTCCATCGGGAAACGGCAGTGCCGACACCAGTCCGAGCACGGCATCCGCGCCACGCGCGCGTAGTTTCGACACTGCCGGCATGCTCATGTCCACGAAACGGGTTCCCTGGAGCGGCAGTCGCGGCCTGAGCCCAGGCGCGACCTCCAGCCAGCGTTGCGACCGGGAAACGAGCGAGCAAACCAGCGGCCAGGTGTTGAAGGCCTCCGGGCCAACGAGGCGAGCGTCGGCCCACAGCGCGTCGTAGAACGCACGGTTGGTCTCGAGCAGCGCCGTGTCATCGGGTGCCTGTGGCATGATCGGGTCCATCGTACCGCCACCCGCGCAAACGCGTCGCCGAATCGATATTCCCGGAAGCAGGATCGCCGATGCCTTCGATTTCCAGCGTGATGCTGCTGATCGCCGCGCTTTGCTCCGGCACTGCGCTGGCGGCTGACAAGCCGCTGTGGGAGTTGGGTGTCGGCATGAGCGGGCTG
>JADZCS010000319.1 GCA_020851435.1 Gammaproteobacteria bacterium | reverse complement strand
GCCCGCGCGGGCCGCGGATTCCGCGGCGGACGCGCGCGCACTGGCTCGCGCCGAGCAGTTCATCGCCGGCATCAAGTCGGCGCGCGGCGGCTTCACGCAGCAGCTGCGCGACGGCACGGGCCGCATCCTGCAGCGGGCCGAGGGCACGCTGTACCTGCAGAAGCCGGGCCTGTTCCGCTGGGAATACACCCAGCCCGCCGGGCAGCTGATCGTCGCCGACGGTCGCAACCTGTGGCTCTACGATGCCGAGCTGGAGCAGGTCACGGTGCGACCGGCGGGTAAGGCGCTGGCCTCGTCGCCCGCGATGCTGCTGGCCGGTACCGGCCGCGTCGCCGACGGCTTCATCGTCAGCGACGGTGGCCGCCAGCGCGACCTGGACTGGATCGTGCTCACGCCGCGGGTCGCCGACGGTGATTTCCAGCGCGTGCGGCTGGGATTCACGGGCAGAGAGCTGCGCGCCATGGAACTCGACGACCGCCTGCGCCAGGTCACTGCGCTCGAATTTCCATCGCTGGAGCGCAACCCACGCCTGGCGCCCACGCTGTTCCGCTTCACGCCGCCCGCCGGGGTCGACGTCGTCGGCGCGCCCGCGAAGCCATGATCCTGCTGCCGCTGCACTACCGAATCGCCTGGGCCGCAGGAGGGCTGTTGCTGGCCCTGGTCCTGGCCTTCGGCAGCCTGTTGCCCGGCCCGGTGGTTGCCGCTGTCAGTTTCTGGGACAAGGGTGAGCATTTCCTGGGCTATTTCGCCCTGGCCGCCTGGTGGCTGGGCCTGCTGCCGCGCAACCGCTACCTGGCCTGCGTGATTGCGGTGATCGCGTTCGGCATCGGCATCGAGCTGGCGCAGGGGTTTCTGACGACGACACGGCAGATGGACCCCACCGACGTGCTCGCCAACTCGCTGGGTGCCGGCCTGGCCTGGCTCGCGGCGACCCTCGGCCTGGGCCGCTGGGCGGTGGCCATCGAGGCCTGGTTGTCGGGTCGTCCTCCTGGCGGACCCGCCAGCCGGTAGAATTGGGCGATGTCGTCCGGCCAGGAAACTCTGCAGCTCGGGTCGGCCGGTGCAACGCCCTTCAGGCCACTGTCCGACCGCATGCGGCCACGCTCGCTCGACGAGTACGTGGGGCAGGGCCACATCCTCGGCCCGGGCAAGGCGCTGCGCCGCCTGGTCGAGAGCGGCACGCCGCATTCGATGATCCTGTGGGGGCCGCCGGGAACCGGCAAGACCACGCTGGCGCGCCTGGTCGCAACCACCTGTGATGCCGAGTTCATCGCGCTGTCGGCCGTCATGGCCGGCATCAAGGACATCCGCGCCACCGTCGAACGTGCGACTGCCAACCGGGCGCGCAGCGGCAAGCCGACCGTGCTGTTCCTCGACGAGGTACATCGCTTCAACAAGTCCCAGCAGGACACCTTCCTGCCCTACGTGGAGGACGGCACGCTCGTGTTCATCGGTGCCACCACCGAGAACCCGTCCTTCGAGGTGAACTCGGCGCTGTTGTCGCGGGCGCGCGTGTACGTGCTCAAGGCCCTCGAGGTCGCCGACCTCGAGGCGCTGCTCGCACGCGCGCTGTCCGACACCGAGCGCGGCCTGGGCGCGAGCGGCGTCGCCTGTGACGCCGAGGTGCTCAAGCTGCTGGCCGCGGCCGCCGATGGCGACGCGCGCCGCGCGCTCAACCTGCTCGAAGTCGCCTCGGATCTCGCCGCGGACGTGGACGGCCAGCCGAGGATCACGCAAGAGGTGGCGCTGGAAGTGGCGGCAGGTGGCCACCGCCGCTTCGACAAGCGTGGCGAGCAGTTCTACGACCAGATCTCGGCCCTGCACAAGTCGGTGCGCGGCAGCGATCCTGACGCCGCGCTCTACTGGCTGTGCCGCATGCTCGACGGCGGCTGCGATCCCGGCTTCCTGGCGCGGCGCATCGTGCGCATGGCGGTCGAGGACATCGGCAACGCCGACCCCCGGGCGCTGAGCATCGCGCTCGAGGCCTGGAACGCCTACGAGAGGCTCGGCTCGCCCGAGGGCGACCTGGCGCTCGCGCAGGCCGTGGTGTTCATCTCGGTCGCCGCCAAGAGCAACGCGGTCTACGTGGCTTACAAGGCGGCGCTCGCCGATGCACGCGAGCTGGGCACGCTGGACGTGCCGCTGACCATCCGCAACGCGCCGACGGGCCTCATGAAGGAACTCGGTTACGGCGCGGGTTATCGCTACGCGCACGACGAGGCCGAGGGCCATTCGCCGGGGCAGCGGTACTTTCCTGAGGAAATGCCCCTGCGCACCTATTATCATCCCGCGCCGCGGGGCCTCGAGATCAAGATCGGCGAGGCGCTCGCGCGGCTGCGGCAGCGCAATGCCGAGGCGGGCGGCAAGTCAGGGCAGGGTGACGGTTCATGAACTCTCTGGTGGCGATCGCGCTGGGCAGCGCGCTGGGTGGCGTGCTGCGCTACCTGGCCGGACTCGGCGTGCACGCGTGGTTCGCCCGGACGTTTCCCTGGGGAACGCTCGCCGTCAACGTGCTGGGCTGTCTCGCCATCGGCCTGTGCTGGGTGTGGCTCGCCGAGCGCGGCAGCGTGTCGCCCGAGTGGCGCGCGCTGGTCATCATCGGCGTGCTGGGCGGATTCACGACTTTCTCGAGTTTTTCGCTGGAGACGCTGCTGCTCGTGCAGGAAGGCGCGATGGGCCGCGCCGCGGCGTACGTGCTGACTTCCGTGAGCCTGTGCCTGGCCGCGACCTGGGCGGGAATGACCCTGGCCCGCCATACCTGAGGCGGGCGGGCCGACTGGACAAGCAACGAGCGCTGCGGACTGCGGCGCTCCTGGTGGAGTGACAACGTGCTCGACTCACGACTTCTGCGTTCGGATCCTGCGGCTGTCGCCGCCAACCTTGCACGGCGCGGCTTCCTGCTCGACACCGACAGGCTGGCGAAGCTCGAAGAGCGGCGCAAGGCGCTGCAGGTCGAGGTCGACCGGCTGCGCGCAGAGCGCAACACGCGCGCCAAGTCCGTCGGCCAGGCCAAGGCCCGCGGCGAGGACATCGCGCCGTTGCTGGCTCAGGTCGACACGCTGGGCGCCGACCTCGCGCGCAACGAGCAGGATCTCGCGGCGCTGCAGCTGGAACTCGAGCAGTTCCAGTACGACCTGCCCAACATGCTGCACGAGTCCGTGCCCGAGGGGCGCGACGAGTCGGCCAACCTCGAGGTCCGGCGCTGGGGCACGCCTCGCGAGTTCGACTTCCCGCCGCTGGACCACGTCGCGCTGGGCGAGAAACTCGGCGGCCTGGACTTCGAGGCGGCGGGCCGCATCTCTGGCGCGCGCTTCGTGGTGATGTCGGGGGGCATCGCGCGCATGCACCGGGCGCTCGCACAGTTCATGCTGGACCTGCACACCACGGAGCACGGCTATCGCGAGCACTACGTGCCCTACCTGGTCAGTGCCCAGACCCTCACCGGCACGGGTCAGCTGCCCAAGTTCGAGCAGGACCTGTTCAAGGTGCCGCAGAACGCGGCGGAGGGCGAGGGCGAGGCCAGGAGCTTTTACCTGATCCCGACCGCCGAGGTGCCGGTCACCAACCTCGTGCGCGACGCCATCGTTCCGGCCGAGCAGCTGCCGCTGCGCTTCGTGGCGCACACGCCGTGTTTCCGTTCCGAGGCCGGCTCCTACGGCAAGGACACCAAGGGCATGATCCGGCAGCACCAGTTCGACAAGGTCGAGCTCGTGCACATCGTGCAGCCCGACAAGTCCT
>JADZCS010000318.1 GCA_020851435.1 Gammaproteobacteria bacterium | reverse complement strand
TCTCGCAGACCCGGCGCGGCTACGCCCGCGGCTGGGAGGCCGTGCACTTCGTCGCCAACGTGCGCAGCTACCTGCGACTGCTCGAATGGATGGGCGGCGGCCCAGGCGAAGCCTTGCGCCTGCGCGTAACCACGGAGCCGGTGTTGCCGCCACCCGTCGTGGCAAAGCCCGCGCGTTCGGGCGACCGGCCGGCCACGCCGCCGGGCATGATCCGCTGAGCGGTCAGCCCTGGCGCGCCGCGCGGCGCGCGGCGAAGAAGCGCTTCAGCAGCTCGCCGCATTCGTCCACGAGCACGCCGCCGAAGGTGTCGACGCGGTGGTTCATCTCGCGCGCGTGAACCAGGTTGAACGCGCTGCCTGCAGCCCCCTGGCGCGGGTCCCAGGCGCCGAACACCAGCCGCTGCACGCGGGCGTGCACGAGCGCTGCCGCGCACATCGGGCAGGGTTCCAGCGTCACGTAGAGGGTCGTGCCGCCCAGGCGGTAGTCGTCGACGCGCTTTGCGGCCGCCCGCAGCGCCAGCATCTCGGCATGCGCGCTCGGGTCCTTGAGCGTGATGGGTTGGTTCCAGCCCTCGCCCAGCACCTCGTCGCCGCGCACGACCAGCGCGCCCACCGGCACCTCGCCCTGCGCCTCGGCGCGCCGGGCCAGTTCCAGCGCACGGCGCATCCAGTCCACGTCGGTGATCATGGCCGAAGCCTAGATCATTGCCAGCCGCTGGTCAGCAACCCGATTCTCCTCGAAGGGGTCGCCTTGACAGCCGGCGCAAGCGGATGGCACTCTCACAAGCCGTGCGCAACCGATTGCGCTTCTGCGAAGGGCGCATACCCCCGCGCCCGGCCCGAAACTGGCGTCCGTGCCGTTCGCTTGCGTATATTCTCGCCTGCTGCACGCCAGGCCTGAGGAGTGATCCCCGATGTCGAGTGCGCAACGCAAGCGCTGTGTGATCGTGATGTACGACACGCTGTGCCGGCATTTCCTGCCCAGCTACGGCAACGAGTGGGTCAGGGCGCCCAACTTCGAGCGCCTGGCCAGGCGCTCCGTGCAGTTCCAGAACTTCTACGTCGGCTCCATGCCCTGCATGCCCGCGCGCCGCGAGATGCACACCGGCCGGTACAACTTCCTGCACCGCTCCTGGGGCCCGCTCGAGCCCTTCGACGACTCGATGCCGGCAATCCTCGACCATCACGGCGTGCACTCGCACAAGGTCACGGACCACCACCACTACTGGGAAGACGGCGGCGCGACCTACCACTCGCGCTACACGACCTTCGACCTCGTGCGGGGGCAGGAAGGCGACAAGTGGATTGGCGACGTCAAGGCCCTGCGCGACCCGGAGTTCGGCGCCGGTCGCTGGCCGGAACAGCAGGGGATGAGGTTCCAGAAGCAGGACAACATCAACCGCCAGCACATGGGCCGGGCGGAACTGCAGCCCCAGCACAAGACCTTCAGCCTCGGCCTCGAGTTCATCGAGCGCAACAAGGATGCGGACCGCTGGTTCGTGCAGATCGAGACCTTCGATCCGCACGAGCCGTTCTTCAGCCAGAAGGAATTCCAGGACCTCTATCCGCACGAGTACGACGGTCCGCCGTTCGACTGGCCGCCCTACCGCGAGGTCCGCGAGGACGAGCAGACGGTCCAGCACATCCGTTGCATGTATGCGGCGCTCATGAGCTTCTGCGACCAGCAACTCGGGCGCGTGCTCGACGCGTTCGACCGGCACGACCTCTGGAAGGACACGATGCTGATCGTGAACACCGATCACGGTTTCCTGATGGGTGAGCACGACTGGTGGGCCAAGGTGATGACGCCGTTCTTCCAGGAGATCGCGCACATCCCGGCCTGGGCCTACGATCCGCGCGAACCCGACTGCGTCGGCGTGCGCCGCGACGCCCTCGTCCAGACCATCGACATCGCGCCCACGGTGCTCGAGTACTTCGACATCCCTTTGCCGAAGGACATGCAGGGCCAGGCGATCCGCCAGCGCATGCTCGACGACACGCCCGCTCGCGAGGGCGCGCTGTACGGTGTGATGGGCGGGCAGGTCAACGTCACCGATGGCCGCTACGTGTACATGCGGGCCCACCAGACGCCGGACAACACGCCGCTCTACGAATACACCCTGATGCCGGCGCACATGCGCACGATGTTTTCACCGGCGGAGCTGCAGGACTGGGAGCGGTCCGACGGCTTCGGCTTCATGAAGGGTTGCAAGGTGATGAAGATCCCGACGCGGACCTGGCCGGGCTACCTGTCGCTCGAGGATCCCGTCGGCCGGGGCAAGCGCGCAACCCTGCTGTTCGACTTGATCGCCGACCCCGGCCAGACGAACCCGATCGACGATGTCGCGATCGAGGCGCGGATGATCGAGTTGATGCTGCGCGAGATGGCGCGCAACGAGTGCCCCCCGGAGCAGTACCTGCGGCTGGGCCTGCCCGAGCCGCGGCGCCTCGCGGCCGGTCATGGCGACGAGACGATTGAAATGCCGTCGGACGAGGCCATTCGCGCGGCCTGCGTGCTGCAGTCCGAGGCCGGCCAGGCGGCCAGGGCTCACGGGGCCAATGGCTTTCCAAAGTTGCCTTTCGGTCCGGTCGTGTGGCCGGGCGAGCTGCCCCTGAGCGGCCCGAACTTTCCGGCGAACCTGCGCCTGCGGCCGGGCTACGCGTTCGGTCCGAGGGCCGCGCCGCTGGCCTCCGCCGGAACGGCGGAAGCCGACGAACACGGTTACGAATGACGCGGCGGACGACTCACGAAGCGGCATAGCCATTCGAGCTTCTCGCGCTGGTTCGGTGCGATGACCACGCCGGCCGGCGGCCTGGGCGGAACCGTCCGCACCCGTCACGGCGCTGTCACAAGGCAAGGCTTATGATCCTTATGTGAGCACCCGACGCAGCCGGCCTCGTGCCGGCACTGCCAGCCCGACCGGCTGGGACGAGCGCGATTGCACCGCCCTCATCGACGAACTGCAGTCGCTGCGCCGTTCCATGCTGGAACACGAGGCGCGGCTGGCGCCGTGGCTGGCCGGCATCGACCCCGCGATGGCGGCCAGCGCCGCCAACCTGGCGCACTACCTGGCGATGCGCCGCTACGACATGCGGAGGCTGCAGGACCGGCTGTCGTGGATCGGCGTGTCGTCCATGGGCCGCGCCGAGACCCACGTCATGGCCAACCTGGACAAGGTGCTCGGCCTGCTCCACCTGCTGACTGGCCAGCAGTGGGTGCCGATGACGGACGACGAGCCGGTGGGCTTCCGCAGCGGCCGGGCGCTGCTCGAGCGCCACGCCGAGGCGCTGTTCGGCCCCGCGCCCGCCGAACGCGCCGTGCGCATCATGGTCACACTGCCCAGCGAGGCGGCGCGCGACGGCGCGCTGGTAGACGCCCTGGTGGCCAACGGCATGGACATCGCGCGCATCAACTGCGCCCACGATGGCCACGAGGCGTGGGAGGCCATGGCCGAGCGCGTGCGCCAGGCCGGCCGCCGCAGTGGCCGGCGGGTGCGCGTGCTGATGGACCTGGCGGGGCCCAAACTGCGCACCGGGCCGCTGCCCGCGGCGCCGGCGGTGCTGAAGATCCGGCCACAGCGCGACGACCATGGCCGCGTCACTGCGCCGGCGCGCCTATGGCTGCACGCGCTGGGCGCCGGACCCGGCGCCGGAGGCACCGAGCCGTGCCTGGGTGTGGAGGCCGTCTGGCTCGACGGACTGCGGCCGGGCGACCGCATTGTCTGCGACGACGCGCGCGACGCCCGACGCCGCTTCACGGTCGTTGAGAGGCGGCCCGGCGGCGCCTGCGTCGAGTGTCGGCGCACCGCCTACCTGGCCGCCGACACCCGGCTGCGCCTGGAACGTCACGGGTACCCGGACGTCGACACCGCC
This sequence comes from Gammaproteobacteria bacterium, assembly GCA_020851435.1. Lineage (GTDB taxonomy): Bacteria > Pseudomonadota > Gammaproteobacteria > Steroidobacterales > Steroidobacteraceae > JADZCS01. The sequence goes on along the minus strand of JADZCS010000318.1, from coordinate 5,336 downwards.
ATCGGCGACCTGCCCCCGACGGCACCGCGGCTGCTGCTGAAGCGCGGCGACAGGCTGCGGCTGCACGCCGTCGACGCCGTCGTCCCGGTGCGTGCAACCGGCCGCAAGGGGCGGCCGGCAGCCGCGGCCATCGGCTGCACGCTGCCCGAGGCGCTGGCGCAGGTGCGCAAGGGCGAGCGCCTGTGGTTCGACGATGGCCGCCTGGGCGGCGTAGTGACCCGCCGCATCGCCCGCGGCGTCGAGATCGAGATCACCGACGCCCGCGACGACGGCGAGTGGCTGGCCGCCGACAAGGGCATCAACCTGCCCGACACGCGGCTCGACCTGCCCGCACTGACCGCCAAGGACATCACGGACCTCGCCACCGTGGCACGCTGCGCGGACCTGGTCGGCCTGTCGTTCGCCCAGTCCGCGGCCGACGTGCACGCGCTGCGCGCGCGGCTCGCCGACCATGGTGTACCGGACCACGGACTGCTGCTGAAGATCGAGACGCGGCGTGGCTTCGAGCACCTGCCGGAGATGCTGTTCGCGGCCATGGCCGGACCATCGGCCGGGGTCATGATCGCTCGCGGCGACCTCGCGGTGGAGTGCGGCTACGAACGCATGGCCGAGGTGCAGGAGCAGATCCTGTGGGCCTGCGAGGCTGCGCACCTGCCCGTGGTCTGGGCAACGCAGGTGCTGGAGACGCTGGCCCGGACGGGACGGCCGTCGCGCGCCGAGATCACCGATGCAGCGATGGGCGAACGCGCCGAATGCGTGATGCTGAACAAAGGCCCGCGCATCCTGGACGCGATGCGCATGCTCGACGACATCCTGCGCCGCATGCAGGCCCACCAGTCGAAGAAGCGGCCGCTGATGCGGGCGCTGACGTCCTGGGGAGCTTTGCCGCCGAAAGCGTAGGAGGCGCGGTTCAGGCTGAGGCCGATTCCTTTCCGACCCGTCGAGGTACACGCGGCCAGGATCCAGTTCTTGCAGAGCACCGCTGGACTACCGCACGATCAATACGGGACGGACCCCGAGGCCAGCGACATGACCCCCGACCTCTCGACCTCCGGCGGCACTTCGCGACTGCTGCTCGGCTGCCTCGCCTACATGGTGGTGTTCGCAGCCATCGCCTGGCTGCTGGAGCGGCGCTTCGGCCCGCAGCTGCTGGCGGCGGCGAGACCCTGGCTCACCCTGGCCGCGACGCTGTTGCTGACCCTGGGCCTGGCCACCCTGTACGGCCTCGTCACGGGTCACGGCGGCGTCGGCAGCCGTGAACAGCTGCTGGCCCGCGCCGCCACCGGCCAGCTGCCCGACGCCGACGGCCTGATCGTCGGCAGCGGCCGCGTGCGCGCGACCGGCCCGACTTTGCGCTCGCCGATCACCGGCACCGAGTGCGTCGCCTACCTCTACCGCATGTATTTCGTCGTCCGCCCGGAGTCTTTCCGCCGGGAACAGATACCGGTCTACTGGGGCATCGCCAGCACGCCGTTCGTGCTCGACACGGCGAGCGTAGCGATCCCGGTGCACGCGGTGCCGCAGATCGACGGCGCGCACCCGCGGCTCGACTCGGCGCTGCACCAGCAGCGCTTACGGGACTACCTCGCGACCACCCAGCCCATCGAGGCCACCGGCCTGCTTGGCGCCGTCGCCTCGGCCGGCGACATCTTCGGCGACCTCAGTACCGTCCGCAGTCCGTACCGCCGCGACTGGAAGCACAGCGGCGGCGACCGTGATCCGGGCACGCTGCTGGTCGAGGAACTGGTGCTGCCGGTCGGCGCCACCGTATCGGTGTCGGGCCAGTGGTCGGTGACGCAGCGGGCGATCGTGCCCCCGGGCGGCGGGCTGGCCGGTGCGCGCACGATCGCGGTGGTCGGTCCCCCGGAGGCGTTGTCGGTCAACGCGTCGGCGCTGCCGGTGTCCCGCGGCGGCACCGTGGCCTGGGCGGTCGCGCTGCTCGGACTCGGCGTCGCCGTGCTGGTCGCTGGCCTGCGGCTGCTGCCGGCCGCCGCACCGTAGGCGAGGTCGGACCGCGCCGTTGCGACTCCGCGGTTGATTGACGCCCAGCACGACCCTGCCTGACTGGAAGTTGTGTGCCCTCCGAGACAGTTGTGACTGTCGTCCACTGGCATTGACCGGGGCAGCGAGCGACGCCGATGCTTGCACTCCACGGAGACCAAGCCCATGAAGTCAGTGAGCAGACGTCAGTTCATCGCCGGCCTCGCGGCCTCGTCAATAGTCGCGCCACGTCTCTATGCCACGGAAACGAGCTGGGACGTCATCATCATCGGCGCGGGCCTGTCGGGGCTACGCACGGCGATGGAACTGGAAAACCAGGGCCTGAGGGTCAAGGTGCTGGAGGCCCGAAATCGCATCGGCGGCAGGCTCTACACCCACGATGACTTGCCCGGCGGCCCGGAAGCTGGGGGCAATGTCATCGGCGCGCTCTACGCCCGGGTCCAGGATACGGTGAGGCGGCTTGGCCTCACACTCGAACCGATGCGGGCCAGGGAACCTGTGGAGTACGCACGGGACGGCCTGGCCGCGCGCGTCGCCTTCCACCTCGATGGCAAGTACGTCACCGTGGACGAGTGGCCCAGGTATCCGGGAAACCGGTTTCCGGCGAAGTTGCAGTCGACGCTACCGTGGAGCTTTGCACTGGCTGCACTTGCGCCCTTGAACCCGCTCAAGGAACTGGACGACTGGCTCAAGCCGGAAGCACGGGCCTTCGACAAACCGCTGGACGCCGTTCTGCGGCAGGCCGGCATGTCGGAGGCTGCCATCAGGCTCGGCGTCGGCGTGAACCAGGGGTACGGGCAGATGCCCGACCGGGTGTCAGCACTGCATCACCTGCAACTTCTCACCTGGGCGACCCACATCACCCGCCGCGAGGGCTTGTTCCATATCGCCGGCGGCAATCAACGCCTGCCAGAGACGATGGCTGCCGCGCTCAAGGAACCCGTGCAATTGGCCACGCCGGTTTCCGCCGTGCACGATCGCGGCGATTCGGTGGTCGTCGAGACGGCCAGTGGCAACTGGCAAGCGAAGCGCGTACTCATCACCCTGCCCGCTACCGCGCTGAGGCGCATCAGGCTCACGCCCGAGCCGCCGCCAGCGCAGCGCCAGGGAATCGCCGAACTCACCTACAGCGTGACCACGCAGGTTTTGTTCCGGATCGACGATGCCTATTGGGAGCGGGACGGACTTCCGCCGACGCTGTGGACGGACAGCAGGATCGGCCAACTGCTGGCGTTCCCCTACGGTCCGGATGGCGCCACGCAGTCCGCTGCCCTCTGGTTGACGGGCGCCGATGCACTGGAGGCAGACAAGCTGGCGCCAGCGGCGCTGGTGGAGCGCAGCATGGCGGTCCTGCGGCGCATACGCCCCAAGGCCGCCAAGGCACTCAAGCCAATCAAAGTGTTTTCCTGGCAGAACGAGCGCTACACCGGCGGTACGTGGGCCTCCTGGGCACCCGGCCAGGTGGGGGCCTTTGCCAACCAGATCGGCCTGCCTCATGGACGCATCCACTTCTGCGGCGAGCACACTGCGCGGCTCGACCGCGGCATGGAAGGTGCAATGGAATCGGCAGATCGCGTGATTATCGAGATCCTCGAGCAGATGCTCTGAGCGGGAGGGTGTGACGTGAAGCTGATACGTACGGCTGTGAAGAGCGTGGCGACGGCAGTGGCGCTCGTGGGCATGGCCAGTGTGGCTGAAGCGCAGGGAACGGCACCGAGCGCGAATCGCGGCAAGATCCTCTTCCTGCATTGCGTCGCGTGTCACGACCTGAAGCCGGGCACGGCACCGCCGCCGCCCGCACCGGGCGCGTCGGCGCCGCCGCTGAAGATCGGCCCGCACCTGGGCGACATCATTGGCCGCAAGGCCGGCATCGTGCCGGCGCCCGCGCTCTCGTCGCAGCTCAAGGCGTCCAACATCGTGTGGACCGAAGACGTACTCGACAAGTGGATCGAGAAGCCGGGCAGCGTCGTGCCCGGCACCACCATGGCGTTCGGCGGCGTGCCGAAGCCCGAAGATCGGCAGAGCATCATTCTCTACCTGAAGCGGGAGACCGCTTCAGGCGGCGGCGCCAACTAGGCGCATGTGGCTTGACGGCGCTTGTGCTTGATCGGTTCGCGCCTACGAAATCCCGGGAGTGCCTTCCATGATCACCAACGACGCGGCGCGGGCAGCAACCGCAGGCCGACGCGGGCTCGCACTGCTCGTCAACCTGATGCTGGCCCTCGCGCTCGCTTTCTCCAGCACTCCGGCGGATGCCGCCTCGCGTCGCGACCGGGATCTCACCGCACTGCGCGCCGTGCACGATGCCTGGCTTGCCGCCTACACCAGCGGCGACGTCGAGGCGCTCGAGCGCTTCTACAGCGATGATTCGGTGATCATGCCCGACGGCCGCCCGGCCTATCGCGGCTGGCCCGAGATACGCGCGTTCTTCGTTCCGGGCTTCGAGCGCTGGAACTACGCAGTGCGCGCCGACCTGCAATACCTCGACGTCTCGGGGGACCTGGGCACGGCGCACGGCGTCGTCATGCTGACCTTCACGCCGAAAGCCGGCGGGCCGCCATCAACGCGCGAGATGCGCTACCTGATCGTCTTCAAGCGCCAGCCGCGCGGCGACTGGCGCATCCTGCTCGACATGGACAATCGCGCAATTTACTGAGGCCGCATGCGGCGCACAGCATCGTGTCCTTCCGCTGGTCGTGGCGGTCAAACGCGTCGAGCACGCGCCGGAGCTACTGGTCGCAGAACCTCGTCAGCGCGCCGGATGACGATCGAGGTGCAGACGCATCCGCGCCGGATAAGGCGCCGCGACCGGCTGGCTCACCAGGTCGAGCCTCAGCATGAAGGGACTTGCCTCCATGTTCGGCATCCACTCGTCCGATCCAGGCGGCACGGGCGAGCCCGTCTTCGCGAATCGAACCCAGTAGTCGCGCAAGCGCTCCCCCATGCGCAGATCCTCGTCGCTCGCAGGCTCGTTACGCCATTCAGTGCCGAAGATGCGGGGCGTTTCCGAACAATGGTAAGCGCCCGGATTTCGATCGCGCTGGGCCTCGTTGACGTACTCGTACTCGTAGAGATAGCCGCGCTCGCCCCGGGTCTGCATCTTCGCGGTCAGGTAGTACGCGGACGACAGGAACAGGCTGTCGCCGAAATAGACGTCCTTCAGCGCCGTTTCGTCGAGGTCGCCGTAGGCGGCCCGTGCACGCTCCAGGGGGATGCCGTTCAGCACCGCGACCAGCGGCAGGTTGAAGGGCTTGATCAGGCTCGCCTCGAAAGTCGCGGCGCCCGACATGAACGGCACCCTGGCCTGTCGCCCCTGCGCGAACACCCGCGCGGGA
>JADZCS010000317.1 GCA_020851435.1 Gammaproteobacteria bacterium | reverse complement strand
TCTCGCAGACCCGGCGCGGCTACGCCCGCGGCTGGGAGGCCGTGCACTTCGTCGCCAACGTGCGCAGCTACCTGCGACTGCTCGAATGGATGGGCGGCGGCCCAGGCGAAGCCTTGCGCCTGCGCGTGACCACGGAGGCGGTGTTGCCGCCACCCGCCGTGGCAAAGCCCGCGCGTTCGGGCGACAGGCCGGCCACGCCGCCGGGCCTGATCCGCTGAGCGATCAGCCCTGGCGCGCCGAGCGCCGCCCGGCGAAGAAGCGCTTCAGCAGCTCGCCGCATTCGTCCACGAGCACGCCGCCGAAGGTGTCGACGCGGTGGTTCATCTCGCGGGCATTCACCAGGTTGAACGCGCTGCCAGCAGCGCCCTGGCGCGGGTCCCAGGCGCCGAATACCAGCCGCTGCACGCGCGCGTGCACGAGCGCTGCCGCGCACATCGGGCAGGGTTCCAGGGTCACGTAGAGGGTCGTGCCGCCCAGGCGGTAGTCGTCGACGTGCCTCGCGGCCGCGCGCAGTGCCAGCATCTCGGCATGCGCGCTCGGGTCCTTGAGCGTGATCGGCTGGTTCCAGCCCTCGCCCAGCACCTCGTCGCCGCGCACCACCAGCGCGCCCACCGGCACCTCGCCCTGCGCCTCCGCGCGGCTTGCGAGTTCCAGCGCGCGGCGCATCCAGTCCACGTCAGTGATCATGGCCGAAGCCTAGATCATCGCGGCGCGCCGGTCACTCGCCCGATTCGCGTCCGGCAGCGGGACCGAAGGCATAGCCCGGGCGCAGCCGCAGGTTGTCCGGAAAGTTCGGACCCGGCAGCGGCTGCTCGCCGGGCCACAGCACGGGGCCGAAGGGCAGCTTTGGAAAGCCGTTGGCGCCATGCGCGCGCGCGAACCGTCCCGCCTCGGACTGCAGGACGCAGGCAGCACGGATGGCTTCGTCGGATGGCATTTCGATGAGTTGGTCGCCGTTGCCTGGCCCGAGCCGGCGCGGCTCGGGAAGGCCGAGGCGCAGGTATTGCTCCGGCGGGCACTCGTTGCGCGCCATCTCGCGCAGCATCAGCCGGATCATCCGCGCCTCAATCTCGACGTCGTCGAGCGGCCTGGTCTGGCCGGGGTCGGCGACCACGTCGAACAGCAGGGTCGCGCGCTTGCCCCGGCCGACGGGGTCCTCGAGGGACAGGTAGCCCGGCCAGGTCCGCGTCGGGATCTTCATGACCTTGCAGCCCTTCATGAATCCGAAACCGTCGGACCTTTCCCAGTCCTGCAACTCCGTGGGCGAAAACATCGTGCGCATGTGCGCGGGCATCAGGGTGTATTCGTACAGCGGCGTGTTGTCCGGCGTCTGGTGGGACCGCATGTACACATAGCGGCCATCGGTGACGTTGACCTGCCCGCCCATCACGCCATACAGCGCGCCCTCGCGCACAGGCGTGTCGTCGAGCATGCGCTGGCGGATCGGCTGACCCTGCATGTCCCTCGGCAACGGGATGTCGAAGTATTCGAGCACCGTGGGCGCGATGTCGACGGTCTGGACCAGCGCGTCGCGGCGCACGCCGACGCAAGCGGGCTCGCGCGGGTCGTAGGCCCAGGCCGGGATGTGCGCGATCTCCTGGAAGAACGGCGTCATCACCTTTGCCCACCAGTCGTGCTCGCCCATCAGGAAGCCGTGATCGGTGTTCACGATCAGCATCGTGTCCTTCCACAGGTCGTGGCGGTCGAAGGCGTCGAGCACGCGCCCGAGCTGCTGGTCGCAGAACGTCATCAGCGCCGCATACATGCAGCGGATGTGCTGGACCGTCTGCTCGTCCTCGCGGACCTCGCGGTAAGGCGGCCAGTCGAACGGCGGGCCGTCGTACTCGTGGGGGTAGAGGTCCTGGAATTCCTTCTGGCTGAAGAACGGTTCGTGCGGATCGAAGGTCTCGATCTGCACGAACCACCGATCCGCGTCCTTGTTGCGCTCGATGAACTCGAGCCCGAGGCTGAAGGTCTTGTGCTGGGGCTGCAGTTCCGCCCGGCCCATGTGCTGGCGGTTGATGTTGTCCTGCTTCTGGAACTTCATGCCCTGCTGTTCGGGCCAGCGGCCGGCGCCGAACTCAGGGTCGCGCAGCGCCTCGACGTCGCCGATCCACTTGTCGCCTTCCTGGCCGCGCACCAGGTCGAAGGTCGTGTAGCGCTGGTGGTAGGTCGCGCCGCCGTCCTCCCAGTAGTGGTGGTGGTCGGTGACCTTGTGGGAGTGCACGCCGTGGCTGTCGAGGATGGCGGGCATGGAATCGTCGAAGGGTTCGAGCGGACCCCAGGACCGGTGCAGGAAGTTGTAGCGGCCGGTGTGCATCTCGCGCCGCGCGGGCATGCAGGGCATCGACCCGACGTAGAAATTCTGGAACTGCACGGAGCGCTGCGCGAGACGCTGGAAGTTGGGCGCCTTCACCCACTCGTTGCCGTAGCTCGGCAGGAAGTGACGACAGAGCGTGTCGTACATGACGACCACACAGCGCCGGCGATTCTCACTCGTCATCCGCGGACCCTCACCACGAAATGCCCGGCCAATGGCCTATGCGCAATCGGTTGCGCACTGCCGGAATAGTGATTGAAATGCCCCTGCGCTGTCAAGGTAACACGTGCGGCACGGCGGCCGAAGGTCAGCGTACCGGATGACGGTCGAGGTGCAGGCGCATGCGCGCCGGATACGGCGTCGCGACCGGCTGGCTCACGAGGTCGAGCCGAAGCAGGAACGGGTTCGCCTCCGTGTTCGGCATCCACTCGCCGGATCGGGATGGCACGGGCGAGCCCGTTTTCGCGAATCCAACCCAGTAACCCCGCAGGCGATCGCCCATGCGCCGATCCGCGTCGCTCGCAGGCTCGTTGCGCCATTCGGTACCGAAGATACGGGGCGTTTCCGAGCAATGGTACGCACCCGGGTTTCGATCACGCTGGGCGTCGTTGACGTAGGCGTATTCGTAGAGGTATCCCGGCTCGCCCCTCGCCTGCATCTTCGCGGTCAGGTAGTACGCGGACGACAGGAACAGGCTGTCGCCGAAATAGACGTCCTTCAGCGCCGAGTCGTCGAGGTCGCCGTAGGCGGCCCGTGCGCGCTCCAAGGGGATGCCGTTCAGCACCGCGACCAGCGGCAGGTTGAAGGGCTTGATCAGGCTCGCCTCGAAAGTCGCGGCGCCCGACATGAACGGCACCCTGGCCTGTCGCCCCTGCGCGAACACCCGCGCGGGA
>JADZCS010000316.1 GCA_020851435.1 Gammaproteobacteria bacterium | reverse complement strand
TCACGCTCGAGGAACTGACCGGCGGCACGTTCTCCATCACCAACGGCGGCGTGTTCGGCTCGCTGCTGTCGACGCCGATCGTCAACGCGCCGCAGAGCGCCATCCTCGGCATGCACAAGGTGCAGGACCGCCCGGTCGCCGTGAATGGCCAGGTCGTCATCCGTCCGATGATGTACCTCGCACTGACGTACGATCACCGCATAATCGACGGCCGCGAGGCCGTGCAGTTCCTCGTCGCCGTCAAGGACGCGATCGAGGATCCGGCCCGACTGCTGTTACAGGTATAGCCATATGTCCGACAACTTCGACGTGATCGTGATCGGCGGCGGGCCCGCCGGCTACCCTGCGGCCGTCCGCGCCGCACAGAACAAGCTGTCCGTGGCCTGCATAGACGAATGGAAGAACGCCGACGGCAGCCCGGTCTTCGGGGGCACCTGCCTCAACGCGGGGTGCATCCCTTCGAAGGCGCTGCTCGAGTCCACCGAGCTGCTGCACCGCGCGCAACACGAGTTTGCGACCCACGGCATCCAGCTCGGCAGCATCGCCTTCGACGTCGCCGCGATGCAGAAGCGCAAGGCGACGATCGTCAAGCAGAGTACGGTCGGCATCCTCGCGCTGTTCAAGGGCGCAGGGGTCACGCCGCTGCAGGGCCACGGCAAGCTGCTGCCGGGCCGCCAGGTCGAGTTCACCGCACACGACGGCACGCGCCGCGTCCTGCAGGCCAGGCACGTCGTGCTGGCCTCGGGATCGCAGCCCATGGAGCTTCGGTCGGCCCCGTTCGATTGCAGGCGCATCGTCGATTCCTGGGGCGCGCTGGATTTCGATGCCGTTCCGAAGCGCCTCGGCGTGATCGGTGCGGGCGTCATCGGCCTGGAACTCGGCAGCGTCTGGCGCCGCCTGGGGGCTGAGGTCGTCGTCCTCGAGGCGCTCGAGCAGTTCCTCGCCATGGCGGACGGGCAGGTCGCCAAGGAAGCCCAGCGCCACTTCAAGAAGCAGGGACTGGACATCCGCCTTGGCGCCAAGGTCACGGGCGCGCGCGTCGAGGGTGAGGAGGTCGTCGTCACCTACACCGACGCCAAGGGCGAACAAACTGTCACCTTCGACAAGCTCGTGGTCGCGATCGGTCGCCGGCCGCACACCAAGGACCTGCTCGCCGATGGCACCGGCGTCGTGATCGACGGGCGCGGGTTCATCGAGGTGGACGAACACTGTCACACCGCCGCGGAGAACGTCTGGGCGGTGGGCGACTGCGTGCGCGGTCCGATGCTCGCGCACAAGGGCAAGGAGGAGGGCGTCGCCGTCGCCGACCTCATCGCGGGCCTCTATGCCGAGGTCAACTACAAGGTCATCCCGTCGGTGATCTACACCGCCCCGGAGATCGCCTGGGTCGGGCAGACCGAGGAGCAGGTCAAGGCCAGCGGCCGCGCCTACAAGGTGGGCAACTTCCCGTTTGCAGCGAGCGGACGCGCCCGCGCGATGGAAGCGGCCGCCGGTTTCTGCAAGGTCGTCGCTGCGGTCGACGACGACGAGATCCTGGGTGTGCACATCGTCGGCCCCATGGCCGGTGAGTTGATCGCCGAGGCCGTGCTGGCGATGGAGTATTCGGCCAGCACTGAGGACCTGCAGCGCACCATCCATGCCCACCCGACACTGTCGGAGGCGCTGCACGAGGCCGCCCTCAACGCCGACAAGCGAGCGGTGGACTGCCTCAACCGGTAAAGCGGCGGAGGGGTCAGACCCCCCTTGTGTACCTCTGTGGCACCGCGGCGGTGCCACAGAGGTACACACGGGGGGTCGGACCCCTCGGTTACCCTCGGCGTCGCGCGGTCACCACGTTCGGCAGCCCCTGAATCCGCGTCAGCAGCCTCGAGAGCTCCTCGAGGCTGTGGATCTCCGCGCGAATGGTGATGTCGGCGACGTTCTCGGCGCGGTTGGTCGTGGTGTTCATGCTCTCGATGCTGATCTTCTCGTCGGCGAGCACGGCGGTGATGTCGCGCAGCAGCCCGCGGCGGTCCCAGGCGACCACGCTGACCTCCACCAGGAAGCGCTGCTCGCCGGCCTTGCCCCAGTCCACCCGCAATACCCGCTCCGGCTGGCGGGTGGCCATGCGCGCGAAATTGGCGCAGCCCTCGCGGTGGATGGTCACGCCGCGGCCGATCGTCACGTAGCCCACGATCGGCTCGGGTGGCACGGGCCGGCAGCAGCGCGCATAAGTCGACATCAGGTCGCCGATGCCCTCGATGGACAGGCCCTTGGCGGCCTTGGGAGCGCTCGGGGGCTTGACCGCGGGTGCGGGTGGGGCGATGGGCTCGCGGGCCTTGAGGCGGCGCTGGATGGCTCCCGTGACCTGCGCGATGGTCAGGTCGCCCGCGCCGAGCGCCAGGTACAGCGCGTCGGCCGACTCCAGCGAGAAGTCGGTCAGCAGCTCGGGCATCGACACGGCGCCCTGCACGCCCAGCCGCGTGAGCTCGCGGTCCAGCAGTTCGCGGCCTTCCTGGCGATTCTGTCCTTCGTCCTGCTTCTTGAACCAGGCGCGCACCTTGCTGCGGCTGCGGTGGCTCGCCAGGAATCCCAGTGACTCGACCAGCCAGTCGCGACTGGGCTGGGCGTGCTTGCCGGTGATGATCTCGACCACCTCGCCGCTCGCCAGCTGGTGATCCAGCGGCACCATGCGGCCGTTGACCTTCGCGCCGCGCACGCGATGGCCCAGCTCGGTATGCACGTGGTAGGCGTAGTCGAGCGGCGTCGAACCCGTCGGCAGGTCGACGACCTCGCCCTTGGGGCTCAGCGCGTAGACGCGGTCCTCGAACAGGTCGGCCCTCACGCGTCCGAGGAAGTCCGCATCTGCCTCGGCATCCTCGGCCGGTGCCAGCAGTTGCCGCAGCCACTGGACCTTGCGATCGTAGGCCGCGTCGCGTGCCGCGCCCTCCTTGTAGCGCCAGTGCGCGGCCACGCCGAGCTCGGCATGGTCGTGCATTTCGCGGGTGCGGATCTGCACCTCCACCGGGACGCCGCCGGGGCCGAGCACGGCCGTGTGCAGCGAGCGGTAGT
>JADZCS010000315.1 GCA_020851435.1 Gammaproteobacteria bacterium | reverse complement strand
TGCTCCACGGGCGGGGTGCGAGCGCTGCAGAGCGCTCCGCGATGGGCCTGCAGACTTATCCGGCGAACTCCCGCTATTTCGCTGCCAGGGGTTTCGTCGTGCTGATCCCGACCCGCGTCGGCTACGGTGTCTCGGGCGGTCCCGACGTCGAGTACACCGGCGAGTGCGCATCCAAGCGCTTCGCCGAGGGCGTCGCGCCAGCCGTCACCGAGGTCCGGCAGTTGCTCCGCCATGCGGAACGCCTCGACTACGTGGACCCCGACCACGGCCTTGTGGTCGGCGAGTCCTTCGGCGGCATCGTCGCCATCGCGGTGGCGGCCAGCGACATCCGTGGCGTCGTGGCCACCGTCAACATCGCCGGTGGCGACGGCGGCGACTCGCTTCACCGCATCGACCAGCCGTGCCGGCCCGACCAGCTCAGGCAGGCGTTCGCGGCTTACGGCGCGACCAACCGGCTGCCGACGCTGTGGATGTACAGCGCCAACGATCGCATGTGGGGCACGGTTTACCCGGGACAGTGGCACGCGGCGTTCTTGCGCGCCGGCGGCCGGGGCCAGTTCGTCCGGCTGCCGGCCGACAAGAACAACGGCCACTACATCTTCAACCGCAACGCGCCTGCCTGGCAGCCCGCTTTCGAACGCTTCGTCGATCCGCTCTTCAGTCGCGCAGGGGGCGCGTCGACTCGCGGATCGCCAGTGTCGGCGACGACAGCCTGGCATTCGGCACACGGCCCTCGATGAGGTCGATCATGGCGCCGGCGGCACCCTCGCCGATCTCGCTGATGGAACGGCGCACGGTCGTCAGCGGAGGAATCGTGAAGGCCGAGCCCGGAAGGTCGTCGTAGCCGATCACCGAAACGTCCTGGGGAACCCGCAGCCCCCTGCGGTGCAGCGCCAGCATCGCGCCGTACGCGGTCTGGTCGTTGGCGGCAAATACCGCCGTGAACTTCACACCCGAGTCGAGCAGCCGGCCCATCGCGGCGTAGCCGCCGACGTCCGAGTAGTCGCCGCCGGTCACAAGCTTCTGCACGAACGCGACCCTGTGAGCCGCCAGCGAAGCCTTGTAGCCACTCAGGCGCTGCTCGGCGTCCGGATGACCCTCCGAACCGGTGATGCAGGCGATCCGCCGGTGCCCCTGCCCGATCAGGTAGTCCGTCGCCAGCCGCGCACCCGGCGTGCTGTCGAAGTCGAGGGAGTAGATGCGCTCGCCAGCGACCTTTCGGCCGGTCAGCACGAGCGGCGCACGCCGCGACAGCTGCGCGAGTTCCGCGTCCGGCAGGCAACTGGTGACCAGGATGATGCCGTCCACGCGCCGGCTGACCAGGTGATCGATGCAGCGGCGTTCATCCGCCTCGCGCCAGTGGCCGCTGACGAACAAGGCAGAATAGTTGGCGCGAACGAGCCCCTTCTCGATCGCGGCCAGCGCCGCACCATAGAACGGGCTGTCGATGTTCTGGATGACGACGCCGATGCTCATGGACTTGCCGCGCGCGAGCGAACGCGCGACGGGGTTGGGCATGAACTGGAGCTTCGAGATGGCCGCCTGGACCGCGCGGACCTTCGCTTCCTTGACGCGCGCCGTGCCGTTCAGGATGCGCGAAACGGTGCTGGGGGAAACCCCGGCCTCCTTCGCCACCATGTCGAGCGTCACGGCCGAGCCGGCGGTAGCCGCGGCCACGCGCCGCTGCAGGTCAGATCTGCGCATGGGTCATTCCATCTAGAGGCGCCGGGATGCAATCGCAGCGCAGCAAATTGCGGCGCGCAACGATATTAGCGCCTCGCGAGCACAAACGCGATTGACAAGGGCAACGGCAGTTCGCTAGGTTCTGCAAGCGCTTTCAAAAATCCGGGGCAGGGCCGGGGGGCGTCGCATGGAACCCGCCGCCATCGGGGACGGAGCTGAGCGTTCGCTGGATTGCCCGCGCGACCAGCATCATCTGCTTGAGGGAAGCAATCCGGTGAACACCAATCCGACCGTCCTCTCCGCACTCCGCGCCGTCGCGCGCTTCGGCACGCTGGGCGCCTGCCTGGCGCTCGCGGCCTGCGGCCAGGACCAGAACTGGGACAATGCCCCCACCTACGTGAAGATCGGCGGCGAAGTCGCCGGGCTCAGCGGCACCGTCATCCTGCGCAACAATGGCCAGGACGACCTCACGGTCACCACCAACGGCGCTTTCACCTTCGGACTGTCGATCGCCTCGGGCGACGCTTACGCCGTGACCGTGCGCACCCAGCCCCTGGGCCAGGTGTGCACCGTCACCAGCGGGACCGGCACCGCGACTGCCACCGTCACCTCGGTGCGCGTGACCTGCAAGTCGGATGTGTCGATCGGCGGCACCATCTCCGGACTCGCCGGCGGCACGGTGATCCTGCAGAACAACGGCGGCAACGCGCTGGCCACCGCCGCCAACGGTGCCTTCGCCTTCACTTCGCTGGTCTCGAACGGCTCGACCTACTCGGTCACCGTCCGCACCCAGCCGGCGGGCCAGACCTGCGCCGTCAACAATGGCGCGGGCACAGCAACAGCCAGCGTCACCAACATCTCGGTGATCTGCGCAGCGTTCACGCTGCGTGATCTGCCAGCCATCTACTACGAGAAGGGCAAGGCCATCAACTACAGCGCCTACCGCGCGGGCGGGCCCGGCGCCGGGGAAATTCCCAGCGACGCCGACGTGCTGCAGGACCTGACCCTGCTGTACAACGCGGGCTTCAGGCTGCTGCGGTTGTTCGGCGCCGACGCCGTGTCCGCCAAGATCCTGCGCATCGCCGCCGCGAACTTCCCTGAAATGAAGTTCCAGCAGGGCATCTACCTGCAGGGTGCGCCAGCTTCCTGCGTGGACGCCGTCAACCAGGACCAGATCGCCACCGGCATCGCGCTCACGAACCAGAACGCCAACGTGGTGACGGTCAGCGTCGGCAACGAGACCTCGTTCGCGCAGAACCTGCCCATCACCTGCCTCGCGAGCTACGTCCAGACCGTGCGCAGCCAGGTCACGAAGCCGGTGACCGCCGACGACGACTTCTCGTTCTACGCCGGGCGCAGCGCGGGCGGCTACAAGCCTGACACCGTCCTGCCGTTGCTCGATTTCGTGTCCATCCACATGTATCCGATCAGCAACTACAACGCCTGGAACTGGCAGCAGACCGGCGTCCTCCCGGCTGGCCCGTTGCGCGCCGAGGCGATGATGAACGCCTCGTTCGCCAACGCGCGGGAAGCGTACGACGCGGCGGCGAACTACCTGTACCGGAACGCCGCGGGCGCGACCGTCACCATCGGCAACTCGCTGAAGATCGTGGTCGGCGAGACCGGCTGGAAGGCCGTGCAGTCGAATCCTGCCTCGGCGATCGAGACCTACGCCGCCAACCCGGTCAACGCGAAGTGGTACTACGACCTCATGCTCGGCTGGGAAGGCTCGGCCGGCGGCCCGGTGACGGTCTTCTACTTCGAAGCCTTTGACGAAGCCTGGAAAGGCACAGATGACCGCTGGGGCCTGTGGGACAGGGCCAGGGCGCCACGCTACGCGCTGTGCGGAATGTATGCCGGCGCGCCGGCCTGCAACGCGGACCTGTACCAGGGCGCGGGCTACTACCCGTGAGCGGCGCAGATCGCCGACAGATGAACGAACGAGATGAACGACACCAGTCGCTGCTTCGGGAGATCACCGTGAACACCCGCGCCCTCAGCCTGTCCCTGGCGGTCTCCGCAGCGCTGCTCGCCCCTCCCGCGCTGGCGGAGCAGTTCGGCCCGCTCGAGGTCGTGGGCTTCGCCAAGGACGAGTTCTCGTTCTGCGACAACTGCTCCAGCGGAATCGTCAATCCATCGGCCTACGACCCGCGCGGCGTGCTGAGCCCGCCAGACCCGATGCTCAACCAGGGCGGCGAGTCGGAGTCGACGTCAGCCAACCTCGGGCTGGTGATGCTCACGCTGCGCCTGCGCCACGAGTTCGACAATGCCGTGAGCATCGAGGCCGGCACCAGCGGCCGCATGCGCAACAACGGCCCCGATATCTACGACAACTGGATGACCGACCTCTACGCCGGCGTTTCGCACCCGACATACGGCTCGCTGCAGGTCGGCAAGATGGCCACGCGCACCTGGACGCGCGCCGACTCGTTCGCCTATCCGCTGGGCCTGTCCACGTCCTGGGCGGAGTCGGGCGCCGGCTACGGCGTCGTTCCCGAGGCGCTGCGCTATGCCACGCGAGAGTTCGAGATCCCGACCGGCAAGATCCGCTTCGAGGCGACCATGGGCAGGGCCCGCGAGCGCGTGCCGCTGAACCCGTCCTCCACGGTCATCCCGCCGCCGTCACCGAAGATGCTCGAGGTGTTCATCCAGTATTCGAACTCCAAGAACCTCATCGAGGCGATGTTCCAGGGCACCAGCGGCGGCCGCCAGAGTTCCTTCTCGAAGGGCGCGTTCTACGGCGCGCAGGGTGACACCAACGGCCCCACCGGTTCGCCCGGTTACGAAAAGCCAACGCAGAACGTCTCCATCATCGAGGGCACCTACTGGCACAGCCCGACCTGGAAGGTCTCCTACGGCATCAAGCGCAGCGAGTGGTCGGGCCAGCAGCAGCAGTGCGACTACGGCCCGGTCTCGCCGATCGCCAGCGACTGCTTCTTCGACCAGCCCGGATTCAACTATGCCAGCGACCTGCGCATGCACCACGCCATCGAGTGGGATGCCATGCTGGGCGTCGGCTACACGCGCGGCCTGTGGGTGTACACGCTCGGCGGCGTGCGCATGAACAAGGCCTACGTCAAGACGCCGACGGAATGGGGCCAGAGCAACACGGCCACCTTCGTCAACTTCGGCGTGTACCGCAAGCTTCCGGAGGTCTACAAGAACCTCGAAATCTATGGTGGCCTGGGCCGCGTGATGTTCGGGCGACAGGGCCCCGCGCCGCTGAGCATGCCCAGCAACACGGCCTTCGGCGGCGTCGATCCGCGCATCAGCGAGTCCGGCAATTCGGCGACCATCGGTGTGAACCTGACGTTCTGATCCCCGGGGGGGGCATTCCATGCGCGTAGTTGCTTCGGCCGCCGTCATCGGCGCAGGCCTCCTGTTCGCATTGGCCACCGCTGCAGGGGCGGCGCCCCCGTCGGGCACCG
This sequence comes from Gammaproteobacteria bacterium, assembly GCA_020851435.1. Classification (GTDB taxonomy): domain Bacteria; phylum Pseudomonadota; class Gammaproteobacteria; order Steroidobacterales; family Steroidobacteraceae; genus JADZCS01. Next base: position 3,526 of record JADZCS010000315.1, on the reverse strand, counting down.
CCACGGTCGGCCTGGGCGCCTACTACACCGAACTGAAGGGCGGCATGCTGGGCTCGGCCCCGCGCCCACCGGCGGCCGAGTACCGCAGCGGCGAGGCCGTCGGCAAGGCCGCGCCGACCAACCAGTGGTACTCGTCGGTGATGTTCCAGCGCTGGTCGCAGCCGCTGCACGCTCACCCGATGACCTATCGCGCGGTGGAGGCCGGCTTCGAACTGGGCCTGCCGACCCGGCGACTCGCCGTCGAAAACGGCGGGGCCAAGCGGGAGTTGAGCTACCTGCATGCAGCCGCCGTGACCGTGTCGCCGGTGGCCTTCAAGCCGCAGGACGCCCGCCTGGCGAAGTTCTCGGACTGGCTCGTGCAGGTCAGCATGGCCGCGGGCGCCGGCGAGTCGCTCACGGCCACCGTGCTGCACGGCAGCCCCTTCAGTTACTACGAGTGCAGCAAGGGCGACGTGCGCTTCCGCCTCGCGTCGCAGCCGAAGCTGCTGTCCGACCCGAAGGACGCATCCCGCGATGCGCGCGTCGCGTCCTTCACGGTCGACGGCAAGGCCTACGCAGTGTTTGCGCCGACCGGCTCGAGCTGGGAGTGGACCCAGCCCACCGAACTCGTGCTGCACCTGCCCGCCGGCGCGCGCTACTTCTCCGTAGCCGGACTGCCCAACGACAGCGAGGCGACGCTGAGGGACTTCCTGGCCGTGGCCTATGCCTTCCCGACCGACACACGCGTCGACTGGGCCTACGACGAGAAGACCAGTGCCGTGCGGACCACCTTCCGCGTCGAGACCGTCGCGAAGGAAGGCCAGAACCTCACGACCCTGATGGGCCTGTACCCGCACCAGTGGAACGCCGCTAAGCCGGTCCCCGCGTCGACCTACCAGTACGAGTCCGTGCGCGGCCCGATCCGGCTGGTCGCCGGCAACGGCTTTTCCATCGAGCGCACCTATCGCGGCACCCTGCCGTCCTGGAGCGGGCTGCAGGACCCGGCCAACGCCGCGTCCGTCAACAGCCTGCTGGTCGGCGACGTCGTGAAGGCCAACCAGCTGTTCACCAAAATGGGTCGCGGCACCTACTGGTACGGCAAGGGCCTTGGCGCCGTAGCCCAGCTGATGAGCATTGCCGAGGCCCAGGGCCAGCCAGGCAAGCGCGACGAGTTGCTCAAGCTTCTGAAGGCACGCTTCGAAACCTGGTTCGACGGCCGCCACGACCAGTACTTCATGCAGGATTCGAGCCTCGGGACCTTCGTCGGCTACCCGCAGGAATACGACAGCGTCACGGCGATGAACGACCACCACTTCCACTACGGCTACTGGGTCATGGGCGCGGCGCACGTCGCGCTGCGCGACCCGGCCTGGGCGTCCAAGGACAAGTGGGGCGGCATGGTGGACAAGATCGTCGCCGACATCGCCACCGACGAGCGCGGCCGCGCGGACTTCCCGTTCCTGCGCAACTACGACCCCTACGAGGGGCACTCCTGGGCCTCCGGCAACGCCGACTTCGACGCTGGCAACAACCAGGAATCGTCCTCCGAGGCGGTCAATGCCTGGGCAGGCCTCATCCTGTGGGGCGAGGCCACCGGCAACCGCAAAGTGCGGGACCTGGGTATCTACCTCTACACCAGCGAAGTGGCCTCGGTGCAGCAGTACTGGTTCGACCTGAACCGGCAGGTGCTCGACCGGGAATTCGGCAAGCCCTTCGCCAGCATGGTGTTCGGCGGCAAGTATGCCTACAACACCTGGTGGACCCAGGAGCCGCGCCAGATCATGGGCATCAACCTGCTGCCCTTCACGCCGGCGTCGACGTATCTCGCCGAGGACACGGCTTACATCCGCAAGCTCATGGACGGCCTGCCCGCCGACGTCAAGACCTACCAGGCCAACGTCGCCTCGGACGGCACGCCTGCCGACGTCTGGCAGGACGTGCTGGCGTCGTACCTCGCGCTCGCGGATGGCGACGCCGGCCTCGCCTACTGGAGCAAGCGCGGCAGCGTGGAATTCGGCGAGACCCGCACCCGCACCCTGTACTGGCTGCACAGCCTGCGTGAGATGGGATCGCCCGACCTCTCGGTGACGGCCGACACGCCGCTGTACTCGGTGTTCAGGGACAAGGCCGGGTCGCGTACATACCTCGCCTACAACGCGCGCGACACCGCGATCCGCGTGACCTTCAGCACCGGCAAGGTCCTCGACGTGGCGCCGCGCTCGCTCGCGCGCGCCCGCTGAGCAGGAGACGCGCATGACGCCCGATACGCCCAGGCTGACCGTCACGGAAAAAGTCGGCTACGGCTTCGGCGACCTCGCGTCGAACCTGTTCTGGCAGATGTTCTCGATCTTCATCGCCAAGTTCTACACCGATGTCTTCCTGCTGGGCGCGGCGACGATGGGCACGATGATGCTGGTCACCCGCATCGGGGACGCCTTCGTCGATCCGATGATCGGCACGCTCGCCGACCGCACCAGCACGCGCTGGGGCCACTTCCGCCCCTACCTCGTCTGGATGGCGATTCCGATGGCGCTGACCGCGATCATGGCCTTCTCGACGCCGAGCTTCGGCGGCACGGCCAAGGTCGTCTACGCCTACGTGACGCTGTCGCTCATGATGATTGCCTACTCGGCCATCAACATCCCCTACTCGGCGCTGCTCGGCGTGCTGACCCCGAACTCCGAGGATCGCACCAGCGCATCGGGCTACCGCTTCGTGATGGCGCTGCTGCCTGTGTTCATCATCGTGAACACGACGATCCCGCTGGTCGAGGCCTTCGGCGGCAGCGACCATTCTCCCTACGGCTGGCAGATGACGATGGTCGTGTACTCGGTATTGGCCGTCCTGCTGTTTTTCACGACCTTCGCGATGACGCGCGAGCGCGTGCAGCCGCCGAAGGCCCAGAAGTCCTCGCTCTCCACGGACCTGCGGGACCTGTTCAGGAACAGGCCATGGGTGGTGCTGTGCATCGTCGGCATCTCGGCGCTGACCTACGCCAACATCCGCGGCACCGTGATCATCTACTACTTCGACTACGTGGTTCCCAACGGCAAGAACTACTTCAGCGCCGTGATGACGACGGGCGCCATTGCCTTCATCCTGGGCGTCATGGTGACCGCGCCGCTGTCGAAGCGCTTCGGCAAGCGGAATTTCTACATGGCCTCGATGAGCCTCACCGCCATCCTCACCGTCGCGTTCTATTTCATTTCGCCGTTCAACATCCCGCTGGTCTGGGGCGCACACGCGCTCATCAGCTTCTGCGCGGCGCCGACCGCCCCGCTGGTCTGGGCGATGTACGCCGACACCGCGGATTACTCGGAGTGGAAGCGTGGACGGCGCGCCACCGGCCTGATCTTTTCCGCCGCCTCGTTCGCCCAGAAGTTCGGCTGGGCCATCGGCGGCGCCGGCACGGGCTGGCTACTGGCCTACTTCGACTACGTGCCGAACGTCGCCCAGAACCTCCGCACCATCGACGGCATCATGCTCATGATGAGCGTCATTCCGGCGGTCGGCGCGGTCATCGCGGTCGCCGCGCTGTGGTTCTACG
>JADZCS010000314.1 GCA_020851435.1 Gammaproteobacteria bacterium | reverse complement strand
GGCGTCGCGCTGGGCTGGATCGTCGCCGACGGCGTGCTGCGCAAGCTGGGCGGAGACCTGGGCGGCGGCTACTTCGATGTCACGGCGCAGGGACTACGGCTGGAGCCTGGCCCGCTCGCCGTGTTCTGGCTCATCGGCACGGCGGTGGCCACACTGGGAGCGTGGGTGCCGGCGCGCGAGGCGGCGGCGCGCCCGCCGGCCCGCGCGCTGAAGGCAGGCGATGCAGAGGCCGAGCTGGCGCATCTCGCCGTGCCGCGCGCCGGCATCGTTTCGCTGGCGCTCGGCGCGCTTGCGGCCCTTGCGCCGCCGGTCGGCGGCCTGCCGGTGTTCGGTTACGTCTCGGTCACGCTGCTGCTGCTAGCCGCGGTGCTGTTCGTGCCGGCCGTCAGCAGCCGCGTGCTCGCGCGCGTTCCGCGCAGCGGCCGTGTCACCTGGGACACCGCCGTCGCGCAGCTTGCCGGCAGCGCGGGCCAGGCGGCCGTGAGCCTTGCGACGATCATCGTGAGCGTGAGCCTCATGGTCGCCATGGCGATCATGGTGTTTTCGTTCCGCGAGTCTTTCGACCAGTGGCTCAGCCGCCTGCTGCCGGCGGACCTGCAGATGCGCGTTGCGGTGTCGAGCGATACGGCCTACTGGTCGACGGCCGACCAGGCCGCGGCACTGGCCGTGCCGGGCGTCGCGCGCATCGAGTTCCGCCGGGTACAGCCGATCTACCTCGCCCCGGATCGCGCGCCGCCCGTGGTGATCGCCCGGCCGATCGACCCATCGAATGCAGGCGGGCGCCTGCCGCTCGTCGCGAGCGTCAGCGGAGTCCTGCCGGACGGCGCGCAGCCGGTGTGGGTCTCGGAGGCGATCGTCGACGTGTACGGGCGCTCACCCGGAGCGGTCTTCGACCTGCCGCTCGCCGGCAGGGTCCAGCGCGTGGTGGTCGCCGGCGTGTGGCGCGATTACGCGCACGCCGAGGGTGCCGTGGTCGTCGATCGGGACTGGTATCGGCGCGTGACAGGCGACGACACCGCCAGCGAAGGCTCGGTGTGGACGGTGCCGGGCGCCGACGCCGAGGTCGTGGCCGATGCCCTGCGCCAGCGCTTTCCGCGCGGCGAGGAGTTGAAGCTCTTCACGAGCGCCGGCCTGCGCGAACTGTCGCTGTCGATCTTCGACCGCGCCTTCGCCATCACCTATGCGCTCGAGGCCGTCGCCGTGCTCGTCGGCCTGGTCGGCGTCAGCTTCGCCTTCAGTTCGCAGGCGCTGGCGCGGCGCGCCGAGTTCGGCATGCTGCGTCACGTGGGCCTGCTGCGCTCGCAGGTACGGCGCATGCTGGCCGTCGAAGGGGTCCTGCTGTCGCTGGTCGGCGTCGTCTACGGGCTGCTCACGGGCGGCGTGCTGTCGCTGGTGCTGGTGTACGTGATCAATCGCCAGTCCTTCAACTGGAGCATCGACCTGGCCGTGCCCTGGTGGCAACTGGCCGCGCTGGCGGTGACGCTGGTGGCTGCAGCGGCCGTGACGGCCACGCTGAGTGGTCGCGCGGCACTGGGCACCGACGCCCTGCGAGCCGTCCGGGAGGACTGGTGAGCAGCCTGCGCGAAGGTCTCGCGGGCCTGCTGCTGGGCGGGCTGGCGGCAGTCGCCTCGGCAGCGCCGCCTCCCGCGCCTGCGATCCAGCCGAGCGTTGCGCCGGGTCACGTGCTCGACTTTCCGCGCGACCACGGCAGCCATCCCGACTACCGTACCGAGTGGTGGTACGCCACGGGCTGGTTGAAGACTGCGGGAGGCGAGACGCTGGGCTTCCAGGTGACGTTCTTCCGTACGCGCACCCAGGCAGGCGAGGGCAATCCCAGTGCCTTCGCCGCGCGGCAGTTCATCATCGCCCATGCCGCGATCAGCGATCCGAAGCGAGGACGCCTCTGGCACGACCAGAAGTCGGCCCGCGCGGTGTTCGGCCTGGCCGGCGCCGACGAGGCGGACACGAACGTCTGGCTCGACGACTGGCGCTTCGCGCGACGCGAGGGGCGATACCGCGCCAGCCTCGCGGGTCGAGAACTGGCCCTCGAGCTCACGCTCGTACCGACGCGCGCACCGATGCTCAATGGCGTGGCCGGATACAGCCAGAAGGGTCCGGATCCCCGGTCGGCGAGTTACTACTACAGCCAGCCGCAGCTTCGCGTCGAAGGCGAGATCCGTCGCGGCGACCGTCGCGATCGCGTCACGGGCCAGGCCTGGCTGGACCACGAGTGGTCGCAGGCCGTGCTCGACGCGGACTCCACGGGCTGGGACTGGGTCGGCATCAACCTCGAGGACGGCGGTGCGCTAATGGCGTTCCGCCTGCGCGACCGACGCGGCGCGCAGCGCTGGGCGGCGGCGACGCTGGCCCGCCGCGACGGAACCCAGCAGGTGTTCGGTCCGGACGAGATCGCCTGGCAGCCGTTGCGGCGCTGGCGCTCGCCGCGCACGGGTATAGAGTATCCGGTGACGTGGAACCTGCGCGTTGGGGGCAAGGACTACGCGCTGGCGCCCTTGCTCGACGACCAGGAAAGCGACAGTCGTGCCACCACGGGCGCCATCTACTGGGAGGGCGCGGTGCGTCTCGACGGCCCCGCCGGCATGCGCGGGCAGGGGTACCTGGAACTGACCGGTTATGGCGAGGCCCTGCAGTTGCCGTGAACAGCCCAGGTGGCGCATGAACGAAGACGACGTCGACAGGCCCGCGCCCGTGCCAGTGCCGCACACAGAACTGTCGCCCGGTGCCCTGCGTGGCGTCATCGAGGCGTATGTGCTGCGCGAGGGCACCGAGTACGGCGCGCGCGACGTCGACCTCGAGGTGAAGGTGGCGCAGGTGCTGCGCCAGCTGGAGCGCGGCGAGGCACGGATCCTGTTCGATACCGTGGATGAGACCATCGACATCGTGCCGCTGCGGCGGGGCGAGCGATCGAGGCCCTGAGGCGCGATGCCGCGCGGGCCTGCCCGCTCAGGCCAGGGTCAGCAGGTGTGAGGCGTAGGCCTTCACGTCGTCCCAGTCGGTGTAGTCGATGACGGCGGTCTTGTCGGTGGGGCCGTGGGTCATCTTCATGATCAGCCCGATCATGAAACGCTCGTGCCAGGGCCACGAGGGATAGTCGACCTTGCCCGCGATCACCTTGAGGTCCCGGGGGCGCCACGGCGACAGCTGCAGGAACTTCTGCAGGTAGCGGTTTCCCTCGACGGTAGCCTTTTCAGGCGTCCGGGCCACCACCGATACGTTGAAGAAGCTGTTCGGCCTGGCCTCGAGCTCGGCCCGGTGGGCCTCGATGAACCGGAACACGCTCTTGTCGTAGGTGCCGTAGAGCACAGGCGCGCCGAAGGCGACGACGTCGTATCGG
>JADZCS010000313.1 GCA_020851435.1 Gammaproteobacteria bacterium | reverse complement strand
CGATCCGGCGCGCGGGCAGCCGTGGGTTGTCTGCGGCCATGGCGGGGGTGCTCAGTCCGGGACCGGCAGGGAACGGTGGGGCGCGTTGACCGGCGTGTAAAGGTGCTTGTAGACGTGCATGACGCCGCGGTCGCCGCGCTCGCAGTGCAGGTGGAACCCGCGGTGCAGCGCCACGGCCAGCATCTTGACGTTGATGGTCAGCACCGCGCCCTCGATCTGGTGATAGCCCAGGCGCTTGGCCTGGTGTTCCAGTTCGCGCAGCAGCACTTTGCCCAGGCCCTGGCCGTGCCAGGCGTCGAGGATGGTCAGCGAGAACTCGCAGACGGAGGGCCGGTCGGTCGCGACGATGCGTCCGCCGCCGATGAGGCAGCTACGCCCCTCGTGCTCCACCGCGGCCACCAGCACGCAGGAACGCTCGGCATGCAGGTCGCGCTGCAGCCGCGCCATGACGTCCGGCGACAGGTAAGGCATCGGCGCCATGAAGCGCAGGTAACGCGACTCCGCCGAGAGCTTTTCGAAGAATGCGTTCGCCTGCTCGAGGTCGTCCGCGACCAGCGCGCGAATCCTCACCGGCCTGCCGTCCCGGAGGTGGCGAAGCACGGTGCGGACCGGGCGATACGGCTTGTGGGCGGGCTGGGCGGGTTTCATCGCGAAACATCCTACAAGACGGCCATGACAGCTCCTAGTGATAGAATTACCGGTCAAATCGAGGGAGACCATCGTGACCGAATCGAGCGCAGCCGCCGCCCCCATCCAGACCGAATGCGTCGTGATCGGCGCGGGCCCCGCGGGCCTGTTCGCGTTGTTCGAGCTGGGCCTGCTCGGCATGAAGGCGCACATCGTCGACACCCTCAAGCAGGCCGGTGGGCAATGCTCGGAGCTCTATCCCGACAAGCCCATCTACGACATTCCGGCGGTGCCGTCCTGCACGGGCCAGGAACTGGTGGACCGGCTCATGAAGCAGGTCGAGCCCTTCGGCGCCGGCTTCCACTTCGGTGAGGAAGTCACCACCCTGGTCAAGCACGAGAGCGGCCGTTTCACGGTGGCCACCTCGGCAGGCACCTCCTTCGACGCCGGCGCGGTGGTCGTGGCCGCGGGCCTCGGCTCGTTCCAGCCCCGCCGCCTGATGGTCGAGGGCGCCGACGCGCTCGAGGGCCGGCGCGTCCATTACCGCGTCAAGAGCGCGCAGGACTTCCACGGCCAGGACGTCATGATCCTGGGCGGCGGCGACAGCGCGCTGGACTGGGTGATCGAGTTCTGCGGCAAGGCGAAGTCGGTGACGCTGGTACACCGCCGTACCGAGTTCCGCGCCGCGCCGGCCAGCGTCGCGCGCATGCAGGAGCTGGCGGCCGCCGGGCAGGTCAGGCTGCTCGCGGGCACTGTCGGCGCCCTGCACGTGGCCGATGGCGTGCTGACGGGTGCGTCAGTCAATTGCCTCGATGGCACGGTTGCCGAGGTGACCTGCAACCAGGTGCTCGCGTTCTTCGGCCTGCATCCCAAGCTCGGCCCCGTGGCCGACTGGGGCATCGCGCTCGAGAAGAAGGCCCTCAAGGTCGACACCGAAAAATTCCAGACCAGCGTGCCGGGAATCTTCGCCATCGGCGACATCAACACCTACCCGGGCAAGAAGAAGCTGATCCTGTCGGGCTTCCACGAAGCCGCGCTGGCCGCCTTCGGCGTTCAGCAGTACCTCTACCCGACCAAGAAGCAGTTCCTGCAGTACACGACCACGAGCCCGGTCATGCAGCAGCGGCTGGGCGTCACCGCCACGCCGGACGACGAGGGCTGAGCGGGCTCAGGCGGCCGCGGCGGCTGCCGCGGCCTCCACGCTCGCCGCGCGGCTGAGGGTCCACACGTCGCCGAGCACGGCGGCGGTGGTCGGCCAGCGCCCGGCGCCCTTGCCCGCGAGCCTCACGCAGTTGCCATCGGCGAGCGTGATCTCGGCGCGATTGCCTTCGGCGCGCGCCCCGGCGAGGAAGTCTTCGGCCGGCAGTACCTCGGGCGCGATGCGCGCGACGACGCGGCCGTCCTCGTGGCGAAGCGAGGCCACCAGCTTGAGCGCGCGGCCCGGCGCCTGCCCCTGCGCGACGAGCGCCGCGCTCACGGTGTCGATGCCCTGGCGCTCGAGTTGGTCCGGCTCACGACCCCAGGCGGCGAGCGAGCACAGGCGCAGCTTGTGCTCGGCGTCCAGGCCGCTCACGTCGGCCGTGGGGTCGCGCTCGGCGAAGCCCAGCGCCTGGGCCTCGGCGAGCGCGTCGGCGTAGGCGATGCCGCGCGTGAGTTCGTCGAGGATGAAGTTGCAGGTACCGTTGATGACGGCGCGCACGCCGCGGACCGAACCAGCGTCGGCCAGTGACTGCAGCGTCTCCAGTACGGGCACCGCGCCGCCGGCGGCGGCGGCGAACGCGAGCTGGCCGCTCGCGGCGTAACCCGCGAGGGCGCCCCAGCGCGTCGCGACCACGGCCTTGTTGGCAGTCACCACGCGCGCTCCGTTGGCCAGCTCGCGTTCGATGAGGCTGCCGGCAGGCTCGAGCCCCCCCAGCAGTTCGATCACGAGATCGCAACCGGACGCGAGCGCCGCTTCGGCGTCCGTCGTGAGCAGTGCAGCGGGCACGCCCGCGGCGACGTGCCTGGCGGTCTCGCGTACGACGATGTGGCGGATACGGAAGTTGCCGGGATGGGCTGCGAGGCGCTCGTAGACGCCGCGGCCTACCGTGCCGAGGCCGAGCAGCACGACGTCGAGGGGCTCGGCGACGCTGGAACCCTCGGTGCGCGTGGGCCCCGGGCCGATCAGCGTGCCGTGCGCGGCGCCGACGGCGCCGACCGTGAAACTCTGCCGGTGCTGCTGCGCGAAGCGGATGGTCTTGGGCTGCACGAGCTTGCCCGCGACGCGCAGCGAGTCGTCCCAGGTCGCAACGGTGAGGCGGCGCGGGCGCGGGCCGGGCAGGGCCGGGTCGCGCTCGTAGAGGCCGTCGACGTCCTTGACCAGCACGCAGTGGCCGCCGGCGCGCTCGGCGATGAACAGCGCCGTGAAATCCGAACCGCCGCGTCCCAGCAGCACGGTGCGGCCCAGTTCATCGCGGGCGCAGAAGCCGGGGACCACGGCGACGTGCGCCTGCGTGAAGGCGCGCTCGAGCGCCTCGGTGTCCAGGCCGGTCAGTTCGGCGTCGAGTGCGGGGCCTTCGGCCCGTAGCCCGAGCGCCGTGGGATCGAGCAGCCGCGCCGG
>JADZCS010000312.1 GCA_020851435.1 Gammaproteobacteria bacterium | reverse complement strand
CCGCCGTTTCGACGGGGGTCTCGGTCTTGACCATTGCCGGAGGCGCCACGGTCACCGCCACGGGCGCTGGCGCGGCTGCGGCCGGTTCTGGAGTCCTGGGCGACGCGGCAGTCGCCGCCGGCACCCACCGGGCCACGAACGCGGCAACTGCCGCCAGGGCTTCCGATCGGGCGGCGTAATAAATGAACCGCCCCTCGGGACGAGCCTCGAGGATGCCGGCCTGGGCCAGTTCCTTCAGATGGAACGACAGCGTCGACGCAGGTGCGCTGACCGCCTTGGCGATCGCTCCGGCGGCGACGCCCTCGGGGCCTGCCTGGCTGACGAGGTCGATGATGCGAAGTCGCGTGGGCTGGGCCAGCGCCTGGAGGACGCTGACGACCTGCGGGCTGAGGCCGGTGGGGAGCTCGTCTGACCTCGCGCGTGTTCCTTTTTTACGCTTCTAGAAGTCTAGTGGTCTGGTTTGCGTATGTCCACCGACGCCGGCGCTTGCATCCCTCAGATACAGGTTTATATTTCACCCCTAAGCATTTGTCGCCAAACCCTTACCTGCGCACCGGAGCGCGAGTCGCATGCCATCGGCCCTGGAGCTCCTGAACGCAGCGACCGTCACGCTCGTTGGTTCTGGAAATATAAAACAACGACTGGTATCGGCCTACCGCGAGCAGCTCGTACACCTCGATGCCGCGCCGTTGCCGCGCGACATCCGCGACAGCTTCGAAGCGCTCACGGTGGGACTCACCCGGGTACGCCCGCTCGCCGGCGAAGACGCCGTGACGGCGACAGTGCGAAAGATGTCGATCGAGGAGGCGGACCGGTGGGCAGCGACGGTCGTCGCCCTGCTGGGCGCAGTGCACCGGAGCCAGCTCGCGGCAGCGAGACCCGCCGCCGAGGTCGTGTCGCTCTATCCGGCCGAGACCGCCAGCCTCAATCGAGCTTGAACTCGATCGTGTCCCAGCGCGCGGTTTCCTCGTGCCGTGCCTGGCGACGGATCGCGTCGGCCAGTTCCCGTTCGTTCCAGGGCACCACCTCGTCCGCCAGCCGCTTGAGTTGCGGCGGCACGGGCTGGGCCGTCCCGAACGGCTCCAGCACGATCAGCGGCTTGTCGCAGGCCTTGGCATACAAGGCTTGGAACTCGATCATCACCGGGTCGTTCGCATAGATGCCGGAGGTGACCAGCACCGCCTCCGCGTTGATCATCTGCGCCCGCAGGTGCTCCTTGACCGATTCCTTGTCGAAGCTCCGCGGCGGATTCTCCGGCGTGCTGAGATTGATGTAGAAGAAGTTACGCGAGCCCTCGAGGTACTCGAAGACGCGATGGTAGTCGTCGTCCGGCGCATAGAGATGGCTGACGAAGAGCCGAATCGGGTTGTCCTGGGACACGGGAACCTCCGAATTTCGCGACAGTCTACCGTATGCGCAGGATTCGGCGATGCCCGGGACCCCGCAAGCGACTAGAATTGAGACCCCTGCCCGGTCCGGATCCCATGCGCCTCCTGGTTTACAACATCCGCTACGCCACAGGCTCCGGCCCGGCGTTCCACCTGCCGGTGCCCGGTGCGGGCTACCTGCGCAGCAGCAAGCAGGTGCTGGCCAGCATCACCTCGTTCATCAAGGCCCAGGATCCGGACGTCGTCGGCCTGATCGAGGTGGACACCGGCTCCATCCGCACCGGCATGGTCAACCAGGCCAGCTACATCGCGGATGCGATCGGCCACTACTCGACCTACCAGTGCAAGTACGGCGAGCGGTCGCTCAACAACCTGATGCCGATCGTGCGCAAGCAGGGCAACGCGTTCCTCGCCGCGCCGCGCGTGCACGGCGAACGATTCCACTACTTCGAGCAGGGCATCAAGCGGCTGATCATCGAGCTCGAGCTCGAACACGTCGCGATCTTCCTCGTGCACCTGTCCCTCAAGTTCCGGCACCGGCATTACCAGCTGCGCTACCTGCACCAGCTGATGCAGCGGCAGAAGAAGCCCGTGATCGTCGCCGGCGACTTCAACACGCTGTGGGGCAACCACGAGATCTACCTGTTCATGGAAGCCGCGGGCCTGCGCAGCGCTAACACGGCGTCCCTGCCCTCCTATCCCAGCCGCTGGCCACGCCGTGAACTCGACTTCGTGCTGTACGGCCCGGGCATCGAGATGAGCAGCTTTTCCGTGCCCAGCGTCACGCATTCTGATCACCTCCCGCTGGTATTCGACTTCGAGGTCACCGGCGTGCCGGCGGCGCGCCGCCGCGCCGCGGCCGCAGTCACCTGAGTCCCGCCACTCGGCTATCATTCGGTCCCCACTGGAGCGGACATGAGCCACACCCCAAGACACTGGACCCTCGAGCAGGATGCGGATGGCGTCGTGATGCTCGGGCTCGACAAGCAGGGCAGTTCCACCAATACCCTCGGCCGCGAGGTGATGACCGAGCTCAACGAGCGTCTCGCGGAAATCGAGCGCCTCAAGCCGCGGGCGGTAGTGCTGTACTCGGCCAAGCGCAACGGCTTCGTCGCCGGCGCGGACATCAGCGAGTTCACCGGCCTGTCGACGTCGGCCACGGCCTACGAACTGATCCGCAGCGGACAGCAGGTCCTCGATCGCCTTGAGGCGCTGCCCTGCCCCACGGTCGCGGCCATCCACGGCTTCGCGCTGGGCGGCGGCCTGGAACTTGCCCTGGCCTGCCGGCACCGCGTCGCGGCCAGCGACGGCAGCGTCAGCCTGGGCCTTCCGGAAGTGTTCCTGGGCATCCACCCTGGGTTCGGCGGCACGGTTCGTGCGCCGCGGCTGATCGGTGCGCCGAACGCGCTCGACATGATGCTGACCGGGCGTTCTTTCCGCGCCGACAAGGCGCTGAAGATCGGCCTCGTCGACCGGCTGGCGCCGGCAGCCGAGCTGCGCAGCGCGGCGCGCGCCCTGGCGCTGGAGGGCCGGCCCGCGCATCAGCCACCGCTGGCGACGCGCCTCATGGCGCTGCCGATCGCGCGCGGCTTCGTCGCGGACCACGCGGAAAAGCAGGTTCGCCGGCGCGCGAACAAGCGCCATTACCCTGCACCGTACGCGATGCTGGACCTGTGGCGCGCCCACGGTGCGCGCGGGGCGGCCGCTTACGAAGCGGAGGCGCGTTCGATCGCCGAGCTCTTCTGCACACCGACCTCCCGCAACCTGGTCCGCGTGTTCTTCCTGCAGGACCGCCTCAAGGCCCTCGGTGGCAAGGCGAAGCAGGAATTCGCCCACGTGCACGTCGTGGGCGCAGGCGTCATGGGCGGCGACATCGCGGCCTGGTGCGCCGCACGCGGCCTCACCGTGACCCTGCAGGATCGCGAACTGAAGTTCGTCGAACCCGCGCTGGTCCGTGCCCGCGAGTTCTTCGCCAAGCGGTACTCGGCCGATCCGTCCAAGGCTGCCGCAGCCATGGCCCGCCTGTCGGCCGACGTCGCTGGCGATGGCGTTGCGCAGGCCGACGTCGTGATCGAGGCGATCTTCGAGAACGCCGAAGCGAAGCGCAGCCTGTACGCAAGCCTCGAGCCGCGCATGAAGCCGGGGGCGATCCTCGCCACCAACACCTCCAGCATCATGCTGGAAGAACTGGTCACGGAACTGGCCGACCCGAGCCGGCTGGTCGGGCTGCATTTCTTCAACCCGGTGTCCAAGATGAACCTCGTCGAGGTCATCCGTTCGGCCGCCACCAGCGACGAAGTGATGCAGGCTGCGCAGGCCTTCACGCGCCGGCTCGACAAGCTGCCCTTGCCCTGCGCCAGCGCCCCCGGCTTCGTGGTCAACCGCATCCTCATGCCGTACATGACCGAGGCCATGTTCGCCGCCGAGGAAGGCGTGCCGCTCAGCGTGATCGACCGGGTGGCCACCGACTTCGGCATGCCGATGGGACCGGTCGAGCTGGCGGACACGGTGGGCCTGGACGTGGCGATGCACGTCGGCGCGATCCTGTCGCAGGCTTTCGGCAAGCCGACGCCGACCGGCGTCGTGCCGCTGGTCGAGGCGAAGAAGCTGGGTCGCAAGACCGGCGAGGGTTACT
>JADZCS010000311.1 GCA_020851435.1 Gammaproteobacteria bacterium | reverse complement strand
GCGCTCAAGGACGACATCGTCGCCGCGCTGGTCAAGGTGGTGAAGCCGCGCGCGATCCTGTTCAAGAACGACGCCGGCATGCGCGAGCTCGAGGGCCTGCCGCTGTACGTCGAGTCGGCGCTCGGCGAGGTGCCGGAGACCATCGAGGTGCCCGAGGGCGGGGTGCGCTTCCGCGTGCCGCTGGCGGGCGGTCAGAAGACTGGCTGGTTCTTCGACCAGGCCGCCAATCGCGCGCTGGTCGCCGGCTATGCGCGCGGCGCGCGCGTGCTGGACGTCTGCAGCTACGTGGGCGGCTTCGGCCTGCAGGCGGCCAAGGCGGGCGCCAGCGAAGTCATGTGCGTGGATGCGTCGGCCCAGGCCCTGGAATTCGCGAGCGCGACAGCTGCCGCCGAGGGCCTGCCGCTGGTCACGCGCAAGGGCGACGCCTTCGACGTGCTGGCCGAGCTGCTGGCGGCGCGCGAGCGCTTCGACGTCGTGGTCGTCGATCCGCCGGCCTTCATCAAGCGCAAGAAGGATCACCCGCAGGGCGTGGCCGCCTACCGCCGCCTCAACCAGCTGGCCATGCAGCTGCTGGGCAAGGACGGCCTGCTGATGTCCTGCTCCTGCTCCTATCACCTCGCCTCCGACGAACTGTCGGACGCGATCCAGCGCGGCGCGCGCCACCTCGACCGCTTCGCGCAGATCCTGCACGTGGGCGGGCAGGGGCCCGATCACCCGGTGCACCCGGCGATCATGGAGACGCGCTACCTCAAGGCCTTCCTCTGTCGAGTCACGACCTGATCCAGCCATGATCACCTATCCAGACATCGACCCGATTGCCCTGTCGCTCGGCCCGGTGAAGATCCACTGGTACGGCCTCATGTACGTCGTCGGCATCATCGGGGCCTGGTGGCTGGCGCGGCGCCGCGCGGCTGCGCCGGGCTCGACCTGGAAGCCCATCGACGTCGACGACCTGATGTTCTTCGCGGCGCTGGGCGTGATCCTGGGCGGCCGGCTGGGCTGGATCCTGTTCTACGGCTTCGACGCCATCCGGGCCGACTGGCTCGCGGTGTTCCGGGTCTGGCAGGGCGGCATGTCCTTCCACGGCGGGCTCATCGGCGTGCTGGTCGCGATCGCCTGGTTCGCGAAGAGCCGGCGCCGCCGCATCGGCGACGTGTTCGACTTCGCCGCGCCGCTGCCGGGGATAGGGCTGGGCGCGGGGCGCATCGGCAACTTCATCAACGGCGAGCTGTGGGGCAAGCCCACGGACGTGCCCTGGGGCGTGCTGTACCAGGGCCAGGTGCGCCATGCCTCGCAGCTCTACGAGGCCATCCTCGAGGGCCTGGTGCTGCTCGTGCTGCTGTGGTGGTTCACCTCGCGGCCGCGCCCGGCGCTGGCGCCGTCGGGGCTGTTCCTGGCCGGCTATGGCACGTTCCGCTTTCTCATCGAGTTCGTACGCCTGCCGGACGCGGACATCGGCTACATCGCCTTCGGCTGGCTGACCATGGGCCAGTTGCTGTCGCTGCCGATGATCGTGGCCGGCCTGGCGGCGATCGCGTACGCCTACAGCGTCAAGCGCCCCTCGGGCAACTATCAATGAGTTCGCGGTCCCGCGCCGCGCGGTAATCGACGTGAAGCAGTACCTCGACCTCATGCGCCACGTGCGCGAGCACGGCACCCGCAAGATGGACCGCACCGGCACGGGTACGCTGTCCGTGTTCGGCCACCAGCTGCGCTTCGACCTCGCCGACGGCTTCCCGCTGGTCACGACCAAGCGCGTGCACATCAAGTCGATCGTGCTCGAGCTGCTGTGGTTCCTGCGCGGCGAGACCAACGTCGCCTGGCTGCGCGAGCGCGGCGTCACGATCTGGGACGAGTGGGCCGACGCGCAGGGCGAGCTCGGCCCCGTCTACGGCAAGCAGTGGCGGTCCTGGCCCACGCCCGACGGCGGCTCGATCGACCAGGTCTCGCGCGTGGTCGAGCAGCTGCGCCGCGACCCGGATTCGCGCCGCATCATCGTCAGCGCCTGGAACGTCGGCGAACTCGACCGCATGGCGCTCGCGCCCTGCCACGCCTTCTTCCAGTTCTACGTGGCCGACGGGCGCCTGTCCTGCCAGCTGTACCAGCGCAGCGCCGACATCTTCCTGGGCGTGCCCTTCAACATCGCCTCCTACGCGCTGCTCACGCACATGCTCGCGCAGCAGTGCGACCTGCTGCCCGGCGAGTTCATCTGGACCGGCGGCGACTGCCACCTGTACCTGAATCACCTCGAGCAGGCGGAGCTGCAGCTGTCGCGCGAGCCGCTGCCGCTGCCGAGGCTGAACATCCGGCGCCGCCCGCCGTCCATCTTCGATTACGAATTCGACGATTTCGAGATCGTCGGCTACCAGCACCGCGCGGCGATCAAGGCGCCGGTGGCCGTCTGAACATCCCCACGGAGACCTGAAGCGCATGAGTTCCGCCTCGCCGAAGACGCCCCTGTACAAGGTTCGCAACTCGAAGATCCACGGCCGCGGCGTGTTCGCCGCGCGGCGTATCCGCAAGGGCACGAAGGTGATCGAGTACGTGGGCGAGCGCGTGTCGCATGCCGAGGCGGATCGCCGCTACGAGGACAAGGCGCCGGACGACAACCACACCTTCCTGTTCATCGTCGACGGCCGGACCGTGATCGACGCCGGCGTTGACGGCAACGAGGCGCGCTTCATCAACCACGCCTGCGACCCGAACTGCGAGACCGTCACCGAGCAGCGCCGGATCTTCATCTACGCGACGCGCACGATCCAGCCGGGCGAGGAACTCTCCTACGACTACCAGATCAAGCGCGACCGCGGCGATCCGCCGGAGCTCGACCAGGTGTTCGCCTGTCACTGCGGCGCGGCGAACTGCCGGGGCACCATGATCCAGCCGCCGGACAAGCCGAAGCGCAAGAGCAAGGCCAAGACGAAGGCCAAGGCGAAAGCAAAGACGAAAGCAAAGACGAAAGCGAAGGCCAAGGCAAAGACCAAGGCCAAGGCCGAGCGTCACGCCCACGGCCGTTCGGTGCGCTGAGGCGTCGCACTTGCCAGCCACGGACCCGGCAGTCCTGGCCGAAGCCATCGCGACCGATGGCTGCGTGATCGTGCCGGGATTCCTGGCGCCCGCGCAGGCCGCTGCCCTGCGCGACAGCGCGCTGCGCCGGTACGCGGCGGGCGCCTTCCATGCCGCGGCCGTGGGTCGCGGCGCGGAGCGGCAGCTGCGCAGCGAGGTCCGTGGCGACCAGGTGCTGTGGCTGGGCGAACAGCCTGACGAGCCCGAACAGGCGCTGCTGGACCGCTACGAAGCGCTGCGGCTCGCCTGCAACGAGGCGCTGATGCTCGGTCTGTTCGAGCTCGAGTGCCACTACGCGGTGTACCCGCCAGGCGCGGGCTATGCCCGGCACCTCGACCGTTTCGCGGGCGACGCGAGCCGCACGTTGTCGGCCGTGCTGTATCTCAACGACGACTGGCAGCCCTCGGATGGCGGCGAACTGGCGTTGTGGCTGGACGACGGCCGCGTGCTCGAGGTGCCGCCGACCGCGGGCACGCTCGCGCTGTTCCTCAGCGAGCGCTTCTGGCACGAGGTCCGGCCGGCCACGCGCGAGCGCTGGTCGGTGACGGGCTGGTTCAGGAGGCGCGCGTGAGCTCGGCGCTGGTGGCGGTGGTGGCGATCGCCGACAACGGCGTGATCGGCCGCGACAACGGCCTGCCCTGGCGGCTGCCCGACGACCTCAAGCGCTTCAAGGCGCTGACCCTCGGCAAGCCCATTCTCATGGGCCGGCGCACCTTCGAGTCCATCGGCCGCCCGCTGCCGGGCCGCCACAACCTCGTGCTGACGCGCGACCGTGGCTGGTCGGCGACCGGCGTCACCGTCGTGCACACGCTGGCCGAAGCGCGTGCCGCCGCGGGCGAGGTCGATGAAATCATGCTGATCGGCGGCGCCGAACTCTACCGGCAGTGCTGGCCCGAGGTCGCGCGCGTCGAACTGACCGAGGTGCACGCCGACGTCGCAGGCGACGTGCGTCTCGATGGGTGTCCGCTCGATGCGTTTGCCGAGGTATCGCGCGAACTGCATGCCGCCGACGAGCGGCACGAGCACGCCTTCAGCTTCGTGAGCCTCAGGCGCGTGCGCTGACGGCCTCCACGGCCTGCCAGCAGTCCCCGAAAGAGTTGTACAGCGGCGCGGGCGCGAGGCGGATCACGTCCGGCTCGCGCCAGTCGCCGATCACGCCGGCGGCCGTGAATTGCTCGAACAGCGCGCGGCCGGCCTCGCGGCCGCCACGGGCCCGCAAGGACAGCTGCGCACCGCGGCGCGCAGGCTCGCGCGGCGTGAGGACCTCGACGGCAGCGCCGAGGCGCGCGTCGATGAGCGCCTCGAGGTAGGCCGTGAGCTTGCGCGACTTGTCGACCAGCGCGTCGATGCCCACGGCGTCGAACTGCGCCAGCGAGGCCCGCAGCGGCGCCATGCCGAGGATAGGACCGTTCGACACCTGCCAGCCCGCAGCGCCGCGTTCCGGCACGAAGCGTTCGTCGAACTGGAAGCGGGTCCTGAGTTCGTTGCCGTACCAGCCCGCGAGCCGCGGCAGGTCGGCGTCGTGGTGGCGCGCGTGCACGAACAGTCCCGCCGTCGCGCCGGGGCCGCCGTTCAGGTACTTGTACGAGCACCAGGCCGCGAAGTCGACGCCCCAGTCGTGCAGCGCGAGCGGCACGTTGCCGACCGCGTGTGCAAGGTCGAGCCCGAAGCGCGCGCCCACCGCCTGCGCGGCGCGCGCGAGTCGTGCCATGTCGAGGCACTGGCCCGTGAGGTACTGCACGCCGGGCAGCAGCACCAGCGCGAGGCGGCCGCCTTCGCGCTGGATCGCGGCCTCGATGTCTTCCTCGCGCAGGCAGCGCTCGCCCTCGCGCGGGGCCAGCTGCACGAGTGCGTCGGCGGGGTCGAAGCCGCGGTTCGCCAGCTGCGCGGACATCGCGTAGCGGTCGGAGGGAAACGAGCCGGCCTCGATGAGGATCGCGTAACGGTCGCGCGTGGGGCGATAGAAGCTCGCCATCAGCAGGTGCAGGTTGATGGTCAGCGAGGCCATCGCCGTGACTTCGTCGGTCGCGGCGCCGACCAGGCGGGCCAGCGAGGGCGCGAGCGTGTCCTGGTAGGTGAGCCACTCCGTGCCGGCGCCGTGATGGGCGCGCACGGCGAGTCGCTGCCAGTCGGCCAGCACGCGCGCCACTTCGGCCACCGTTCCGCGCGGCTGCAGGCCCAGCGAGTTGCCGCAAAGGTAGGTGGCGGGCTGGCCGGAGGGTGCCTCGGGAAAATGGAATTCGGCGCGCATGGCCGCGACGGGATCGGCGTGATCGAGTGCCCTGGAAGCCTCGAACGTCAGGTCCATGTTCAGTCGAACCTCACGGGATAAAGAAGTGGACGGCTGGGCGCAGCGTCGCAGAGGAACGCGGGGATCTGCAAGTCCAGCAGGTACCAGCCATCGTGGATCATCGGCGCCACGTAGGCCAGCTCCGTGATGGTTGCCTGCGGCCGCGTCGCGTCGGCGGCGCGGCGCGAACTCAGCGGCAGGCCGAAGAAGGCGCGGTGTGCGGCCAGGCGGCCCTGGTCGTGCGCGCGGTCGGCGGACGGCGTGTCCAGTACAAGGTGCTCGACCTCGCGTGACGCGAGCAGCTTCGCGGCCGCGGCCGTGAGGTAGGGGGCGGGTGCCTCACCTGCGTAGTGCCGCGTGATCTTGTCGGCGCCGTTCGGCAGCGTTCGGATCACCACGGCGCGTGGCGCCAGGCGCTTGTCGGCATCCAGCGCCTCCTGCAGTGCGGCGGCGCAGATCACGAGGTCGTCCGCGGGCAACACAGGATCGTCGCCACAGTCGCCGGCGGGGACCGGGCGGACCGTCACCACCTGGGCGAGGAACAGGCCACCACGCAGCGTATCGGCGACGAACACGCGTTCGGACGTGAGGTGGCCCACGCACTCGGTGTGGGTACCGTTGCAGTGGGCGACGAGGCGGATTTCCTCGCAGTTGCAGCTGCCGCCCTGGCGGGTGTCGCCCGTGAAGCCCGGGATGCGCAGCGGCGCCGCGTGCGCCCGGCCCGCGCCCAGGAACTGCGGCTGCGCGCCGTCGAAATCCATCGGGATCGCCAGCGACAACGGCTGGGCGAGGTCGGCGTGCAGGGGAAGGCCCTGGGACTCGAAGCGCATGATCGTCATGAGTGGCTCGGCGCTCCGGTGTGGGTGGCGCATTATACTGTTCCGCGGCTGGACGGCGACCGGCCCACGGGACATGGAACCGCCCCGCAGCGCTGCTGTCACATTGCTTTGAACGCGGCCTTGCCGCCCGGCTCTATCTCCAGCGAAGTCACCTGCCATGAACGCGCGCACACCGATCGCCCTGCTGCTCCTGATGAGCTGCGTCACCTCCGCCGTCGCTGCCGAGCAGACCGTGATGGGCGCCTGGAAGCGACACGAGGTCGAACTGACCTACATGGGCTTCACCACCCGCTATTCCTGCGACGGCCTGCGCGACAAGGCGGTGCTGATGCTGCGCCAGCTGGGCGTGCGGCCTGGATTCAAGGTCACCAGCATGGGCTGTCCAGGTTTCCAGCAGGTGACGGACTTCCCGCGCGTGCGCATGGTGTTCGAGGCGCCGGAGCTCCCGGTGAAGGGGCAGCGCGGGCTGGGCGAGCCCGTGCCCGCGGTGTGGCAGCGCGTGCAGTTCGCGGAGCGCCAGCCGCGCGACGTCGAGCGCGGCGACTGCGAGCTGGTGGAACAGTTCCGTGACAAGGTGCTGCCGCTGCTCGCGACCCGCAACCTCGTCGACCGCACCAGCTGCATCCCGCACCAGCTCTCGGGCAGCGTGATCAACCTCCAGCTGGAGGTGCTCGTGGGGCAGGCGGCGGACAAGCGTTAGGCGCAGCGCCCTCAGTCGTCGCCGGGTTGCAGCACGCCCTGGCAGGCCAGCATGACCGGTGGTTCGTCGCGGTCCAGCCGCAGTGCGCACAGGCTGCCGCCCCACACGCAGCCGGTGTCGATCGAGTGCACGCCCGCTTCGGCCACGTAGCCGATCGCCGACCAGTGGCCCGAGACGATGCGATGACCGGCGCTGCGTCGTGCCGGGTGCCGGAACCACGGCATCGCGCCCTTCGGAATCTCGTCGAAAGGGCCCTTGAAGCGGATCAGCAGGTGCCCGCCCGCGTCGACGATGCGCAGGCGCGTGAGGCAGTTGACGATGAAGCGCAGCCGCGCGTAACCAGTCAAACCTGGCGACCAGGCATCGGGCTGGTCGCCGTACATGTGCTCGAACAGGGCGTCCGCGTCGGTGGCCAGCGCGTGCTCCACCTCGCGCGCGCAGCGCGCCGCGGTCTCGAGGTCCCACTGCGGCGGCAGGCCGGCGTGCACCATCGACCAGCCCAGCGCGTCGTCGCGGTGGAACAGCGGCTGCGAGCGCAGCCAGGCCAGCAGCTCGTCGCGGTCGGGCGCGGCCAGCACCGCGTCGAGCGTGTCCTTGGGCCGCGGCTTGCGGGACGACGCGCCCGCGGCGACGGCGAGCAGGTGCAGGTCGTGGTTGCCGAGCACGGTCGTGACCGCCGAGCCAAGCGCCCGCACGCTGCGCAGCACCTTGAGCGATCCGGGCCCGCGATTGACGAGGTCGCCGGCGAGCCACAGCCGGTCGCGCGCCGGGTCGAAGCGCAGCACGTCCAGCAGACGCAGGAAGTCGTCGTGGCAGCCCTGCAGGTCGCCGATGGCCCAGGTCGCCATGGGCGGCGTCAGTGCAGCGTGCCGGGCATCGCCAGCGTGAATGGCCGGATCGGCGCCTCGAAGTGCACGCCGTCGTCCGCGACCATCTGGTAACTGCCCTGCATGGCGCCCACTGGCGTCTCGAGCACCGCGCCGCTGGTGTAGCGGAAGCCCTGGCCGGGATCGAGGCGCGGCTGCTCGCCGACCACGCCCTCGCCGCGCACTTCCTGGACCTTGCCGTTCGCGTCCGTGATGATCCAGTGGCGCGTCAGCAGGCGCGCGGGACCCTCGCCGTCGTTGCGGATCGTGATCGTGTAGGCGAACACGTAGCGTCCCTCGACCGGGTCCGACTGTTCCTCGAGGTAACGCGTGTCGACGTCGACATCGATCTGGTGCAGGGGCTTGTCTCGCAGGGGCATCAGCGCAACCTCACCGCCAGCACGTCGCAGGGCGCGGCGTGGAGGATGGTGTCCTCGGTGAAGTTCACGAGGATCGACAGCCCGTGCCGCTCGCGGCTGCCGAGGATGATCAGGTCGGCCTGCTGCGTGGTCGCGGCGTTGACGATCTCGGCCTTGATGTTGCCGGTCGCCACGGCGCGCGGCGCGTCGGCGAGGCCGTGCTCGGCGGCCAGCGCGCTCAGGCGCTCGCGCGCGCGATGCACGAGTTCTTCCTCGATCTGCACGGCGGGCAGCAGGGTTTCGCCCAGCGGCTCGACGGGCACGTACTCGACGACGTGGAGCAGCGACAGCTGGGCGCCGGTCGCGGCGGCGAGCCCGCGGGCGCGCTCGACGATGCAGGCGCTGTCGTCGGTGAGGTCGACGACCACCAGGATCTTGCTGTACGAACCCATGTGCTCGCGCTCCGGCTTGGTTGCTTCGGGGGATTATAGGCCGGCCGCGCGCCGGCGCGAGGCTAGACCGCCGCTTCGGGCGGGGCGGGCGTCAGCGCTAGCGCCGCGAACTCGGCAGGCGAGAGCGTCTCGGCACGCCGGCCCGGGTCGATGCCGGTGGCCGCGAAGCCGGCCTCGTCGACGACACCGCGCAGGGAGTTGCGCATGGTCTTGCGCCGCATCGAGAACGCGGAGGCGACGACGCGGGCGAAGCGCGCGCGGTCCGGCAGCGGGAAGGGCGGCTCGGCAAGCGGCCACAGCCGCACGATCGCCGAGTCCACGCGCGGCGGCGGGCGGAAGGCGCCCGGGCCGATCCGGAACAGTTTCTCGACGCGGCAGTCGGCGGCCAGCATCACCGTGAGGCGCCCGTAGTCGCTGGTGTCCGGTGCCGCCGCCATGCGGTCGACGACTTCCTTCTGCAGCATGAAGTGCATGTCGGAAATGGCGCCGCGCGCCTTCAGCAGGTGGAACAGCAGCGGCGTGGAGATGTTGTAGGGCAGGTTGCCGCACAGGCGCAGCGGCGGGCCGTCGCCGCGCAGCTCGACGAAATCCACGTCCAGCACGTCGCGGTGGTGGATCAGCAGTTCGCCGGCGCCTTCGGCGCGGCGCTGCAGCTCGGGGATGACGTCGCGGTCGATCTCGATGGCCTCGAGGCGCCCGGCGCGCGCCAGCAGCGGCAGCGTCAGCGCGCCCAGACCGGGGCCGATCTCGATGAGCCTTTCGCCCGGCTGCGGGTCGATGGCCGCGACGATGCGCGAGATCACGCCGGGGTCGTGCAGGAAGTGCTGGCCGTAGCGCTTCTTGGCGTGGGTCACGGCGCGGCCATCTGCAGCGCCAGTTCGATCGCGGCCACCAGGCTGCCGGGATCGGCGCGGCCCGTGCCCGCCAGCTCTAGGGCCGTGCCGTGGTCGACGGAGGTGCGTACCAGCGGCAGCCCCAGCGTCACGTTGACCGCGTGGCCGAAGCCCGCGTGCTTGAGCACCGGCAGGCCCTGGTCGTGGAACATCGCCAGCACGGCGTCGCAGCCCGACAGCGGGCCGGGCGTGAAGGCGGTGTCGGCGGGCACGGGGCCGATCACGGTGATGCCGCGCGCGCGGGCCGCGGCCAGCGCGGGGGCGATGACGTCGATCTCCTCGCGACCGAGGTGGCCCGACTCGCCGGCGTGCGGGTTGAGGCCGCACACCAGGATGCGGGGCTTCGCAAAGCGGAAGCGCGCACGCAGGCCCTCGTGCAGCACGTCGAGGACCTGGCCGAGGCTGGCCTGGGTGATGGCGGCCGGAACGCTGGCCAGCGGCAGGTGGGTGGTGGCCAGCGCCACGCGCAGCGTGCCGGCGACCAGCAGCATGACCGGCAGCGGCGCGCCCGTGCGCTCCGCGAGGTATTCGGTGTGGCCCGTGAAGGGCACGCCGGCCTCGTTGATCACGCTCTTCTGCACCGGCGCCGTGACCATCGCGGCGAACTCGCCGCTGGCGCAGCCGTCGGTCGCGAGGTCGAGCATGTTCAGCACGTAGCGCGCGTTGGCGGCGTCGAGGCGACCCGCGTGCACGGGAACGGCGGTTTGCACGGGTGCGAGCAGCAGTCGGCCGGCGGCATGCGCGCGCCGCGTGGAAAGCGGGTCGTAGGGAACGATGTCGACCCTGGCGCCCAGCGCGGCCGCGCGCGCGGCGAACAGATCAGGGTCGCCGGCGACGACCAGTTCGCAGGGCCAGTGCCGGCCCGCCGCCGCGATGCACAGGTCCGGCCCGATGCCCGCGGGCTCGCCGGAGGTCAGCAGGATGCGGGGCAGGTTCAGGGGGTCACGTACTCGACGAAGGCTTCGTCGCGCAGCCTGCGCAGCCACAGCTCGGTTTCTTCGTCGGCCTTGCTCTCGCGCAGCGCGGACAGCGCGCGCTGGCGGCGCACGTCCTCGCCCTGGTCGTAGGTGCGGCGGCCCAGCGACTGGATGATGTGCCAGCCGTACTGCGTGCGCACCGGCTCGCTGATCTCGTTGTCCTTGAGGTCGGTGAGGACGGCCTCGAACTCCGGCACGAAGGTGCCGGGGCCGTTCCAGCCCAGGTCGCCGCCCTGGGTCGCGGAGCCCGGATCCTCGGAGGTGACGCTGGCCAGGCCCGCGAAGTCCTCGCCCTTGAGGATGCGCTCGCGCAGCGCGGAGAGCTTCTGGCGCGTGGTGGCGTCGTCCTGGATCTCGTTCGGCTTCATGAGGATGTGCCGGGCGTGGATCTGCTCGACCATCATCTGGGTGTCGGCGCCGCGCTCGCCGTCGAGGCGGATGATGTGGAATCCGGTCGGCGTGCGCACGGGCTCGGCCACCTGGCCGGGCTTGAGGTTGGCGACCAGGTCGGCGATGAACTGCGGCAGCTGCCCGCCCTTGCGCCAGCCCAGCTTGCCGCGCTCCAGCGCGGACTGCGCCTGCGAGGAGGACAGGGCCAGCTGGCCGAAGTCCTCGCCACGGGTGGCGCGGTCGTAGATGTCTCGTGCGCGCTTCTCGACTGCGGCCTGCTGCTCGGCCGTGGCGCCCTCGGGCATCGACAGCAGGATGTGCGAGACGTCGTACTCGCGGTCCTTGTCGACGCGGCCGGCCTCGCGGACGAGGTACTGGTCGAGTTCGCGCGGGGACACGTAGATGCGCGCCAGCACGTCGCGCTGGCGCAGCAGCGACAGCGTGATCTCGCGGCGCATGTCCTCGCGGTAGGCGGCGTAGTCGATGCCCTGCTGGGCCATGGCCGCGGGCAGCTGGTCGAAGGGGATGTTGTTGCGCTTGGCGACTTCGCGCAGCTGCAGGTTGAGCTGCTCGTCCGCCACCGTGATGCCCAGGCGCGCGGCCCGCTGGTACTGGATTTCCTGCAGGATCAGCCGCTCGAGCACCTGCTGGCGCAGCACCTGCTGCGGCGGCAGCTGCGAGCCCTGCTGGCTCAGGCGCTGCGTGATCATCTCCGACTGCTGGTCCAGCTGGCTCTGCAGCACGATGCCGTCGTTGACGACCGCGGAGATGCGGTCGAGCAGCTGGCCTCGGCCGGACAGCTCGCGGGTCTGGGCTGCCGCGGGGCCGGCCATGAGCACTGCGGCGGCGCAGGCGAGAATGAGGAAACGCTTCATGGTTGGCCGGTCATCAGGGCAGGGGGGGGGTGGGGTCGCGGGAGTATCCACGAATGGACCTCTCTAGGAAAGCATCGGCAGGAACTCCGACCGACGACAGGCCGTTGAGTTCCAGCTGCAGCGCAATGGAGGTGTCCGTCTGTCCGGTGCGGCTCGAAACGTACTTGCGGGCGTAGACCCTGGCGCGCCAGCAGCAGGCGCGGTATTCGAAGCCCAGGAAGGTGTCCAGGGCCGACTTGTCGCGCAGCGAATAGACGTGGCGCCCGTACAGCTGCCAGGACTTGCCCAGCGGCCAGGCGGCCGAGGCTTCCCACTGCTCGATGCTGCCTTCGTCGTAGCGATAGCCCAGGTTGATGACCCGGTCGCCCGACGGGCGGTACTGCAGGTTGACCAGGCTGCGGACGGTGTTCGAGGTGTCCGGCGCCCACTGCATGCCCAGGTCCACGCTCCAGTTGCGGTAGGCCGTGAGGGCCAGCTGGCCGACGACGTCCGAGGAGTTGCGGCCGGCGCGTTCGCCGGGCAGCAGCACCTTGGGCGTCTCGAAGTAGAAGGCCTGGCCGATGGTGGCGGCCAGGTACTGCCGGCCCGAGGCCCGCTCCACGAGTCGCGTGGTCAGGCCGGCCGCGAGCTGGTTGGCGTCGCCGACGCGGTCGGCGCCGACGTAGCGGTTCGGCCGGAACAGCTGCACCAGGTCCAGGTCCGGCAGGCCGGAGTCGAAGATCGGCAGGCTGGCCTGGTCGCGGTAGGGAACGTAGGTGTAGAGCACGCGCGGCTCTAGCGTCTGCACGCGCTTCTTGCCGGCGTCGCGTTCGAACACCAGGCCGGCGTCCAGCGAGGCCAGCGGCAGGCTGCGCGAGGGCGCGTCGTCGACGCCCGGCGCGGTGTCGCGCAGGTTGTATTGCGTGTGCCGGAAGCCCACGAGCGGCTCGATGAAGTACCCGGCGCCGCGCAGGGGCAGCGACAGGCGCGGCTCGACGTCGAAGCGAGCGCCGGTCACGCCCTCGTTGCGCTGGAACCAGGACAGCTCGCCGTCCACGTCCCCGCGCAGGCCTCCCTGGCCCAGCGGCCAGCCGCCGGACAGCACGAGCTGCGGCAGCCTCGAGTAGGGACGGTCGAGCGGGTCGATGGTCTCGTCGATGGTCTGGAAGTCGTCGACGAGGCCGCGGAAGCGCCAGCCCTGGCCACGATAGTCGACGCGCGCGAAGCGCTTGAGGTAGGTGACGCTGGTGCCTTCGGGTCCCAGCGCGAAGTCCTCGAAATAGGCGCTGTCGCTGGCCTGCGCGAGGTCGGCGGTGAGCCGCAGGTCGGGCAGGAAGTCGGTGACGTGCTCGAGCCGCGCGTAGGCGCGATCGCGGTTCGCGACGTCGTCGCTGGGCAGCACGTCGCCCGTGAACTTGCCGCGGCTGGAAGTGGTGAGATAGCGGAACTTCGCGCCGAGGTCGATGCCGCGCTTGCTGTACAGCCGGGGCTCG
Organism: Gammaproteobacteria bacterium; assembly: GCA_020851435.1. Taxonomy (GTDB): domain Bacteria; phylum Pseudomonadota; class Gammaproteobacteria; order Steroidobacterales; family Steroidobacteraceae; genus JADZCS01. The sequence continues at coordinate 3,461 of JADZCS010000311.1, read as the reverse complement.
AGCGTGAGGTCGTAATTGGGCGCGAGGTTGAAGTAGTAGGGCACGCCCAGTTCCACGCCGTGCCGGTCGGACTGGCCGAAGGTGGGGAACAGGAAGCCCGACTTGCGCGCCTGTCCCACCGGGAACGAGATCCACGGCGTGTACAGGATGGGCACGCCCTGGAAGTCGATGCGCACGTCGCGGCCCGTGCCCTGCTGGCCGGCGCGGTCGATGTCGATGGACGAGGCCCGGAGCTGCCAGTCCTCCTGGCCGGCCGGGCAGGTGGTGAAGCTCACACCCAGCAGTTTCAGGTCGCCCTTGCGGTCGACCGCGAGTTCCTGGGCGCGGCCGCGCGCGCCCTTGGTGGGCAGTTCGAACTCGGTGCCCGTGAACTTGCCGGTTTCGCCGCCCCAGGTGCCGGACTCGCCCTTGAGGCGCAGTTCGGGGGCCCGGTATTCGACCGAGCCTTCGACCTGGAAGGACTCGGTGGCGGCCTCGTAGCGGGCGCTGTCGGCGCGCAGGCTGCGGTCGCCCTGGTTCACCACCACGTGGCCGGCCAGTTCCGCGTCGCCGGCGCGCGTCACGGAGGCGCTGTCGCTGGAGACGTCGATCGGCTGGCTGCCGGGCGGCTGGACGGCCACCGAGGGGCGTGCCTGGGCGTCCGGGGCCGGTACCTGCTCGGGCACGGGTGCCGGGCAATCGCCGGCGGCCGCGGTCGACGCGAAGAGAATGCTGGAAACGAGTCCGGCGAGCAGGTGGTGAGGCTTTACGCGCAAGCGGCGAGGATCCGATCCGGTGGGTCGAAACGACAGTTTATAATGCCGGCCCGATTCGCGCCGGGGATAAGCGGCGCCAGGATCCCGACCATGACCGACCCGCGCCCTGCGCTCATCGACGACTGGCTGCGCGGCACGCTGGGTATCGTGCCCGACGTCATCGTTCCCGCCTCGGCGGATGCCAGTTTCAGGCGCTATTTCCGCATCAGCCGCGGCAGCGAGACCCTGATCGTCATGGACGCGCCGCCCGACAAGGAGGACGTCGAGCCCTTTCTGCACGTCGCGCGCCTGCTGGGTACGCTCGGGGTGCACGCCCCGGCCGTGCTGGCCCGGGACGCGGAGCGCGGCTTCCTGCTGCTGTCCGACCTCGGCAGCCGCCCGTATCTCGATGCGCTGAAGGCCGGCGGCGACGCCGACGAGCTCTATGCCGATGCGCTCGAGGCACTGTTGCGCATGCAGTCGCGCGGCGCGGCGGCCGCGGCCGAACTGCCGCCCTACGATGCCGCGCTGCTGCACCGGGAGATGGAACTGTTCCCCGAGTGGTTCCTGGCGCGGCACCTGGGCCTCGAGGTCTCGCCCGCCGAGCGCGCGATGCTCTCCGCAGCCTTCGATGCGCTGGCGGCGGCGGCGCTTGCCCAGCCGCAGGTGTTCGTGCACCGCGACTACCACTCGCGCAACCTGATGGTCTATCCGGGCGCGAATCCCGGCGTGATCGACTTCCAGGACGCCGTGCGTGGCGCGCTGACCTACGACCTCGTCTCGCTGCTCAAGGACTGCTATATCCGCCTGCCGCGCGAGTACGTGGTCGAATGGGTCGAGGTCCATCGCCGCTGCCTGCTCGAGGCGGGCGTCGAGCACGGCATGGATGCCGCGGCGTTCCTGCGCGCCTTCGACCTCATGGGCCTGCAGCGGCACATCAAGGTGCTCGGCATCTTCGCGCGGCTCTGGTATCGCGACGGCAAGATCGGCTATATCCGCGACCTGCCGCTGGTGCTCGACTACGTGCGCGAAGCGCTGCGCGACGAGCCTGCGCTGGCGGAACTCGCCGCGTTCATCGAGCAGCGCGTGCTGCCAGGCTTTGACGCGGCGCAGGCCCGCGCGCTGGTCAGCGCATGAGCACGCCGCGCCGCGCCATCGTGCTCGCGGCGGGCCGCGGCGAGCGCATGCGGCCGCTCACTGACGTCACGCCGAAGCCGTTGCTGCAGGCGGGCGGGCGCCCGCTCATCGAATACCACCTGCTCGCGCTCGCTGGTGCGGGCGTCACCGAGGTCGTCGTGAACCTCTCGTGGCTGGGCGCGCAGCTGCGCGATGCGCTGGGCGACGGCGCGCGCTTCGGCCTCGCGATCCGTTACAGCGATGAAGGCCCCGTGGCGCTGGAGACCGGCGGCGGCATCTTTCGCGCCCTGCCGTGGCTGGGCCCGGAGCCGTTCCTGGTCGTGAACGGCGACATCTACTCGGATTACCCGCTGCGCAGCCTGCGCCTGGCGCCGGGCCTGCTGGGCCAGCTCGTGCTGGTGCCGAACCCCGAGCAGCATCCGCGCGGCGACTTCCACCTCACCGCTTCCGGGCTGATCGCGGACGGCGAGCCGCGCCACACCTACTCGGGCATCGCGATCTTCGATCCGGAGCTGTTCGCCGGCTGCAGCGACGGCCGCTTCCCGCTCAAGCCGCTGCTCGATCGCGCGATCGAGGCGGGCAGGCTTGGCGGGGAACTGCACAACGGCCTGTGGACCGACGTCGGGACGCCGGCGAGGCTGGCGGCGCTGGACCAGCGTTTGACTGGCTAACTCGTCGGTACCATACTGGAGCCGAAACGGAGCCACTGAGGTTAGCGGTCATGCCGGTGGATTTCTCGGTCAAGCGTGTACCCGATGCGATCGCAAGCCGTCTGCGCGAGCGCGCTGAGCGTCATCACCGCTCGCTGCAACGCGAGTTGCTCAGCATCCTGGAGGCAGCGGTCGGGCAGGAACAGTCAGGCCAGGTGGCCGAGCCAGCCGCGCGGCCCTATGTGTCCGCGGCCGCCCCTCAGTCTGTTCAGCCGGCCCGCAAGGCTAGGGGTCGTCTGACCCTCGACCAGCTATGGGATCGCGCGCGGAAGCTGGGGGGCAGCGTCGCTGCAGAGCCTTCCGCGAGCATCGTCCGTCGCGACCGTGATGAACGCAGTCGTCATTGACGCCTCGGCGCTCGCCGCAGTGCTGTTCGACGAGCCCGAGGCGGCGCCGATACTAGCAAGCGTTCGTGGCCGCCTGATTGCGCCCGGGTTGATTCGCTACGAGCTGGCGAGCGTGAGCTTGTCCAAACTGATGCGGAAGCCCGAGCGTGCCGCAGACATCGATGCGAGGCACGCGCTCATCGACGCCCTGGACCTCACGCTGTTCGAACCGGACTGGCCGGAACTCCCGCGCCTGGCACGCCGGTGGGCGCTGTCGGTCTACGACGCTGCTTACCTGCAGCTGGCTCTGGCCAGGCGCGTCCCGCTGGTGACCCTCGATGCCCGCCTCGCGGCGGCCTACGACGGAGCCGTAGGCGGGCGCTAGACGCCGATCAGCCCGTGGCCAGCGGCCTGAACCGCGCCTGGAAGAAGCGCAGGTAACGTGGCTCGTGGATCATCTCCAGCCCGCGAGCCTTCTCGCGATCGTCGAACACGGTGGCGACCGACTCCGCGACGATGTCCATGTGCGCCTGCGTGTAGACGCGGCGCGGGAT
>JADZCS010000310.1 GCA_020851435.1 Gammaproteobacteria bacterium | reverse complement strand
GAATCGTGCAGCACCGCGTCGAAGTGAACCTCGTCGACCTTGGCGATCGCGCACAGGTCGCCCGGGATCGCGACGGTGATCTCGCGGCTTTCCTTGCCCTGCAGCTGCAGGATGTGCGAGGCCTTGATCGGCTTGCGGCCGTCGCCGACGAACAGCTGCTGGCCGGAACGCAACGTACCCTGGTGCACGCGCAGCAGGCCGAGCTTGCCCACGTACGGGTCGACGCTGACCTTGAACACGTGCGCGATCACGTGTTTCGACGCGTCGGGCTCGACCGAGACGCGCTCGACCGACTCGCCCTCGCCCTTCACGAACGGCGGCGGATTGCCCTCGGTCGGGTTCGGCATCAGGCGCGAAATGACCTCGATGAGTTCGGCGATGCCGACGCCGGTATCGGCGGAGACGAAGCAGACCGGCACGAGGTGGCCTTCGCGCAGCGCCTTCTCGAAAGGATCGTGGAGCTGGTCGGGCTGCAGCTCGGAGCCCTGCTCCAGGTACAGCGCCATGAGGTCCTCGTCGACCTCGACGACCTGGTCGACGATCTGGGTGTGGGCGTCCTTGACCGAGGAAAAGTCGGTGGCGCGCCCTTCGGGCTGGAAGAAGCAGTCGACGACCGCCTTGCCGCCGTCGGCCGGCAGGTTCAGGGGCAGGCATTCGCGGCCGAAGGCCTCGCGCAGCTCCTCGAGCACTTCCTCGGGCCGGGCGTCCGGGGAATCGAGCTTGTTGACGATCACCAGGCGGCAGAGACCGCGCTCCGCCGCGAATTCCATCATGCGCCGGGTCATCGGCTCGACGCCGGCCACGGCACTGACCACCACGGCCGCGGTCTCGACGGCCTCGAGCATCGGCAGGGAGCGGCCGATGAAGTCGGCGGATCCCGGGGTATCGAGGATGTTCACGCGCCTGCCCGCGAACTCATAGCCGCACAGGGCGGAGTCCAGCGAGTGCTGCAGGCGCTTTTCCTGCGGATCGAAGTCGCAGACGGTCGTGCCGCGCACGACGCTGCCCTTCTGCTTGATGGCATTCGCGCCGGTCAGGACCGCCTCTGCCAGAAGCGTCTTGCCGGCGCCAGCGTGGCCTACGAGGGCGAGATTGCGGATGTCCGCGGTGGTGTAGCCCATGATCAGCACTCCTGTGCGTGCGCACTGTTTTGGGTCAAGCCTAGCGTCTGGGATATCCGTAGCATCGTGGTAATCCCGGGTGTCGGCCCTGTCTGTATGATGGGGTCCCCCCTCGCGCCGACCATAGACCAGATGAACGCCATCCTGCAGCTGCCGATCGACCTGTCCCACGACGCCCCGGACGAGCCGCCCCCGCGGTTGCGCGAGATCCCCTACAACTACACCTCGTTCTCGGACCGCGAGATCGTGATCCGGCTGCTGGGCGAAGACGCCTGGCGCCTGCTCGACGAGCTCCGGCACGAGCGCCGCACCGGCCGGTCGGCGCGGATGCTGTACGAAGTGCTGGGCGACATCTGGGTGGTGCAGCGCAACCCCTACCTCGAGGACGACCTGCTGGACAACCCGCGCCGGCGGCGGCTGCTGGTCGAGGCGCTCGATCACCGCCTGTCGGAAGTCGAGAAGCGGCGCGAGCCGGGCGACGCCGCCCGCGATGGCAAGGTGGTCGAGCTGCTCGAATCGGCACGCCGTGCCGTTGCCGCCTTCGAGGCCGGCTTCGTCGAAGTCGACCGGCTGCGGCGGCGCGCGCGCCGCCTGCTGGGCCGCCACACCCGCGGCGACAACATCTGCTTCGACGCCTTCGCGCGCGTATCGCACGTCACCGACGCGACCGACTGGCGCGTCGAATATCCCTTCGTCGTGCTGTCGCCGGACCACGAGTCGGAGATGCCTGGCCTGGTGCGCGCCTGCATCGAACTCGGCCTGAGCATCGTCCCGCGCGGCGGCGGCACCGGTTATACCGGCGGCGCAGTGCCGCTGACGCCCCGCGCCGCGGTCATCAACACCGAGAAGCTCGAGTCGCTGGGCGCGGTCGAACTGACCTCCCTGCCGGGCGTCAACGGCCAGGTCCCGACCATCCTGACCGGCGCCGGCGTCGTCACCATGCGCGTCTCGGAAGCCGCCGACCGCGCCGGGCTGGTCTTCGCGGTCGACCCGACTTCCGCGAGCGCCTCGTGCATCGGCGGCAACATCGCCGTCAACGCCGGCGGCAAGAAGGCCGTGCTGTGGGGCACGGCGCTGGACAACCTGGCCTGGTGGCGCATGGTCGACCCCGAGGGCAACTGGCTCGAGGTCACGCGCATCGACCACAACCTCGGCAAGATCCACGAGGCGCCGACGGCGATCTTTGACCTCACCTGGAAGGATGGCCGCGACGCGCCGGAGCGCGCCCGCCTGCTGCGTTCGGAGCGGCTCGAGATACCGGGCTCGACGTTCCGCAAGGCCGGCCTGGGCAAGGACGTCACCGACAAGTTCCTGGGCGGCCTGCCCGCCATCCAGAAGGAAGGTTGCGACGGCCTGATCACCTCGGCGCGCTGGGTGCTGCACCGCATGCCGAAGCACATCCGCACGGTGTGCCTCGAGTTCTTCGGCCAGGCCCGCGAGGCCATCCCGTCGATCGTCGAGATCAACGACTTCCTGACCGCGGAAACCGCCCGTGGCGGCGCGATCCTGGCCGGCCTCGAGCACCTCGACGAGCGTTACCTGCGCGCGGTCGGCTACGGCACCAAGTCGCGGCGCGGCGCGTTGCCCAAGATGGTGCTGATCGGCGACATCGTCGGCGACGACGACACGGCTGTGGCCCGTGCCGCCTCCGAGGTGGTGCGCATGGCCAACCTGCGCGCGGGCGAAGGCTTCATCGCCGCGAACCCCGAGGCGCGCAAGAAGTTCTGGGCCGACCGCTCGCGCACCGCGGCGATCGCGCGCCACACCAACGCCTTCAAGATCAACGAAGACGTGGTCATCCCGATCGGTCGCCTCGGCGAATACACCGACGAGATCGAGCACATCAACATCGAGCTGTCGATCGGCAACAAGCTCGAGCTGGTGGACGCGCTGGCCGAGTACTTCCAGGCCCCGCTCAAGCTGGGCAAGAGCGACGACGGCGAGATGGCCCAGCTGTCCGCCGAGGAAGTCATCGGCGACAGGGTCAGCAGGGCCCGCGAACTGCTCGCGGCCGTGCGCGAACGCTGGCTGTACCTGCTGGGGCAGATGGACCTGCCGCTGGCCGCGGCGCTGCCCGAGCTCGATCGCCTGGGCGTGCCCAACCTGGCCGGCCTGGCCGCGCGGGCGGCGCAGGACCCGGCCACGCTGGTATTCCACGTGCTGCAGGATCACAGCGTCCGCGTGTCCTGGAAACGCGAAGTGCGCGCGCCGCTTGCGGACCTGTTCCGCGGCGCCTCGTTCGAGCCGGCGCTCGCCGAGTGCCAGGCCATCCACAAGCAGGTGCTCAGGGGCCGCGTGTTCGTGGCGCTGCACATGCACGCCGGCGACGGCAACGTCCACACCAACATCCCGGTCAACTCCGACAACTACGCGATGCTGCAGGAGGCCAACCGCGCGGTGGGCCGCATCATGCGCATCGCCCGCGACCTCGGCGGCGCGATCAGCGGCGAGCACGGCATCGGCATCACCAAGCTCGAGTTCCTCACGGACGCCGAGACCGCCGATTTCCGCGCCTACAAGGAACACATCGATCCCGAGGGGCGCTTCAACAAGGGCAAGCTGATGCCCGGCGGCGACCTCGCGCGTGCCTACACGCCCTCGTTCAGCCTGATGGGCCACGAGTCGCTGATCATGCAGCAGGCCGACATCGCCTCGATCTCGGACGCGATCAAGGACTGCCTGCGCTGCGGCAAGTGCAAGCCCGTCTGCGCCACGCACGTGCCGCGCGCCAACCTGCTGTACTCGCCGCGCAACAAGATCCTGGCGGTGTCGCTGCTGATCGAGGCCTTCCTGTACGAGGAACAGACCCGCCGCGGCGTCTCGATCCGCCACTGGGACGAGTTCGCGGACGTCGCCGGGCACTGCACCGTGTGCCACAAGTGCGAATCGCCCTGCCCGGTCGACATCGACTTCGGCGACGTCACCATGGCGATGCGCGACCTGCTGCGGCGCATGGGCAAGAAGCGCTTCAACGCCGGCAGCGCGGCTTCGATGATGTTCCTCAACGCGACCAGCCCCGAGACGATCAAGATCGTGCGCAAGGTCATGATCGACTGGGGCTTCAAGGCCCAGCGACTGGCCAACGGTGCGCTCAGGACTTTCGCCAAGGCGCAGACGCGCCGTCCGCCGGCGACCACCGGCAAGGCGCCCGTCCGCGAGCAGGTCATCCACTTCGTCAACAAGAAGATGCCCGGCGGCCTGCCCAAGCGCACCGCGCGCGCGCTGCTGGACATCGAGGACCGCAACTACGTGCCGGTGATCCGCGACCCGGCGCGCGCCACGGCCGACGCCGAGGCGGTGTTCTACTTCCCGGGCTGCGGCTCGGAGCGCCTGTTCTCGCAGGTGGGCCTGGCCACGCAGGCGATGCTGTGGCACGTCGGCGTCCAGACCGTGCTGCCGCCCGGCTACCTGTGCTGCGGCTATCCCCAGCGCGGCGCCGGCGAGTTCGACAAGGCCGAGAAGATGATCACGGACAACCGCGTACTCTTCCACCGTGTCGCCAACACGCTCAACTACCTGGACATCAAGACCGTCGTCGTGAGCTGCGGCACCTGCTACGACCAGCTGCAGGACTACGACTTCGGCCAGATTTTCCCGGGCTGCCGCATCGTCGACATCCACGAGTTCCTCATGGAGAAGGGCGTGCGGCTCGAGAACGTCACGGGCGTTCGCTACATGTACCACGACCCCTGCCACTCGCCCATGAAGCAGCACGATCCGCTCAAGGTCGTGAACACGCTCATGAACGCCGAGGCCAACGGGCGGATCGAGAAGAACGACCGCTGCTGCGGCGAATCGGGCACGCTGGCCGTGACCCGGCCCGACGTGTCCACGCAGGTGCGCTTCCGCAAGGAACAGGAAATCGTCAAGGGCACCGGCGCGCTGCGCGCCGACGGCTTCGCCGGCGAGGTCAAGGTGCTGACTTCCTGCCCCTCGTGCCTGCAGGGCCTCAAGCGCTTCCAGGACGACGCAGCGCTCGACGCCGACTACATCGTGGTCGAGATCGCGAAGAACCTGCTCGGCGAGGACTGGTTGCCGGACTACGTGCGTCGCGCCAACGAGGGCGGCATCGAGCGCGTGCTCGTCTAGTGGTAACAATCGTGCCTGGCACGTTTGTTACCAGTCAGTGGTGGGCGCGTTCCTCGACCAGCGCGGGCGTCACGCGGGCGTGGGCCAGGAATTCGCGCACGTGCTTGACGCCGCCGCGGTCCAGCGTGGTGCCGTGATGCGGGCGGTGCAGGATGCCCTCGACGCCGTTGAGCACCACGCGGATCCGCGCGCCGGTCAGCTGCTCGATGGTGGCGCCCTCGTGGACCAGCAGCGACTCCACCTCGCGCCAGTGGATGTTGCCGCTGATCGGGTCCTGGAACAGCGCCCGGACCAGTCTTTCGTGCTTGTGGCTCATGGTCGCACCCCGGTGTCGGCACAAGCTAATCCTGCGCCCCTGCCCGGCCGGCGTTATCGTGGCGTTTACGCAATCCCGCCGGTGCCCGGACTGAGGCATCATTCGGCAACCCGCCAGCCTGGAGGCCCCGCCCAGTGACCAGCCCCCGCCTTCGCCGCAGCCTGCTGTTCGTGCCCGGCTCGCGGCCCGAGCGTTTCCCCAAGGCCATGGCTGCCGACGCCGACATCGTCTGCATCGACCTCGAAGACGCCGTCCTGCCCGCCGACAAGGCCATGGCCCGCCACCACGTGATCGAGGCCCTGCCGCAGCTGGCGCGCAAGTCCGAGCTGGCGATCCGCATCAACACGCTGCGCAGCCGCGACGGTCTCGAGGACATCCTGGCGCTGGCGAGATCCGACACGCCGCCGGACATCGTCGCCATCCCCAAGGCGGAATCCGCCGCCGAACTGGCCATCGTCAGCGCCATCTTCGCCGAGGCCGGCCACACGCCGCTGCTAGCCCCGCTCGTGGAAACCCTGGCCGGGCTGGCCAATGCCGATTCGATCTGCGCCGCGCCCCACGTCGCCTTCGTGGTCCTGGGAACCGCCGACCTGGGCGGCGAGATGGGCATCGGCATGGACTGGGAAGCGATGCTGCATGCCCGCCACCTGCTCGTCACCGCCGCGAAGCGCGCCGGTGTCGAGGCCATGGACGGCGCCTGGCTGCAGCTCGACGACGCCGACGGCCTTGCCGCCGAGGCGCGCCGCGCCGCCGGGCTGGGCTTCACCGCCAAGATCTGCCTGCATCCCCGCCAGGTCCACGCCGTGCACACCGCGCTGCTGCCGACCGAGGCCGAGGTAATCGCCGCGCGTTCGCTGGTGGAGGCCTGGCAGGCCGCCGCCACGGGCGCGTTCCAGCATCAAGGCAAGATGATCGACCTGCCGGTCCTCAACGCTGCACGGCGCAAGCTGGCGGCCTGGGAACGCGAACACGGCACCGCCCACACGGAGTAAGCACCTTGGCAAACACGACCTCTGAAGCCCTCATCGGCCAGCTCGTTGCGGAAATCGGCAAGGACGCCGTGCTGACCGGCGAGGAAGACCGCCGCTGGTTCTCCATGGACATCTCGGGCCAGGGCACGGCCACGGCCGCCGCGGTCGCCTGCCCGTCGACCGTAGAGCAACTCGCGCGGGTCGTCGGGCTCGCCACCGCGGCCGGCCATGCCGTCATCGCCCGCGGCGGCGGCGCGTCCTACACGCGCGGCTTCGTCCCGGACACCGACAAGTCGGTGGTCATCGACACCCGCAAGCTCGACCGCGTCGTCGACATCGACGCCGCCAGCATGCACGTGACCGTCGAGGCCGGCTGCACCTGGAAGGCGCTGACCAATGCACTCGCAGCGCAGGGCCTGCGCACGCCGTTCTGGGGCCCGCTGTCCGGCAGCGTCGCGACCGTGGGCGGCAGCGTGTCGCAGAACGCAATCCTGTGGGGATCGGCGCGCTACGGCGTCTCGGCCGAGAGTGTCGTGGGCATCGACGTCGTGCTCGCCGACGGCACGCTGCTGGCGCTGGGCGCCGGCGCCGCGCGCGGCGCGACCCCGTTCCTGCGCAACTTCGGGCCCGACCTCACCGGCCTGTTCCTGGGCGACTGCGGCGCACTGGGCGTCAAGGCCCGGATCACGCTGAAGCTGATTCCTGCCCCCACCGCAGTGCTGCCCGCCTCCTTCGGCTTCGACGACCGCAACAGTTACCTGGCGGCCCTCGGCGAAGTCGCCCGCGAAGGCCTGGCGACCGAGTGCTTCGGCATGGATCCCGTGCTGCAGAAGCAGCGCCTGAAGCGCGGCAGCGTGAAGCAGGGCATCAAGGCACTGCAGGGCGTGGTCGCGTCCCAGGGCCTGCTGAGCGGGCTCAAGGACGTTGCCAAGGTGGCGATCGCGGGTCGCGACTTCCTCGACGACGTGAACTACTCGATGCACGTCTGCACCGAGGGCCGCGACGAGGCCGCCGCCAGCAGCGCGCTCGCCGCGATCCGGCGCATCGTCGCCGCCAAGGGCGGGCGCGAGGTGCCCGACAGCGTGCCCAAGCTCATGCGCGGTGCGCAGTACGTGCCCATGAGCAGTTCGATCGGCCCGCTGGGCGAGCGCTGGCTGCCCGTGCACGCGCTGGTGCCGCTGGGCGATGCCGCTGGCACCTGGAATGCCGTGCAGGCGCTGTTCGACGAACACGCCAAGGCTTTCGAGAAGCACGGCATCGAGGTCGGCGTGCTGTCGGCCGTGGTCGGCTCCGGCGCGATGGCGCTCGAGCCGGTGTTCTACTGGCAGGCGCCGCGCACCCTGTATTACAAGCGCGTGCTCGACGAGGCGGCGACGGCGGGCTTCACCGACTTCCCGCCGAATCCCGAGGGTGAGGCGCTGGTATTCGAAGTCCGCGGAAAACTGTCGGCCCTGTTCTCCGCGCGCGGCTGCTCGCACCTGCAGCTGGGCAGGACCTACCCGTATCGCGCGGGGATCACGCCGGCCGCGTGGGCCCTGCTCGTCGCGATCAAGAAGTCGGTCGATCCCGCGGGGCTCATGAACCCCGGCGTTCTGGGGCTCTAGCGGCCCGCCGTCACAGCTGCAGGGCGCCGGGATTCATGATGCCCAGCGGGTCGAGCTGCCGCTTGAACCCGCGCAGCGCCTGCGCAGCCGCCGCCTGCCGGCCTTCCATGTACGGGTAGCTCTTGCCTACCTGGAGGTGGATGGCGCCCGAAGCGGAGAAGATCGACTGGATGTCGGCCCGCAGCTCGGCCACGAGTTCGCGCGCGGCGGGATTCGCGGCGTAGGCCGGCAGCGTCGCGATGACGTCCGGGCCCAGGTAGCGCTTGTGATAGGGCATCAGTTCGTCGTGCCAGTACAGCACCGGCTCGTACAGGAACGCGTGCGTGCCCAGCGCCATGAACATCGCGCCCTTCTCGACATTGCACTGCTTCATGCGCTCGGCGTAGGTCTCGTACATGCGGTTCATGCGCTCGCGGAATTCGCCGACCTTCGAGAACGGCATGATCCCGTGCTGCGGCGCCCAGCGCTCGCCCTTGGGCCCGACCATGACCTTCATGGGCACGAAGGGCATCGCGCGCAGCACGGTCGGAATCGTGTTCGCAGTCTCCTGGCCGTGGCCCGCCATGACCCGGCGCAGAACGGCGATCTTGCCGTTGACCTCGCCCTTCGACACGCCCTCGACGGTGTAGTGCGCGGAGAAGTTCCAGCCCGCGAGGAAACGCTGGCCGGCCAGCGCCATCTTGCCGAGGCGCACCGCGGCATCGACGGGGTTGCGCGAGGTCCTGGCGACGGCGAGGGCCGCGGCCATCGCCTGCGCCGTGCTGACGCTGCCCATCTGGCCCTGCTGCAGCTTCGGGTCCAGCCCGAAGTTGTCGGCCGTGACGTTCTCGCGCGCGGCCGCGGCCATGCCGGCCGACAACTGCTCGAAGGTATCGAAGCCGAAGGAAGCGGCGCCCATGAACGGGGGCTGGCGGACCAGGCGCAGCGTGATGCTGGCCTTGATGCCCAGCGCGCCGGAGTCGCCGCAGAACAGGCCCGTGAGGTCGGGACCGTACCAGCGGAAGAACGGCGTGCCGTTCGCCGCCGCGTGGGCGCCCGTGCGCATGAGCTCGCCGTTGGCGAGCACGACCTCGAAGCCGAGGATGGTATCGGCGGACACGCCGCAGGTTCCCGAGCCCAGGCTCGCGGCATTCTGCGAGGCACCGCCGCCGATGGTCGAATTGAGGCCGGAGAACGGCCCCCAGAACGCGGCGCGAAGGCCCCTCGGCTTGAGCGCCTCCCACAACTCGTTCCAGGTCACGCCCGGCTCGACGGTCGCGTACATGTCCTGCTCGTTGATCTCGAGGATGCGATTAAGCCTCGAGCTGTCGATGACCAGCGAGCGCGGCGTGGAAGGCAGGTGGGCGTCGGTGTAGGAAGCGCCGCCGCCGCGCGTCGCCAGCGCCACGCCCTGCTCCGCGGCGATGCGCACGATCGCCTGGAGATCGGCAACGCTGCCGGGCCGCAGCACGGCGATGGGCAGCTCGCGCATGCGATAGACGTCCGCCGCATAGAACTCACGATCGCCGTCGCCGGTGAGCAGGTGCTCCGCACCGACCACCTGCGCCAGTTGTCCCAGCAGGGCGCTCTCACTCATCACTCGTCACCTCAGGTAGCAGCAGCCTTGAATACGCCCAGCCACGTGGACGCCAGCAGGATCGCATACAGCAGCAGCACGACGGCGCAGCAGCGGTTGATCGCCGCGCTGAACGCCGCCTCCTGCGCATCGTTGCCGCCCTCGGGCGGCATCGTCAGGAAAACCTGGATCGCGGGCGTGAACGTGAGGTCGATGCCGATCGACGCCAGGTAAATGAACCCGAACAGCAGCACCTTCGCGGCCAGCCAACCCGGCACGTCGCCACCGGCGAGGAGCATCGCGCCCCAGCCGATCGCGAGCGCGGCGGCGACGGCAAGTCCCGCGCGCTGCACGCGCGCGATGCCGTGGGCGACCGGCGTGCCTTCCTTGCGGTAGGCCGTGACGATGGCCACGCACCACACCAGGGCGATCGCCCAGATGCCACCCAGCACGGCGGAACCGACCTCCAGGTCAAAGCGCTCCCGCGCCAGCGTGAGGCCCACCGGCATCATGAGCGCCGAACAGAGCCGCGGCATCACGTCGAGGAAGCCGGCGATCTGCAGCAGCAGCACGCGCTCGCCGAAGGGCCGCCCGCGCTTCTTCATCCACCAGGCGCCGGTGAACACGCCCACGTCGGTGCCCAGCCAGAACACCAGCAGCAGGATGTGGACGAAGACGAGGAACTTGTACGAGTCGATCACGGGCTAGCCTCCGTGGCTTGGCGCATCAGGCGTCGAAGAACTTCAGCATGTGGACCGCCATCGCCTGCGGCGTGTGGCCCGACGGCGCCTCGAGCAGAACCGGGCAGCCCAGCTGCGCCAGCCGCTCGCGCGACGGGTAGCGGAAGTGCGCATGGTAGGCGGCCTGGTAGACGTCGCGACACTTGAACAGGTCGACCACGCGGCGCTGGATCACGGCCGGGTCGATGTCAGGTTCGCCGTGGCGCCGGACGTGGGCCCGCGTGCGCTTGAACCAGGGCGTGTACAGCTCCTGGTCGCGCAGCATGTTCCAGGCCCGCACCAGGTGCGCGCCGTACTCTTCGAGCTCGATCGCCGGCGCGTATTTCGCGAGGTATTCATCGCGCGTCGCGTCGTCGAGCTGCATCAGCGTCGGCACGGCCAGTCGCCTGACCAGGCCCGGACGCTGCAGCGCCAGTTCGAGGGCGACGCAGCAGCCGCCCCAGTGGCCGAACACGTCGACCTCGTCGTAGCCCGCCGCGTCGATCGCCTGCGCGAGGTAGCGCGCTTGCGCCTCCACGGTGACGGTGGTGCCCATGGGATTGTCGGACTCGCCGTTGCCGGGCAGGTCGACGGCCAGCACCGGCCGCTTGCCGATCAGCGGCTGCATGTAGCGATCGAGGGCCAGGCTCGAGCTGGCGCTCGCGTGGACCATGACGATCGGACGACCGGTGCCCTCAGTGTTGCGCCGGCAGTACAGCGACGCGTCCTCGAGCTGCAGGTAGTCGGCCCATACCCGGCCCGGCAGGGGCCTCGCCCCGACCCTGGCGACGCCGGGCTGCGGTGACGGATGTTCGCGCAGGATCTCGACGACGCGCTTCCTGCTCTCCACCGGATCCCTGGGTCGCAGCGTCCTGACGTTCGCAGGAACGGGCGGCATGAGGTCCATGCACGGCGCGAGCACGTCCGTCGCGCTCGTGGTCACGACCATGTTGGCCGTCGTGGCGCTCACTGCCGCGGCGCAGTCGAAGTTGAACGCGGCGCGATAGGCCTTGCGGTAGTTGTCGCCCGCGCGCAGGAAGTCCATGACCGAGACCTGCAGCGCCTCGGTCGTAGCAAGGTCGTAGTCCATGCGGCTCGCCGTGTCCTTGCGGTACCACGGGAAGAAGATCAGCTGCTCGCGAATGCGTGCCCAGGTCCAGGTCAGGTGCGAGCCCGACCAGTCGAGCTGGTACCGGGGCAGGTAGTGGGCCAGGAAGTCCGCCTTCTCCTCGGGAGCCTGCTGCACGTAGCCGTCCATGATGGCGACCGTGACCCGGTCGGGATGGCGCAGGCCCAGCGCCAGCACGCAGACGCCGCCGGTGTGGAATCCGTAGATCGGCGCGCGGTCGATGCCGAGCTCGGTCATTAGTTCGACGACCGCTTCGACAAAGTCGTCCATCTCCGGCGTGTCGATGCCCGGCAGGGCGTCGGACATCCCGTAACCCGGCGTGTCGGGCGCGATCACGGTCAGGCCCAGGGCCGCGAGTTCGCCGATCAGCGGGATGTACTCGCGCGACGAGGTCGGCGACTGGTGCAGCAGGATTACGGGCGGGCCGGAACCGGCGCGGCGATAGTGAACCTGACGCTTGCCGCCGACGGTGGCGAAGTGACGCGTGATCCGCATGGTATTCCTCAAGCCGGGACTTCGGTTCCCGAGCGCAGGTTGGGCAGCATGAGCGCCGCAATGGCCGTGATCAGCAGCAGCGGCGCGATCATGAAGGACAACGCGACCTGCCAGCCGAAGGCGCCCACCGCGAGCGGCACCACCATCGGGTAGAAGGCGAAGCCCAGGCTCAGGGGTGCGGAGCCGCAGACCGCGATGGCCGTGGTGCGGATGCGGGTCGGGAACAGTTCGGCGAGCAGCGTGGCGATGACGGCGTTGCCGCCGTAGAAAAACGTGGTCGTGATCGCGAACAGCACCTTGTCGTGCCAGTGCAGCGTAGGCAGCCACAGCATCGCCATCAGCGCAATGGCACCGAGCACGCACCACAGGGCCGCCGTGTTCCGGCGCGTCATCCAGTACTCGCCGACGTAGGCGGCGCCGAGGTAACCGATGATCGAGATGCCGTTCGACATGCCCACGAGGTAGGTGGCATCCGCCGGCGTGTAGCCGCGCACCTGGGTGAAATAGGTGGGGAAGTAGAAAGCCGTGCCCGCATAGGCGCAGCCGAAGGCGAAGAACATCACGATGCTGGCGATGGAACGGCGCCGCAGCTCCGGCCCGAACAGCTGCGCGAGCGCGCCCTTGTCGACCTTGGCGCCGGGTCCCGCCGCCGCGTCGCGTTCGCGCGCGGCCGTGAAGCGCCGACTTTCGGGGAGCATCCAGCCGATGAGGAAGGCCACGGGGATGATCGCGAAGCCGACCAGGAAGATCGAGCGCCAGCCGTGGGACTCGAGCAGCGGAGCCGCGATCAGCGAGGCGGCGAACCAGCCCAGCGGATAGCCGCACTGCAGCACGCCCATCAGCATGCCGCGATAGCGCCGCGGCGCCGCCTCGGACACGTAGGCCGAGGTGACCGGCGCCAGGCCACCGCTGAGCCCGAAAGCCAGCGCGCGCCAGATCGTTAGCGCCACGACGGTCGCCACGAAGGAATGCATCGCGACGCACAGCGCGGAGACAGCGAGCAGCACCACCAGCGTCTTTCGCCGCCCGAAGTGATCGGCCGCGAACCCCGCGATGGACACCAGCACTGCGGCCAGCGTGAAGGAGATCGCGAGGATGAAGCCGATCGTGCTCAGGCCGACCTGAAACTCCTCCATGATGCCCGGCACGGCATAGCCGAACAGCGACTGGTCGAGGTTGGTGACCGTCCAGGCGAACACGCTGAAGGACAGGATGCGCCAGCGGTCGCCCGCTGGCGTCTCCACGGAGGAGTCTTGGGTCATGTCGTGGCGTCCAGGCAGGGTCACGCCGCGGCGTGTGGAAAAGGGGATCGCTCAGGTCCTGAAGGGCTTCTGCTCCCGCATCAGCTCGAGGTCATCGCACAGACCCCGCAGCTGACGGCAGGCCTCGGCGAACTCCTTGACGGTCTCCACGTTCGAGGCGTCGGCGGTGCGGTCGAGCCAGGCGTCGCCCGGCTCACGCGCGGCGCGGCAGGCCGCCATGAAGTCGTTGACGGCCGGTGACTCGGGCTTGACCGAACCCTTGGCATCGCGGTCCGCCGAGACCGCCGCCCAGGAGGCAGACAGGCGCGCGAATTCCGCATCGAGCGCGGGTTCCGTGGACTTGCCCCCCAGCGCGGACCACAGCTTCGCTGCGCGGGCCAGCGTCTGGTCGACGGCGTGGCTCACATAGTTCATGTGGAAGTGCCAGTCGCCACGGATCATCGAGAAATCGACTTGTGGTTCGCTCATGTTATTGGCCGTCCAGGTTCCAGTTTCCGACCGTGCGCGAGCGCACCGGGATACCCGCGAGCACGGACCCCTGGGTCTCCGGGTCGTAGTTGATGGCCGTGCCTTCGGTGATCACGCGCTCATTGACCGTGATCCAGTTGATGAGCGCGCCGTCGAGCCGGAAGATGCCCGTGTAGCCCTTCTCCTCGGCCGCGACGAAATGGCCGTGCTTGACCTTCGCGGGGCGGAAGAAGTACGTGCCCTCGGCGATGCTGCCGAAGTTGTAGTCCATCGCGCCGTCGAGGCAGTAGGCCTCCTCGAACACGGGGTGGTGGACCATCCGGTTGTCCGACCAGCCGGGGGGCGCCCAGCACATGATGGTCACGAAGCCCGTGTTGTTGTCCTCGGGCGTCGCCGGGTCGTGGTACAGGATCTTGAGCTTCAGGAAGCGCTGGGTGTCGCCCTCGTACAGGTTGGGCAGCCACTCCATGCGCTCGGTGTCGACGATGGTGATCTCGCCGGGTTCGGTCGAGGCGGTGTTGCCACCGCGCGAGACGAAGCCCGCCTGGTTACTGGACGAGACCGAGAAGCCCCAGTCGCCGTACTCGCGGAACAGCAGCACCTCGGTGCCTGCCGCCACGGAGAACGCCGGCACGCAGAGGCCCTTGGGCGCGCGGAAGTAGCCGCCGGGACCCAGAACGCGGTCGCCGATCTTGACGGCACCCTTCTTGACGTACCACTCGACGTCGGCGTTGTGGAAGCCGGCCGGGCGGTGCCAGGCGGTGTCGAACACGACGCTGGTCGAGGCGGAGCCGTCTTCCTCGTCGTAGGACAGGTTGCGCTGCTTCGCGCGGCCGTCAGCCTTGATCAGTTCGGCGTCATGCCAGCAGAGGTCTGCGGCCTGGATCAGTTCAACGTGCGGTCTCACTCGAATACCCCCTCGTAATCGTTGCTGCGGCTCACAGCCCCTCTTCCAGCTCGACGAGCTCGAAAGTGGAGTTCATGTAGCCGCCGACCTTGATCTTGACGAACACAAAGCTGTCCGGCAAGCACCAGACCTCTTCCGTCGGGTGCTCCTCCGGCAGGGAGCCCGCGACGTGGAAAATATAGTGGTCGGCCTCGAAGGTGCCGGCAGGCACCTGGACCGACTCGCGACCGGCGTATTCGATGCCGAAGTCGATGGCGCTGATGAGCGGGCCGGAGCAGCCGTCGTGCTCCAGCGACGACATCAGCGCGCGCGTGCGCTGGACGCGCTCGCCGGACTGGTGGTCGTAGCGCGCGCAGTGCGTGAGGTCGCAGACCAGCGCATGGGCGCCGAAGGACCGCGCGCGGCCCTCGGTTTCGACGCGCTGGGTGACGCGACCCAGGGTGCGGTTGAAGACCTCGCACTCGGCATAGGTGTCCGTGAAGCGCACCCAGCCGCTGCCCAGGAACGCACCGTCCTGGTGCAGGCGCACGAAGCAGTCCAGCGGGAAGCCATCCTTGTCCATGCTGTAGGTGACTTCGCGCAGCACGTGGCGGTCACGCACGGGGCCGGGATGGATCTCGCACACGGAGCGCACGGTCCACTGCCCGTCCGGGTGCCAGGTGTACCCGAAGCGCTCGCGGCCATACTCGACGGGTTCGCCACCCTGGTGGCTGATATAGGCGATGGCGCCACGCATGTGTCTGATTGGCATGGGCGTAAAGGAATCATGGCACGCGCCCGCCGGTCAAGCGGGCCCGGCGTTATCACGGATCTGCTGTAGCGCCTTGCGCAGGAACTCGAGCACGGTGGCCTGGCGCCGTGGATCGGTATCGCCACAGAGCCTGCGGCACAGGGTATCGGTCGGCGACTCGAAGTCGCAGTGGCTGGCCTCGGGTAGCTGGCGGTCGAGCACGAGGCTGGGCAGGGCCTTCACCCAGGGTTCGGCGATCGAGGAGGCATTGCAGGCCGAGGCCTGGCCACGCAGCAGGTAGGTGGGGATCATCAGCCGGCGCGCCGCCGCCAGGCCCACGCCATTCGGCCGGTCGACGGGGTCGAGCCCGATGTAGCCCACCACGCCCGGCGCCCGGGCGGCCAGCAGCGCGGACAGGCCGCCGGCCGAAAAGCCCACGAGCACGAACCTCGAGATCGGCTTGCCGGCAGCGCCCCGGCTCAGCGCCGCCACGAGATCGCGCAGGGCCAGGGCGTTGTTCTCGGAAGACAGGAAATAAGGCAGGTCGGGTGCAACGGCCCAGAAGCCGTCCTTCGCCAGCGCCTCTGCATGGCCCGCCATCGTGGCCCGTGAGCGCGTGAAGCCGTGGACCAGGATCACCGCGAACGGCTGGGCCTCTGCCTGGGCCACTTCGGGCGCGGTCACGTCGACGAGGGTGTCGATGCCGTCGAGCGCCATCGGCAAGGTCCGCGGCTCCGCTGTGGCGGCCGTCGCGAACAGGAGTCCGATGCCGAGCAGCAGTGAGCTGAGGACCTTGTGCACGGATCGCAGTCTAAGCGGCCTTGCGGTCGGTCTTGAACTTCTTGAGCCGGTAGTAGGCCTCGCGTTCCCGTTCGCCGAGGTACTGCGCGATGGAGTGGATCTGGGACTGCAGTCGCGGCAGGACCCGCTCCTCGAGGATGCGGGTGCGGCGCGTCACGCGCAGGATCTCCTCGCCGAGCATCTTGAGCCTGCTCTCGAACGCGGCGATCTCGAGCATGGATT
This sequence comes from Gammaproteobacteria bacterium, assembly GCA_020851435.1. Classification (GTDB taxonomy): domain Bacteria; phylum Pseudomonadota; class Gammaproteobacteria; order Steroidobacterales; family Steroidobacteraceae; genus JADZCS01. The sequence goes on along the minus strand of JADZCS010000310.1, from coordinate 8,365 downwards.
CCAGGACCGACTCGAACGCGTGAATCGACTCGTCGAGGTGCGGGGTGGTGACGGTGTAGTCGTGGCCGCGCTCGTCCGGCCGGCGTGCGAACGGGCCATAGACCGTCAGGTCGCGATAACGAACGCCCATGATGTTGCGTTCCTCGACGTCGACGCCGACCTCGCGCCCGGCGGTGGCAGCCAGCGCCTCGATGGAGGCCATGCCCTCGTGCCCCCTGCTCAGGCGAAGCTCGGCGATGGCCACGGCGTAGTCGCGGCGGATCGCGTCGCGGGAGCGCACGAACGGGCGCACAGACTCGAGGAAGCCGCGGATCAGCGCCTGCCGCCGCGCCTTCAGGATCGCGACGCTGTTGGCCACCGAGGCCGCCTTTTCCCGCAGCAGCAGCAGGTTGGTGCGCGTGGGGTGGATCATGTGCCCAGCAATCCGAAGCGCTCCAGCAGCGCGCGACTGAGGTCCAGCGTCTCCTCGATGCTCCGCCTCGTGGCGCCCTGGTGCACGACTTCCTGCTCGAAGGCGGCGGCGAAGTCCAGCGTTCGCCGGTCGTCCTCGCCCATGCCGTCGCGGCCCACGATCGCCTCGAGCCTGCGCAGGTCTCGCCCAGTGGCGTAGTGCATGTACAGCGCATTGGCGAGGTCGCGGTGGTCCTCGCGCGTGCGGCCCTTGCCGATGCCGCGCTGCATCAGCCGCGACAGGCTGGGCAGCACGTCCACCGGCGGGAAGATGCCGCGCTGGTGCAGTTCGCGGCTCAGCACGATCTGGCCCTCGGTGATGTAGCCGGTCAGGTCCGGGATCGGGTGGGTGATGTCGTCCTCGGGCATGGTGACGATCGGCAGCAGCGTGACCGAGCCTGCACGCTGCCTGATGCGCCCCGCGCGCTCATACAGCGACGCGAGGTCCGAGTACAGGTAGCCGGGATAGCCCCGCCGGCCCGGCAGTTCCTCGCGGGCCGTCGAGACCTCGCGCAGCGCGTCGCAGTAGTTGGTCATGTCGGTGATCACGACCAGCACGTCGCGGCCCTGCTCGAAGGCGAGATACTCCGCGACCGTCAGCCCGAAACGTGGCGTCAACAGGCGCTCGACCACCGGGTCCTTCGCAAGGTTGATGAACGCCACGAAATCGCCGCGCACCCGCTCCAGCGTCTGCTGGTAGAACGCGTATTCGTGCTGCGCAAGGCCGAGCGCGACGAACACGACCACGGAACCCGCGGCGCGGTCGGCAACTCCCGCGCCGCGCGTCCGCGCGTGCTCGAGGATGCCGGCCGCGATCTCGCGCGAGGGCAGGCCGGCGCAGGAAAAAATCGGCAGCTTCTGGCCCTTGACCAGCGTGTTGAGGCCGTCGATGGTCGAGAACCCGGTCTCGATCATCTCCTGCGGGCGTTCGCGCGCCACGGGATTGAGCGGCAACCCGGACACCGGCGCCCAGCGGTCCGGCACGAACATCGGCAACCCGTCGAGCGGCTGGAACGAGCCGCCGAACACGCGGTTGAGTACGGCAAGCGAGAGCGGCGCGCGCTTGACCGCGTCGGTGAACACGATGCGCGAGTGGTCCATGTCCAGGCCGCGGCTGTCGCCGATGACCTGGATCAGCAGGGTGTCGCGCTCGATCCTGAGCACTTCGCCCTCGGCCTCGTGGCCGTCCGGAAAGACGATCGAGACCACCTCGCCCATGCGCGCCTCGATGACCTTCTCGACGAAGATCAGCGGGCCCTGGATGCTGCGCAGGGTCGAATAACTGTGGCGACTCAGGCGCATGCGCCGCCACCCTTCGCCAGTCGACGGCTGGCGTCTTCGTGAGCCTCTACCATGCCTCGGATCTTCTCGAAGGTCTGGGCAGGCGTGGAGAAGGCATCGTCGGTGTAGGCGTTCTGTGCCAGGAAGTGGCGGCGAATGTTCTCCGCCGTCCGCATCAGCAGGCGGTCGGCGTCCTGCAAGCCCTCGGTGCCGACGATCTCGGCGACCTCGCGCAGGCTCTCCTCACGCTGCAGCAAGGCGCGGGTCTTGTTGCGCAGCGCGCTCCACCCCGCCCCCAGCGACTGGTCGAAATGGGCGGCCACCTCCTGCTCGTAGAGCGAGAAACTCTGGAACCAGTTGATGGCCGGGAAGTGCCGCCGGTGCGCCAGCGTCGTGTCGAGCATGAAGAAGGCGCCGGTGTTGCGCATGCAGGCCTGGGTCACCGGCTCCGTGAAGTCGCCGCCTGGCGGCGAGATGGACAGCAGCAAGGTCAGGGAGCCGGTCCTCCCGTCGAGGGTCTCCACCACGCCGGCGCGCGCGAAGAACTCGGCCATGCGTGAACCCAGGTAGGTGGGATAGCCCTCCTCGCCCGGCATCTCCTCGAGGGCCGAGGAGATCTCGCGCAGGGCCTCGGCCCAGCGCGACAGGCTGTCGGCCAGCAGCAGCACGTTGTAGCCCATGTCGCGGTAGTACTCTGCCATGGTGACCGCGGTGTAGATGGATGCCTCGCGCGCCGCGACCGGCATGTTCGAGGTGTTCACGACCACGATGGTGCGGCTCATCAGGGGCCGTCCGCTCCACGGGTCGGCCAGCGTCGAGAAGTCGTCGAGCATCTCCGCCATCTCGTTGCCGCGCTCGCCGCAGCCGACGTAGACGACGATGTCCACTTCCGCAAACTTGGCGATCGACTGCTCCAGCAGCGTCTTGCCGGTGCCGAATCCGCCCGGGAAGATTGCGCTTCCGCCGCGCGCGAGCGGAAACAGGAAATCGATGCAGCGCTGGCCGGTCACCAGCGGCTCGAAGCGCGAAAGCTTGCGCCGGTAGGGCCGCGGAAGTCGCACGGGCCACTCGTGGTGGGCGAAGACCCTGCCGCCGTCCTCCAGGCAGGCGATCGCCTCGTCCCCGGCGAACTCGCCATCCACGATGCTCAGGATCCTCCCTGCGCCTGGCGCGAGGACCGCATGCCGGAACGGGCCTTCCTCGACGAAGCCGAGGCACTCACCCGCCTGGGCTTCGTCCCCCGCTTTCCTGGCCGGCAGGAAACGCAGGACTTGCGCGTTGCCCGACAGCGAATACGCGCCACCCGGCTGGATGAACGGCCCCTGCGATTGCCGCATGGCCTCCAGAGGCCGCTGCAGCCCGTCGAACATCGTGCCCAGCAGCCCTGGACCGAGCCGAACCGTAAGCTGCGTGCCGGTGCCCGCCACGGGCTCGCCGACGCCCAGCCCGCGCGTGCTCTCGTACACCTGCACGATCGCGCGTTCCTGCTCGAGCCGGACCACCTCGCCCATGAGGCGCGCATGACCGACCACGACGCGCTCGTAGAGCTTGAGGCCCGGCAGGTCGATGCTCACCGTGGGGCCCGAAATGCCGATGATGCGGCCGCTCACGACAGCCTCACCTGGTAGCCGATCGCCCTGCGGATCAGCGCGAGCACGTAATCCTCCTCGACGCGGGCCGCCATCTCTGGCGCTGGCAACACGATGCAGAGTCCCGGCCACCGGCCTTCCAGCTCCCGGATCTGCTGCTGCGCGGGGCCTGCGACCAGCCGCGCGTCCACCATGACGAGGCCCGTGCGAACGTCGCTGGTGATCTCCTGCAGCGTGGTCATGACCTGTGCGGGCGTCGCCGTCAGCTGTCGCACGCCAGCCAGCGCGAAGCCGTGGCGCGCGTCGGCCGGCGTGACGACGACGATCTGCTTCATGCGATCAGCTCCCGATCCAGCAGGCCAGCCTCCAGGCCACCGGCGTGCAGCAGCACCGCCAGGTTGCGCGCGTGAACATAGACGCGCCACGCATAGTCCAGGATCAGTGCTGGCGGCTCGCCCTCCGCTGCGGACTTGTGCAGGTTCAACGCCATGCTCCCGAGCAGCACCGTCTCCAGCGCTCCCTCGCTGGCCGCCAGCGGCGGCGCCGCCCGCCCCGCCACACCGCGGACCAGCGCATCGAGGCTCGCCGGATCCTGGCTGGCGGAGGCCTGCCGCAGCCGCGGGCGCTCCAGGCTGCCGCCGGCGATGAACGCGGCGGGGTCGTCGATTCCCCAGCGCAGGTGCTTGTACAGCGTCATGAGGTTGCGCAGGTCGATGAACGCGACGAAGAACGCCGCGATCGCGGGATGCAGCCGCGCCGCGGCCAGTGATCCCAGGTAGCCGTGAACGAGCCGGGTCTCGAAGCCCCTGATGCCGCCGCCGGCATAGGCGTCCTCCAGCGTCCGCACGTCGCCCATGAGTGGCCCGAAGGCCTCCGCCATCGCGGCGACGCCGCCGCGAACCTCGGCCTCCTGCCTCAGCGCGGCCTGCAGGCGACCCGCCAGCAGGCTGTGGCGCAACAGCCGGTCGATCTCGGCGCGCTGCTGCGCTGCGCAACTGCGCAGGCACAGCACGATCGTCTTGAGCTCGAACAGCACGAACACCGGCGTGAAGACGGCGCGCAGCGGCCGGTTCATCTGCCCGTACAGCCATTCGATTTCGTGCAGGAATGCGTTCCAGATCGCCTCGTCCGAGTCTCCGGCCGGCATGCCCTGCAGCTTCAGGCCCCGCCAGCTCGCGGCGAGCGCAGCGCGCCGGCCACGGACCCGGGCTAGCAGGTAATCCGTGGGGAAGCCGTCGCTTTCGATGTCACGCAGCAGGTCGATGGGCTGATGCCTCTTTCAGGATGGTCTCGATCAGGCGGGGCAGCAGGTCCGGCCATGCCGTCGCCAGCCGCGCCTCCAGCGTGTTACTCACGCGTATGCGGCCTGCCTCGGCGTCCACTTCCAGGCCGCCGCTGATGCCCCCGTCGCACAGCACATCGGCACGCGGAAACCGTTGGCGCGCACGGGCAAGGTCGGCGGGATTCACGCGCACTACCTGCCAGCCCAGGTCGGGAAGCCCGGCAGCCAGCGCCTCGAACAGCAGGTCGGGGTCTTCGTTACGCAGGAGCGCGAGTTCGGTCAGTGCGATGCCGTGCAGGCGGTCCGCAAAGCCGATCGAGGCCTGGGCGACGATCGCACGGGCGCGGCGCCCGGCCTCGGCCGTCGCAGCCTCGTCCTCCAGCCTCGCGGCCAAGGCGGATGCCTGCAGGCGCTCGGCACGCTGCCGCTCGAGTTCAGCGGCCAGTTCGAGCCGGTAGTGGTCGGCCGCGGCACGGGCGTCGCGCCAGACGGCCTCGACGTCTTCCGCCGCCTTCGTCCGAAGCGACTCGACCAGCGCGCTGCGGCTCATTGCAGCAGGATCATCGCCGCGATCACGAAGCCGAGAATCACGATCGTCTCGGGGATCGCGAGCAGGATGATGATCGTCGCCGTCAGCTCCGGCTTCTCGGCCAGCGCACCGGCGCCCGCCGCGCCGATGCGCGACTGGACCCAGGCGGTGGCGAGCGCGCTGATGCCCAGGGCCACCGCGGCGGCGAAAGCCAGCATGACCTTTTCCCAGTTCACGACGACGTCCATGACGCTTCTCCTCAGTCGACTTTCTTGAGTGGCACATAGGGCTTGCCACCCGGTTCGACGAACTTGCTGAAGAATTCCACGTAGTGCAGGCGCAGCGCGTGGACCGTGGGCGCGAACACGCCGAGCAGCAGGTTGAAGGTGTGCAGCAGGATCGCCACGGCGACGCCGATCCACACGCTGCCCGCCCTGCCTGCCAGGCTGTTGGCGACGTAGGCGAGCAGCACCGAGGCGAGCCCGACGGCCATGATGCGCACGTAGGAGACGATGTTCCCCAGGTGCCTCAGCAGCTCGAACGGCGCCAGGAACCCGCCGGTGAGCAGCAGCACCGGGGCGATGACCAGCATCGCCATCAGCAGCGGCTTCCGGACCAGCGCGCCGACCGGCGCGTAGTACGACGCTGCCACGCCGGCGATGCACAGCAGGATCAGGATGCTGAACAGCTTGAAAATTGCTTCGTTGCGGCGGTGCCCCCTGAGCGCCGACAGGAAACCCAGCGCCAGGCCCACCAGCACGTGCACGGTTCCCACGGCCATCGTGAAGTACAGCATCGGCATGATCGACTTGCGCCGGTCGATCAAGGGTTCCTCGATGCCGATCAGGCGGGCGCCGGCCTCGCCGAATAACTCGCCGTAGAGCACGCCGAAGATGATCGTGTAAATCGAGGCGGCGAACAGGATCTGACCCACCTGCCGCCGGATGTTGCGGCCCTTCGCGAATGCGACCAGGCCTGCCGCGACGAACGCCAGCAGGATGCCGTAGCCGACGTCGCCCAGGATCATGCCGAAGAACAGCGGGAAGAAGATGCCGATGAACGGCGTCGGATCGATCGACGTGTAACGGGGCGTTGGCAACAGCCGCACGAGCAGCTCGAACGGACGGAAATACCCGGGATTGCGCAGCGAGACCGGCACGTCCTCGAGTTCCTTCTGCAGGATTTCCTTTTCCTCGACGACCACCGCATCGCCGTGGTGTTCAGCCAGCGACTGCCTGAACCGATCGACGCCGGCGGAAGGCATCCAGCCGAACATCACGAAGCAGCGGTCGGTCTCGTACACCTCGGCGCTGGTCCGCAGCAGCGACAGGCGCTGCCGCAGCCAGGCCAGCATGGCCTCGTAGTGGCCACGCCAGGCCACGGCGAAATCCCTGGCCTCCGCGTCGATCTTCGCCGCCTCGGCCGACAGCGCCTCGTGGCGCGCCCGCGCCGCCTCGAGCTTGTCCCTGAGCGGCAGACCCTCCAGGTAGGAAGGCAGCACGATTTCCGGGATCTGGTTGCCGTGCAGCCCTTCCTTGAGCTTCGACGCCAGTTCCTTCTCGGTCGTGAGCAGCCCGATGTAGGACCCGTCCTCGGCGCGGGCCGTGCGCACTTCGGCGCCCAGCAGCAGGCTGCCGGCCACGCGGGTGAGTTGCTCCAGCGCCGTGGGATCACGCACCTCGACGCCGATATACTCGAGGCCCGCGGCTTCCGCGCCTCGCGGGACGAGCGACTCCACGGTCGAGAGAAACACGCGGTAGCGGTTGAGCTGCGCAAGCTCGGACTGCAGGTCGCTGCGCCGACGGACGCGCTGTTCGGCAGCGGCGAGATGCTTGCCGACCAGCGCGGCGATGGAGTTGAGCGCCCGCGACTGGCTCAGGTAGGACTCGCGCGCCCCGCCCCCGGGCAGCAGTGCCAGCAGTCGCTCGATCCGTACGCCGAGGTCCTCTAGGAACAGGCGTTCGGCCAGGGTCCTGCCGTCCAGCGCGAGCGGCCTGACTTCCAGCACCGCGCCCTCGTCGATGCGCCCCTTGATCTGCGGGTCGATCTGCAGCGCCTCGGTGCGCTGGATCGTCTCGAGCACCGGCATCAGCAGGCTTCGCGGGCCGGCAACCTGGACCTTGGACATCCGGATGATCACGGGGCGTCCCCCGCGATGGGCGCAATGGCGCGACGGACGAAAGCCCGGAGCTCCTCGTCCTGGAAGCGATCGATGTCTCTTGCCGCCGTCGTCGCCGCGAGCACGATCGCCGCGGCCTTGTCGCGCGTCGCCTGGCTGGCGGCCGAAACACCCTGCGCGGCGGAGTCCTGGAGGTTCGCGAGGCCTGATTGATGGGCCTGCTCAATGTCGCTGCGGGCCTGTGCCAGCCATTTTCCCGCCTCGCCGCGCTCGGACTCGAGCCTGTCCCTGATGGCCTTCTCGACCTCGAGGATCTCGGCGAGCGTGTCCTGCTCCATGGGTATGGCACCCGGCCCCTTGGCCACGCGAGACAAGTCAGCATTTTGAGTCTAGTCGGTACTCCCCCCTGCGGCATCCGGGATAGGGGAAGCCGCGAGCCGCGCCGACAGGAACTCGATCAGCGCGCGGACCCGATAGGGCATGTGCCGCCCGCCCGGCAGCACGGCGTACACGCCGAGTTCCGGCGGAGCGAAGTCCCGGAGGATGTGTTCCAGGCGGCCGTCCGCGAGGTAGGGCTCGGCGATGAAATCCGGCTGCAGCGCCACGCCCAGCCCGCGCGCCGCGGCATCCGCCAGCACGTCACCGTTGTTGGCGGTGAGGCGGCTGCGGACGAACACGCTTTCGACGCGATTGCCGACGGTGAACGACCAGTGGCTGGGATTGGGGTCGCCCGTGTAGCACAGGCACTCGTGCCCGCCCAGTTCCGAAGGCCTGCGAGGCCGGCCGTGCCGCGCCAAATAGTCCGGCGATGCAACCACCATGAGACGGCAGGAGCCGAGGCGGCGCACGACGTCGCCCGGACCCAGCCTCGAGGTGATGCGGATGGACAGGTCGAAGCCCTCCTCGATCAGGTCGAGGCGGCGGTCGGTGTAGTCCATTTCCAGGCTCACCTCGGGCTGCGCTTCGGCGAACTCGAGCAGCAGCGGCGCGAGCCGCTTCAGGCCGTAGCTCAGCGGCAGGCCGATGCGGATGTTGCCGCGGGCGATGGCCCGCTCCTGCGCGACGTCCGTCTCGGCGGCATCGAGCAGGTTGAGGATGACCCGGCATTTCTCGAG
>JADZCS010000309.1 GCA_020851435.1 Gammaproteobacteria bacterium | reverse complement strand
CCCGCCGCAGGATCTTGCCCGACGGCGACTTGGGCACGGCGTCCAGGAAGTGCAGTTGCCTCAGGTGCTTGTACGAAGCCGTCTGCCCGGCCACGAACTCCATGAGGGACTCGGCCGTGACCTGCTGGCCAGCCTTGAGCACCACGAAACCCACGGGCAGCTCGCCCGCCTCGGCATCGGGCCTGCCGACCACGGCCGCATCGGCCACCGCGGGGTGCATCAGCAGCAGCGCCTCGAGTTCCGCGGGCGCCACCTGGAAGCCCTTGTACTTGATCAGTTCCTTGAGCCGGTCGACGATGTAGAGGTGCCCGTCCGAATCGACGTGGCCGACGTCGCCCGTGTGCAGCCAGCCGTCCGCGTCGATGGTCGCGGCGGTGGCGCCGGGGTTGTTGAGATAGCCGCGCATCACCTGCGGCCCCCTCACCCACACCTCGCCGTCCTCGTTGATGCCCAGCGCGTTCCGCGTCGCGGGATCGACGATCAGGGTCTCGGTGTTGGGCGCCGGGACGCCCACCGATCCCGGCTTGAACTGGCCCACCGGCGTGTAGTGGGAGACCGGCGACAGCTCGGTCATGCCGTAGCCCTGGACGACCTCGCAACCGAGTCGGCGTCCGGCCTCCAGCGCAAGCTCGCCGGACAATGGCGCCGCGCCCGACAGCACGCTGGTGATCGACGACAGGTCGTAGGAATCGACGAGCGGGTGCTTGGCGAGCAGCACGACGATGGGCGGCGCCACGAAGCTGCGCGTGATGCGGTACTGCTGGTGCACGCGCAGGAACTGCTCCAGGTCGAAGCGCGGCAACGTGATCACGGTCGCGCCGGCCGCGAGTCCCGTGTTCATGAGCACCTGCATGCCGTAGATGTGGAAGAACGGCAGCACGGCCACCAGCGACTCGTCCTCGTGGATGCGCGAAGGACCCAGCACCTGCAGGACGTTGGCGATGAGGTTGCGGTGCGTCAGCATCACGCCCTTCGATACGCCGGTCGTCCCCGAAGAGTACGGCAGTGCGACAACGTCGCCGGGCTCCACCGGCACCGCCGCGGCCAGCGGGTTGCCGAACAGCGCGATGAGGGGCGTCGCCCCCTCCACCTCGCCGATCACGATCACCTCGGTCACGGCCGTGTCGACGGCGGCGGCTCGCGCCAGCGCGAGAAGCGGCGGCACCGTGATCAGCAGCGTGGCGCCGGAATCGTGCAGCTGGTGGTGCAGCTCGCGTTCGGTGTAGGTGGGATTGACGGGCGTGAGCACACCACCGGCCGCGGCCACGCCGTGGAACACCACGGCGTACTCGGGCAGGTTCGGCGCCATGAGCGCCACCACTTCGCCCCTGCGCAGGCCGCGCTCGCGCAGGCCGCCGGCGAGCCGCAGCACCGCCGCCTTGAGTTCGCCATAGGTCACCGCGCGTCCGGTGAGGCCCTCGATCAGCGCGGCCTTGCCGGCGAACTCGTCGGCGCGCCGCAGCACGAACTCGCTGAGCGGCACGGCCGGAATCTCGACGTCCGGCAAGGGGCTGCGGTGGATCACGAGGGCCTCCTAGGCCAGCGGTTCGAACTGCGCCGTGAAGTGCCTGAGCTGCGCGGGTTGCTTGACGATGCGGTAACCGCGCAGGCTGTCGCGGCTGCGCGCCAGTTCCTCGAACACCTCGACCACGTAGTCCGCGTGCGACTGCGTATAGACGCGGCGCGGCATGGCAAGGCGCACGAGGTCGATGCTCGCCGCCTGCTCGGTGCCGTCCGGCCGCAGGCCGAACATCACCGTGCCGATCTCGCAGGAGCGCACCCCGCCCAGCTCGTACAGCGCGACGGCGAGGGCCTGGCCCGGGTACTGGAGCGGCGGGATGTGCGGCAGGAAACGCCTCGCGTCCACGAACACCGCGTGCCCGCCGACCGGTCTCACGATCGGCACGCCCAGGCGCAGCAGCCTTTCGCCGATGTACTCGTTGGTGCGCACGCGGTAGCGCAGGTAGTTTTCGTCCACGATCTCGCGCAGGCCCGCAGCGATTGCCATGAGGTCACGGCCCGCGAGTCCGCCGTAGGTCGGGAAGCCCTCGGTCAGGATCAGCCGGTTGCGCGCAGCCGCGGCGATCGCGTCGTCGTTGAGCGCCAGCCAGCCGCCGATGTTGGCGAAGGCATCCTTCTTGGCGCTCATGGTCATGCCGTCCGCGACCGCGAACATATCGCGCACGATGTCGGGGATCGCGCGGTCCTGCTGGCCCGGCTCGCGCGACTTGATGAACCAGGCGTTCTCCGCGAAGCGGCAGCCGTCGATGAAGAACGGCTTGCCGTAGCGGTGCGCGATCGCCGCCGCGGCCTGGATGTTCTCCAGGCTCACGGGCTGGCCGCCCCCGGCGTTGTTGGTCACCGTCATCATCACGACGGGAACCTGCTCGTGCGAGCTGGCCAGCAGCGCTTCGAGTGCGGCCAGGTCCATGTTGCCCTTGAAGGGATGCAGCGACTCCGGATCGCGCGCGGCCTCGAGCAGCAGGTCGACCGCGCTCGCGCCGGTGGCCTCGATGTTGCCGCGCGTCGTATCGAAGTGCGTGTTGGACGGCACGATGCGGCCGGTGCCGCCCAGGATCGAGAACAGGATCGCCTCGGCAGCGCGGCCCTGGTGCGTGGGGATGACGTGCCTGAACGGCATGAGCTCGCGCACCGCCGACTCGAACTCGTAGAAGGACGGCGAGCCCGCGTAGGACTCGTCGCCGCGCATCACCGCGCCCCACTGCGCAGCGCTCATCGCGCTGGTGCCGGAGTCGGTCAGCAGGTCGATGATCACGTCATCGGAGTGCAGGCCGAACAGGTTGTAGTGGACGCCCTGCAACAGGGCGCGGCGCTGCTCGCGCGTGGTCATGCGGATCGGCTCGACGGCCTTGATCCGGAACGGTTCGATGATCGTCTTCATGTGGAGTTCTCTCACGTGGGGCTCGCGCCCGAGCCCCGTCCACCGCGCAGTTCGTATTCCTGCGTGCCTCGGTGGTAGATGTGGTCGGTGTCGAGCGCCGCGGTCTTGGCGTACTGAAAGGCCGGGGCCAGCGACTCGTAGATCGGCTCGAAGCCGCGCTGCTCGGTCAGGTGGAACAGTTCGCGGAAGGACTCGATCACGAAGTAGGTCGCCTGCAGGTCGGAGATCGTGTAGTCCGTGCGCATCACGCGATCGACGTTGAGGTGGATGCGATTGGGCGAGCGGCCCTCGATGGCGAACACGGTCTCGGTCGGCCCGGACAGGATGCCGGCGCCGTAGATGCGCGGCTCGCCCTCCTCCAGGATCAGCCCGAACTCGACCGTGTACCAGTACAGCGCCGACAGCGCCTTGAGGCGGTTGTACTTGAGCGCCTTCCAGCCCGCGCGCCCGTAGGCCTCCATGTAATCGGCGAACACCGGGTTGGTCAGCAGCGGCACGTGGCCGAACACGTCGTGGAAGACGTCGGGCTCCTGGATGTAGTCGAAGGTCTCGCGCGTGCGAATGAAGTTGCCGGCCGGGAAACGGCGGTTTGCCAGGTGGTAGTAGAAGACGTGATCCGGGATCAGCATCGGCACCGGCACCACGCTCCAGCCGGTCAGGCCGCGCAGTTCCTCGCTGATCTGCCCGAAGTCCGGCACGCCGCCGCGACCGAGGTCCAGGCGCTGCAGGCCGTGCATGAACTCGCGGCAGGCGTGGCCCGGCATGAGCTGCATCTGGCGCGCGTAGAGATCGTCCCAGATCCGGTGCTCTTCCGTCGTGTAGCGGCGCTGCGCCGGCTCGAGCCAGTCATCGGCCAGGCCGGGAGGCTTTTTCAGGGGCGCCACGTAGACCGACGCCGGCAGCGGCGGGATGCGGCTGTAGTCGAATGAGGTGTTCATCGGGAAAATATAACGCGGCCATTGCGCTGGCGCGCGAACATCGCATGCAGTGCCTGCATTGTATGCATTGGACCGGCGTACCCCCGCTACAATGCGCCCATGCGCCCATCCATCCTCGCCCTGCTCTTTTGCGTCGCAATGACCTCACACTCCGCCGAAACGCCGGCCCCGCCGGCCACGCTGCGCTTCGCCACGTTCAACGTCGCGATGCACGGCACGCGCGCGGGCGAGATGATCGACAAGCTCGGCGATCCCTCGTTCGAGCAGGCCAGGCGCGCGGCCGCCACCATCCAGGAAGTGCGGCCCGACGTGCTGCTGCTCAACGAGATCGACCACGACGACAAGGGCGAGTCCGTGCGCCGCTTCGTGGCGAATTTCCTTGCCGTTGGCCAGGACGGCCGCGCGCCGCTCGACTATCCCTTCGTGTACGTGCCCGAGGTCAATACCGGCGTGCACTCGGGCCACGACCTCGACCGCAGCGGCACCGTGGCGAGCACGCCGGGCTCGCGAGCCTACGGCGGCGACGCGTTCGGTTATGGCGAATATCCCGGGCAGTTCGGGCTGGCCGTGCTGTCGCGCTACCCCATCGACGTCGAACACCTGCGGACCTTCCGCCTGCTGCGCTGGAAGGACTTTCCCGGCGCGTGGCTGCCCGAGAACTGGTACACCGACGCGGCGCTCGAGGTGCTGCGCCTCTCGTCCAAGACCCACGCCGACGTGCCGATCCAGGTCGGCGCAGACACCCTGCACTTCCTCGTCAGCCATCCCACGCCGCCGACCTTCGACGGCCCCGAGAACCGCAACGGCCGGCGTAACCACGACGAAATCCGCTTCTGGGAACTGTATGTCGGCGACGGCGCGCTGGACTGGCTCGCGGATGACCGCGGCGGGCGCGGCGGACTCGGCGCACAGCCCTTCGTGATCGCTGGCGACCTCAACGCGGACCCCAACGATGGCGATTCCAAGGGCGGCGCGATCAGCAGCCTGCTGAAGCACCCACGCGTGCAGTCGGCGCCGGTGCCCACCAGCGCAGGCGCCGCCGAGCAGGCCCGGCTGCAGGGCGGATCGAACCTCACGCATCGCGGCGATCCCGCGCAGGACACCGCGGACTTCGGCGAGGCCGGCGCAGGCAACCTGCGCGTGGACTACGTGCTGCCCTCGCGCGAACTGCCCATCAAGGGCAGTGGCGTGTTCTGGCCGCTGGCGGCCGATCCGCTGTTCAGGCTCGTCGGCACGCACCCGTTTCCCGTGTCCGACCACCGCCTGGTGTGGGTCGATGTGAAGCTGCCGGGCTCGCCGCAGGCGCCTGCGCGATGAAGGTCCGCATCTACGGCATCAGGAACTGCGACACGATGAAGAAGGCGTTCGCCTGGCTCGACGAGCACGGCGTGGCCTGGGATTTCCACGACTACAAGCGCGACGGCGCCCCCGTGGAACGCCTCCCAGCCTGGGCGAAAGCAGTGGACTGGGAACGCCTCGCCAACACGCGCGGCCCCACCTGGAGAAAGATCCCGGAACCGGATCGACAGGCCCTCGATGAAGTCCGCGCACTGGCCCTGCTCACTGCCCATCCGAGCGCGATCCGCCGACCCGTGATCGAAGCTGGCAAGCAGTTGCTGCTGGGCTTCGACGCGGACGAGTACGCCCGAGTGCTGGGGCGCTGAGTTCAGGCCTTCGCGCGCCTGCGCGTGGCCGGTGGCGACGGCCACGCGGACTGCTTCAGCAGGTCCGCAAGCCGGCGACCCGCGCGACCGAGCGGCCGGTCGCTGCGATACACCAGCCGCGGCGTGAACCGGTAGCGCGAGCCACCGTCGTAGGGCAACTCGCGCAGCACCCTCGTTCGCAGTTCGTCGGCGACGAGATACCTGGGCATCCAGCCGAAACCCAGGCCCATCAGCAGGGCCTCCTTCTTCGCGACGAACCCGGACAGGTGGAACACACGCTCGCCGCCGAAGCCGTGCGGATCGTCGCGGCGCCCGCTGGAAT
>JADZCS010000308.1 GCA_020851435.1 Gammaproteobacteria bacterium | reverse complement strand
TCATCGAGAAGGAACGCCCCGACGCCCTGCTGCCCACCATGGGCGGCCAGACCGCGCTCAACACCGCCCTGGACCTCGTGCACCACGGCGTGCTCGAGAAGTACGGCGTCGAACTCATCGCGGCTTCACGCGACGCGATCGACATGGCCGAGGACCGCGAGCTGTTCCGCAACGCGATGCGCGAGATCGGCCTCGAGTGCCCGCGCTCGTTCATCGCCCACAGCCTCGAGGAGGCGCTGGCGGTGCAGGCCGAGATCGGCTTCCCGGCGGTGATCCGGCCCTCCTTCACGATGGGCGGATCGGGCGGCGGCATCGCCTTCAACCGCGAGGAGTTCGAGACCATCGTCTCCGGCGGCCTCGACGCGTCCCCGACCAACGAAGTGCTGATCGAGGAATCGGTGCTCGGCTGGAAGGAATTCGAGATGGAGGTCGTCCGCGACAAGCGCGACAACTGCATCATCATCTGCTCGATCGAGAACCTCGACCCGATGGGCGTGCACACCGGTGACTCGATCACCGTGGCGCCGGCGCAGACCCTGACGGACAAGGAATACCAGCGCATGCGCAACGCGTCGATCGCGGTGCTGCGCAAGATCGGCGTCGACTGCGGCGGCTCCAACGTGCAGTTCGCGGTGAACCCGGCGGACGGCCGGCTGCTCGTGATCGAGATGAACCCGCGCGTGTCGCGCTCGTCCGCGCTGGCCTCGAAGGCCACCGGCTTCCCGATCGCCAAGGTGGCGGCGAAGCTCGCGGTCGGCTACACGCTCGACGAACTGCGCAACGAGATCACGGGCGGCGCCACGCCGGCGTCGTTCGAGCCGGCGATCGACTACGTCGTCACCAAGATCCCGCGCTTCACGTTCGAGAAGTTCCCGGACGCCAACAAGCGCCTGACCACGCAGATGAAGTCAGTGGGCGAGGCCATGTCGATCGGCCGGACCTTCCAGGAATCGATGCAGAAGGCGCTGCGCAGCCTCGAGACGGGCAACGACGGCTTCGACGAGATCAACGTGCTGCCGCTGGACGACGAGGGCGAGGACCTGCTGGCCCAGGAACTGCGCCATCCCGGACCGCACCGCATCCTGCACGTCGGCGATGCGTTCCGCGCGGGCTGGAGCCTCGAGCGCGTGCACGAGGTCAGCCGCATCGATCCCTGGTTCCTGGCGCAGATCGAGGACCTCATCCGCGAGGAAGCCGCGGTGAAGGCGGGCGGGCTCACCTCGCTGGAGGCGCCGCGCATGCGCGCGCTCAAGCGCAAGGGCTTCTCGGACGCCCGTCTCGCCAGGCTCGCGGGCGGCACCGAGGCGCAGGTGCGGTCCATGCGCCACGTCGCCGGCATCCGCCCGGTCTACAAGCGCGTCGACACCTGCGCGGCCGAGTTCGCCACCGCCACCGCCTACCTCTACTCGACCTACGAGGAGGAATGCGAGGCCGCGCCGACCGATCGCCGGAAGATCATGATCCTGGGCGGCGGCCCGAACCGCATCGGCCAGGGCATCGAGTTCGATTACTGCTGCGTGCACGCGGCGCTCGCGCTGCGCGAGGACGGGTTCGAGACCATCATGGTCAACTGCAACCCGGAGACCGTTTCGACCGACTACGACACCTCGGACCGGCTCTACTTCGAGCCGCTGACCTTCGAGGACGTCATGGAGATCATCGAACGCGAGAAGCCGGTTGGCGTGATCGTGCAGTACGGCGGCCAGACGCCGCTCAAGCTGGCCCGGCCGCTGGCCGCGGCCGGCGCGCCGATCATCGGCACCTCGCCCGATTCCATCGACGCCGCCGAGGACCGCGAGCGCTTCCAGCAGCTGCTGCACGGACTTGGCCTGCGCCAGCCGGAGAACGCCACCGCCCGCAACGAGGAACAGGCCGTCGAACTGGCCCGCAACGTCGGCTTCCCGCTGGTCGTGCGGCCGTCCTACGTGCTCGGCGGCCGGGCGATGGAAGTCGTCTTCAGCGAGGACGACCTGCGCCGCTACACGCGCGAGGCCGTCAAGGTCTCGAACGACAGCCCGATCCTGCTGGACCGCTTCCTCGACCTCGCCATCGAGGTCGACGTCGACGCCATCTGCGACGGCAAGGACGTGCTGATCGGCGGCATCATGGAACACGTCGAACAGGCCGGCGTGCACTCGGGCGACTCGAGCTGCTCGCTGCCGCCGGCGACGCTGTCGGCCGAGCTGCAGGACGAGATGCGCGCCCAGACGCGGCAGATGGCCCTGGCGCTGGGCGTCGTGGGCCTGATGAACGTGCAGTTCGCGATCCAGAGCGGGATCGTCTACGTGCTCGAGGTCAACCCGCGCGCGTCGCGCACGGTGCCCTTCGTCTCCAAGGCCACCGGCCGGCCGCTGGCCAAGGTCGCGGCGCGCGTGATGGCCGGCCGTTCGCTCGCCGAGCAGGGCGAGACCGAGGAGCGGATCCCGAAGTACTTCTCGGTGAAGGAGTCGGTGTTCCCGTTCTCGAAGTTCCCGGACGCCGACCCGATCCTGGGCCCCGAGATGAAGTCGACGGGCGAGGTGATGGGCACGGGCAAGACATTCGGCGAGGCCTACGCCAAGGCCACCATCGCCTCCAGCGTCAAGCTGCCGACCCGCGGCGTGTGCCTGGTCAGCGTCCGCGACCGCGACAAGCCGCTGGCGGTGCAGATCGGCCGCATGCTGTCCGAACGCGGGTTCGAACTCGTGGCGACGGGCGGCACGGCCGACGCGCTGGAAGCTGAGGGCATCGGTTGCCGGCGCGCGCTCAAGGTCCGCGACGGCCGTCCGAACATCGTCGACATGATCAAGAATGGCGAGTTCGACATGATCGTCAACACCACCGAGGGCAAGCAGGCGATCCGCGAGTCCCGCTCGATCCGCCGCGAGGCCGTTTATCGCAAGGTGACCTATTTCACGACCGTCGCGGCGGCGCTCGCCACCATCGACGCGATCGACCACCTCGGCGACGTCGCCGTGAATCGCCTGCAGGACCTGCACCAGGAGATCATCTCGTGAACCGGTTTCCGATCACCCTGCGCGGCGCCGAAAAGCTGCGGGTCGAGCTCAAGCGGCTGAAGGGCGAGGATCGCCCGAACGTCATCCGCGCCATCGCCGAGGCGCGCGCCCACGGCGACCTGTCCGAGAACGCCGAATACGCGGCTGCCCGCGAGCAGCAGGGCTTCATCGAGGGCCGCATCAAGGAGATCGAGTCGCGGCTGGGCAATGCCCAGATCATCGATCCGTCATCGCTGCCGCAGTCGGGCAGGGTGGTGTTCGGCGCCACGGTCGACCTCGAGGCCGAGGACGGCGGCGCCCGCGTCACCTACCAGATCGTCGGCGAGGACGAGACCGACATCCGCCAGGGCATGGTGTCCATCACCTCGCCGATCGCCAGGGCGCTGATCGGCAAGAACGAGGGTGACGTGGTCGAGGTCGCGGCGCCCGGCGGCGCGCGTTCCTACGAGATCGTCGCCGTCCGGTACGTCTAGGCGCCCGGCAGGACGATTCGGGGCAGCTTGCGGTTCGCCCGGTAGAGCAGGCCCACGTTGCCGATCTTCTGGACCAGCACCGCGCCGGTGCGCTCCGCCATGGCGGCCAGCGCCTCGTCGCGGACGTCGCGGTCGCCGACCCTGGCCCGCACCTTGACCAGTTCGTGGGCGTCCAGCGTCTGGTCGAGTTCCTTGATCACCGCGTCGGTCAGCCCGTGCTGGCCCACCATGACCAGGGGCTTGAGCGGATGGCCGAGGCCCCGCAGGTATTTTTTCTGGTTGTCGCTCAGTTCCATGTGCCCGCCGTTCCCGGTGCAGCCGGGCCTTGAACAGCAAGTATAGTGGAAGCCCCGTCCGTCGCCCGCCCCGAGTCCGCCCCAGATGCCCATCCGCAGCAAGTCCAGCGAACGCTGGCTCAAGGAACATTTCTCCGACGAGTACGTCAAGCGCGCCCACAAGGAGGGCTGGCGCTCGCGGGCGGCATTCAAGCTCGAGGAGATCGACCGCGCCGAGAAGCTGTTGCGGCCGGGCATGTCCATCGTCGACCTGGGGGCCGCGCCGGGCGGCTGGAGCCAGTACGCGAGCCGCCGCCTGGCGGGCAAGGGCAGGATCATCGCCACTGACATCCTGCCGATGGATGCGCTCGGCGACGTTATGTTCATCCTGGGCGACTTCCGGGAACAGGAGGTGCTCGACCAGTTGCTTGCGGCCGTCGGGGACGACGGCGCGGACCTTGTATTGTCCGACATGGCCCCCAACATGAGCGGTATGGACGTGGTCGACCAGCCGCGGGCGATGTACCTGTCGGAACTTGCCCTCGATATGGCGCTCAAAGTCCTGAAGCCCGGCGGTACGCTGGTGATGAAGGTTTTCCAGGGCAGCGGTTTCGACGCGCTGCTGGCTACCGCCCGGGCCCGGTTTACGACGGTGAAGATGCGCAAGCCCAAGGCCTCGCGGCAACGCAGCCCTGAGGTCTACCTGGTGGCGAGGCATCCGCGTCCGTAGTGTAGTAATGTGGTGCCGACCCCTTTGAATCCCTTAATCGCCGGCCTGCGGCTGGCCTGCGACTCTCCCCGACAAGGAATGGGCCTTTGAACGACCTGACCAAGAACATCGTCCTCTGGGTAGTGATCGCAGTGGTCGTGCTCGCGGTGTTCTCCAATTTCGGCGCGCGCGGAACCGCTCCGCAGCCGCTGGCCTATTCGGCGTTCCTCGCGGAAGTCGAGGCCAGCACCATCCGTACGGCCACCTTCAAGGGCGACCAGATCGTCGGCACCCGTGCGAATGGCGAGGCCTACGTGACCTTCAGCCCCGAGACCGACAATTCCGCGGTCATCGGCCTGTTGCAGAAGCGCGGCATCACCTTCGATGCGGCGCCCCCGGAAGGCCAGTCGTTCCTGCGCCAGCTGTTCGTGTCCTCGTTCCCGATCCTGCTGCTGATCTTCGTCTGGGTCTATTTCATGCGGCAGATGCAGGGCGGGGGCGGCGGCCGCGGCGCCATGTCCTTCGGCAAGAGTCGTGCGCGCCTGCTCAACGAGGACCAGGTCAACGTCACGTTCGCCGACGTCGCGGGCGTCGACGAGGCGAAGGAAGAGGTCAAGGAGATCGTCGACTTCCTCAAGGATCCGGCCAAGTTCCAGAAGCTGGGCGGCAAGATCCCGAAGGGCGTGCTGATGGTCGGCCCGCCGGGCACCGGCAAGACCCTGCTCGCGCGCGCCATCGCCGGCGAGGCCAAGGTTCCCTTCTTCACGATCTCGGGCAGCGACTTCGTCGAGATGTTCGTGGGCGTCGGCGCCTCGCGCGTGCGCGACATGTTCGAGCAGGCCAAGAAGCACGCGCCCTGCATCATCTTCATCGACGAGATCGACGCGGTCGGCCGGCATCGCGGCGCAGGCCTGG
>JADZCS010000307.1 GCA_020851435.1 Gammaproteobacteria bacterium | reverse complement strand
GTCGGTATCGATCTGGGTCGCCACATTGGAGGCGGCCGAACGTTGCTGCTGTCCCAACTGGTGCTGCATGGGGTCGCCCCAGAAAACGGAAAAAATCGTACGCTAAACCGGTTGTAGTGGTCGTAACGGCCTGAACTTGCCCGCGCCGATCTTGGCGCTGCTGCGCCAGAGGTAATCGCCGGTCAGGTTGATGTGCTCCCAGCCCAGCGGCGACAGGTACTGCAAAAGGGCATCATCAACGGTATGGCCGTGGCCGCGCAAGGCGTTCGCGGCCCGCTCCAGATAGACCGTGTTCCACAGCACAACGGCCGCCGTCACGAGATTGAGGCCGCTCGCCCGGTAGCGCTGCTGCTCGAAACTGCGGTCGCGGATTTCACCGAGCCGGTTCAAGAACACGGCACGGGCCAGCGCGTTCTTCGCTTCGCCCTTGTTCAAGCCTATCTGCACGCGGCGGCGCAGTTCGACGTTTTGCATCCAGTCGAGCGCAAACAGCGTGCGCTCGATGCGCCCCAGCTCGCGCAAGGCTACCGCCAGGCCATTCTGGCGTGGATAGCTGCCGAGCTTTCTAAGCATCAGCGAGGCCGTGACCGTCCCTTGCCTAATTGACGCGGCGAGCCGCAGGATTTCATCCCAATGGGCGCGAATGTGCTTCACGTTGACGCTGCCGCCGATCAGGCCGGCGAGCGTCGGGTACTGCTTGGCGTCGCCGTGGATGTACAGGCGCTTGTCGGTCAGGTCGCGGATGCGCGGCGCAAAGCGGAAGCCCAGCAGGTGCATCAGCGCGAACAGGTGATCGGTGAAGCCGGCCGTGTCGGTGTAATGCTCCTCGATGCGCAGGTCGGATTCGTGGTACAGCAGTCCGTCCAGGACGTGGGTGGCGTCGCGCACCGTGGCGTTGATGACCTTGGTGTGGAACGGCGCGTACTGGTCCGAAATGTGGGTGTAGAACTGCACGCCCGGTTCCTGGCCGTACTTCAGGTTCACCTGGCCGGCGGCGTGGCCCCGACCGCCGGCCTTGAAGTTCTGGCCGTCCGACGACGACGTGGTGCCATCGCCCCAATAGGCGGCGAACGGCTGACGGAACTGCGCGTTGACCAGCTCGGCCAGCCCGGCCGAATAGGTCTCGTCGCGGATGTGCCACGCCTGCAACCAGGTCAGCTTGGCATAGGTCACGCCCGGGCAGGATTCGGCCATCTTGGAGAGCCCCAGGTTGATGGCGTCGGCCAGGATGGTCGTCAGCAGCAGGTGTTGATCTTCGGCCGCCGCGTCGCTCTTGAGGTGCTTGAAGTGGCGGCTGAACCCCGTCCAGCCATCGACTTCCAGCAGCAGCTCGGTGATCTTCAGGTGCGGCAGCGGGCTGTACGCCTGTTGCATCAGCGCCTCGGCCTCGTCGGGCACGCCGTTGTCCAGCGGCGAAATCCTGAGCCGGCCGGTACTGGTGATGGCGGCGTCGGGCAGCTCGTTGGCGGCGGCCAGCCGCTCCACCGTCGCCAGTTGCTCTTGCAGCACCGTGAGGCGCGCCTCCAGGAAGCGCTCGCAGTCGGTTTCGACGGCCAGGCCCAATTCCCGCTGATCGCGCTGCGCGGCGAAACGCGGTGGCGGCAACAGGTAGTCCTCGAAGTCCTTGAACTGGCGCGAGCCCTGCACCCAGATGTCGCCGGAGCGCAGCGAGTTTTTCAGCTCGGACAGCACGCACAGCTCGTAGAAGCGCCGATCCAACCCGTCTTCGTTGCGCACCAGGCTTTCCCAGCGCTTGCGCACGAACGACGTGGGCGCATCGTCCGGCACTTTGCGCGCCTGGCGCTCGTTCATCCCTTTGAGCACATCGACGGCGGCGAGCAGCTCGCGTGCCGCCGGCGCGGCCTTCATGGTCAGCGCTTCCAGCAGGGCCGGCGTGTAGCGCCGGAGCTGGTTGAAGCCGTCGCCGACCAGCGCGAGGAAGTCGAAACCTTCCGGCTGGGCCAGCAGCTCGGCCTCGGTGATGCTCTCGGTGAACACCTCCCACGGGATGATGGCCTCGATGGCGGCGAACGGATCGCCGCCCGACTGCTTGGCTTCCAGCAGGGCGCGGCCGATGCGCGAGTAGAGCCGCACCTTGTCGTTGATCGCCTTGCCGGACTGCTGGAAGCGGTCGGCGTGGTTGCGCTTGGCCTTGCTGAACAGCGCGCCCATGAAACGGTCGTGCAGGTCGATGATCTCGTCGATCAGGGTGGCGCGGGTATCGAGGATCACCGCGGACAGGGTCGCATAGCGGCGGCTCGGCTCCAGGTCGCGCAGGTGCTGGGCCGTCATCTGTCCTCCTTCGCGGGCGAGCTTCAGCAGGCGGTTTTGGTGGACGGTGTGCTCCAGCCCATCCGGCAACGCCAGGTCACGGAGGGTCTTCAGCCGCTCCAGGTGGGCCAGCACATGCTTGGGCTTGGGCGGGCCGGGCGGCTGGCGCAGCCAGATTAGCCCGCTGCCCTTGGTGCCCTCGCGGATCGCCAGCAGACCGTCGAGCGCACGGCGATGGTGATCGGCCAGCGGCGCGGTCAGCGCCGCGTACACCTGGCGCGTACCGCGCGTGAGCGCCTCGCTACATACACGCTCGATGACATCGATGGCCGGCAGGATGATACGTTGCTGCCGCAGCAGCTCGACCAGCGCCTCGGCCAGCACGATACCCCGGTCGGTCTGCTGGGCCAGCTCGGCGAGCTGGTGGACGAAGCGCCGGTAGTCGGCGGCCGCGAACGGCGTCAGCTTCAGCCACGCCTGCAATTCCAGCAGGTGCTCGCGCCGGGTTTCCGGCCGCTGCGCGTACTGCGGCCAGATGTCCGGCGCGATGCGCAACTGGCGGCCGACGATATTCAGCAGGGATGCGGGCGGTTCCGCGTCGGTCGGCAGGGCGAAGCCGGGATAGCGCAGGTAGCACAACTGCACCGCGAAACCGAGCCGGTTGTGGTTGCCGCGCCGTTGGCGGATCACTGACAGGTCGGGTTCGGAGAAGGTGTAATGCCGGATGAGGTCGTCGTCAGTGGTCGGAAAGGCAAGCAGGCCGGTGCGCTCGGCGGGCGTCAGCAAGCTGCGGCGCGGCATGGTCAGTCATCCGTTCTCAGGTATTGGTACAGGGGTTCGCGGCGGATGCCGCATTCGCGGGCGAGCTTGGCTTTCTGCTCGCCGGCGGCGGCCCGCCGGCGCAGCTCGGCCACCCGCTCCGGCGACAGCGCCTTCTTGCGGCCCCGGTAGGCCCCGCGCTGCTTGGCGAGCGCGATGCCTTCGCGCTGCCGCTCGCGGATAAGGGCGCGCTCGAACTCGGCGAACGCGCCCATCACCGACAGCATCAGGTTCGCCATCGGCGAGTCCTCGCCGGTGAAGGTCAGGCTTTCCTTGACGAATTCGATGCGCACGCCGCGCTGGGTGAGCTTCTGCACTAGACGGCGCAGGTCGTCGAGGTTGCGCGCCAGGCGGTCCATGCTGTGCACCACCACCGTGTCGCCCTCGCGCACGAAGGCGAGCAACCGTTCTAGCTCGGGGCGCTGGGTGTCCTTGCCCGATGCCTTGTCGGTGAACAGCCTGTCCACCGGCACATGCTCAAGCTGGCGTTCCGGGTTCTGGTCGAAGCTGCTGACGCGGACGTAGCCGATGCGCTGACCGTGCTAAGGGTCCTCCTGAGGGGAATGTGTCAGGAAGAAATCTATGACTCTTGACGGTGCGTGTCAATCAATTCTGAAGGCGACTCTATTCTGACGCTTTCGCGCCGGATGGTCTGACGCCATGTTAGGGTATAGCTTAACCGGACACATCGGCCTCTGTGCCTCTACTGCTTTTCGGTACAACCGTCAAGAACAGGCAGAGCGCTCCGATAGTTATCGCCACATCAGCGAGGTTGAAGGCGGGCCAGTG
>JADZCS010000306.1 GCA_020851435.1 Gammaproteobacteria bacterium | reverse complement strand
TTGCCGATGATGCGCACCGCCTTGAGTGCGCCCGCCTCGACCAGGACCTTGAGCTTCTGCCCGTCCACGCGACTCCCCCTGGCAATGCGCCCGGCGGGCGCGGCGCCATCTTACTTCAGCGGACCGCCAGCCGCCGGTGGTCTTCGGTCCAGTGCACGGCCGAGAGGATCGCAGCCGGCACTTCCGCGGGCGTGGCGACGAACTGCCACATGTCCCGGTGCCGGTCGTCCATGAAGCGCTCGCTCACGCTGTCCTCGAGCATCTTCAACAGCGGGTCGTAATAGCCGCGCGTGTTGACGATCACGATGGGCCCGAGGAACAGCCCCAGGCGCTTCAGGGTGATCGCCTCGAACAGTTCCTCCAGCGTGCCGCAGCCGCCGGCCAGCGCGATCACTGCCGAGGCCCGCGTGAGCATCTCGTGCTTGCGCGTGCGCATGTCCTCGACGACGTGCAGCTCGGCGAGTCCGCCATGACCCCACTCGAGGTCCAGCATGAAACGCGGGATGACGCCGACCACGTGTCCGCCCGCGGCCAGCGCGCCCTCGGCGAGGGCGCCCATCGACCCGGCCTTGCCGCCGCCGTAGACGATCTTCGCGCCCAGGCTGGCGAGCAGCCCGCCCAGGTTTCGCGCAACGTCGTGGTACTCGGGATCGCAGCTCTTGCTGGACGCGCAGTAAACGCTGACCGTGCGGCCGCGCAGTCCGGAGTCGTCCCCGCCCTTCTCGCTCATGATGCCTCTCTCCAGGATTCTTGCCTGCGGCGCTAGCGCGCCGGTTTGCGACCCGCACCGGACGGCGGCCCCTTGCGGAACCGGCCCTTGGGCGGCCCGCCGTCGTCGCGCGGCGGCAGGCCGGTGTGCTGGGTCAGGAATTTAACGGGCTTCTGCCCGGGCTTCACGGACGGCGCGAAGCGCTTGCCCTCCGGCGTGAGCCCCGTACCCAGCGGCTGAAATGCCGGGATCAGCTGGTGCTTGCCGCTGCCGATCAGGTCGGCGCGGCCCATGTTGCGCAGGGCCTCGCGCAGCAGCGGCCAGTTGTTGGCATCGTGATAGCGCAGGAAGGCCTTGTGCAGGCGCCGCTGGCGCATGCCCTTGGGCACCGACACCTGCTCGCTGGTCCGCGTGACCTTGCGCAGCGGATTCTTGCCGGAGTGCCACATCGCCGTGGCGGTGGCCATAGGCCCGGGCAGGAAGGCCTGCACCTGGTCGGCGCGGAACCCGTTCTGCTTGAGCCACAACGCGAGCTCGAGCATGTCCTCGTCGGTCGTGCCCGGATGGGCCGCGATGAAGTACGGGATCAGGTACTGCTCCTTGCCCGCCTCCTTCGAGAACTTGTCGAACAGCTCCTTGAACTTGTAGTAGGCGCCGACGCCCGGCTTCATCATCTTCGACAGCGGACCCTCGCCGATCGCCTCGGGTGCGATCTTGAGGTAGCCGCCGACGTGGTGCTGCGCGAGTTCCTTCACGTATTCCGGCGACTCGACCGCGAGGTCGTAGCGCACGCCGGAGGCGATCAGCACCTTCTTGATGCCCGGCAGCGCGCGCGCGCGGCGATAGAGGCTGATGAGCGGCGCGTGGTCGGTGTTCAGGTTCGGACAGACGCCCGGAAACACGCAGGACGGCCGGCGGCAGGCCGACTCGATCTTCGGGTCCTTGCAGTGCAGGCGATACATGTTGGCCGTCGGGCCGCCCAGGTCCGAGATCACGCCCGTGAAACCCGGCACGCGGTCGCGCACGTCCTCGATCTCGCGGACGATCGAGTCCTCGGAGCGGCTCTGGATGATCCGTCCCTCGTGCTCGGTGATCGAACAGAAGGTGCAGCCGCCGAAGCAGCCGCGCTGGATGGCTACCGAGAAGCGGATCATCTTGTAGGCCGGTATCAGGGCCTTGCCGTAGGACGGATGCGGCACGCGCTGGTAGGGACGCTCGTACACCCAGTCCATCTCGCGCGTGGACAGCGGGATCGGCGGCGGGTTGAGCCAGACGTCGACGTCGCCGTGGCGCTGCACCAGCGCGCGGGCGTTCCCCGGGTTCGCCTCCATGTGCAGGATGCGCGAGGCGTGGGCGTACAGCACCGGGTCGTCGCGCACGCGCTCGAAGGCCGGCATGCGGATCACGCTGCGCCCGCGGTCGGCATTGGCGACCTTGCGCACGAAGCGCACGACCTGCACGCCCGGCTCGGGCGCCGCCGCGGCCTTGTTCGCGGCGCGCATGTCCTCTTCCATCGCGTAGGGGTCGACGGGCGGGTTGAGGGGCCCCGGCGTATCGAGTTCGGTGGAGTCGATCTCGACCCAGCCGTCGGGCGTGCGGCGCCGCGCGATGACCGTGCCGCGCACGTCGTCGATGGATTCGATGGACTCGCCGGCGGCGAGGCGATGCGCGATCTCGCAGACCTGCCGCTCCGCATTGCCGTAGACGAGAAGGTCTCCCTTGGCGTCGAGCAGCACGGAACGCCGCGTCTTGTCGGACCAGTAGTCGTAGTGCGCGATGCGCCGCAGCGAGGCCTCGATGCCACCCAGCACGATCGGTACGTCGCCGTAGGCTTCGCGCGTGCGCTGCGCGTAGACGATCACGGAGCGGTCGGGACGCTTGCCGGCCACGCCGTCGGGCGTGTACGCATCGTCGCTGCGGATGCGCTTGTCCGAGGTATAGCGGTTGACCAGGGAGTCCATGTTCCCGGCCGTGATGCCGAAGAACAGGTTGGGCCGGCCAAGCGCCCGGAAGGACTCCGGATCCTGCCAGTCGGGCTGGGACAGGATGCCGACGCGGAAGCCCTGCCCTTCGAGCACGCGGCCGATGATCGCCATGCCGAAGCTCGGGTGATCGACGTACGCGTCGCCCGTGACGAGGATGATGTCGCAACTGTCCCAGCCGAGCACGTCCATCTCGGCGCGCGACATCGGCAGGAAGGGCGCAGTGCCGAAGCGCTGCGCCCAGTATTTGCGGTAGGAATAGAGTTCGCGGGCGGTTTGCATGGCGGCGCGAGTATACCCGCTTACCCGGCCCGGCCGGTCACCAGCCGCGTGACCACCCGAGTTCGAAGCGCAGGCCGACTGCCAGCGAATCGGCGAGCGCCGGATCGGTATCGGGGTTCAGTGTGTATTGGACCACCGGCTGCAGCGTCAGCCAGTCGCTGAGCACTGCCCGCCAGGTCAGTTCCACGATGGTCTCGCGGGCGTCGACTGGCGTCCCAGCGAGCGCCTGCGCGCCGCGAAATTCCTCGCCGTTGCGGGCGTGAGCCACGGCGATCCCGAGCCGGTCCTCGCTGCGGCCGAACGCGCCGCTCCAGGCGAGGCCAGCGCCAAGATAGCGGTCCGCACGATTGAACTCGCCCTTGTAGTCGGCGCACCACAGTCCGTTGGGCGTGTGAGCGGTGGCCAGCGGCGTACCGCAG
This sequence comes from Gammaproteobacteria bacterium, assembly GCA_020851435.1. Lineage (GTDB taxonomy): Bacteria > Pseudomonadota > Gammaproteobacteria > Steroidobacterales > Steroidobacteraceae > JADZCS01. The sequence continues at coordinate 457 of JADZCS010000306.1, read as the reverse complement.
GCCTTGTGACGCCGGCGCTTGCGTCGCTAGACGAGGCCATTGCGGTCGAGCGCGGCGTGAACCGTGCTCACGGCCGGGGGCGGGATCATCGGGTACTCGCGGATCAGCTTGTCGCGGATCTTCGGCGCGCCCCAGGACGGGAACTCCTTCTTGATGCCCAGGATCGCCCGTTCGACCTGAAACGGCAGCTTGTTGGCCTGCCGGTACGGGGCCTTGCTGCGGTCGTGGAGCCCATCGAGCCCGCATTCCTTGTAGCGCTCGAAGATCTTGTAGCCGGTGACCCTGGAGATGCCGAACTCGCGGCACACCGGCGCCATCTTCTCGCCTTCCAGCAGGCGGGCTATGAAGCGGAGGCGTTCATCCATTGGCTTACACTCGTTCCAGGGCATCGGGGTGCTCCCCAAATGCCGTATTGTGTAAACCATGTGCTCGGAATCTTCCGTAAGCTATCTCTCGA
>JADZCS010000305.1 GCA_020851435.1 Gammaproteobacteria bacterium | reverse complement strand
CCGGCGAGGACAGCCCGCTGTGGGCCGACTTCCAGGCCAAGGTTGCGGCGCTCGCGGTCGACGACGCCAGGAAGCAGGTGCTGCTGGGCGCCGGCCACAAGGCCCTGCTGACGTCCGTCCTGCCGGCGTACCAGAAGCTGATCCGCTGGGCCGAACAGGCCGAGAAGCGCGCCTCGACCGACGACGGCGTGTGGAAGCTGCCCGAGGGCGGCAAGTACTACGACTTCCTGCTCGCGCGCTACACGACCACCTCGCTGACCGCGACGCAGATCCACGAACTCGGGCTCGCCGAGGTCGCGCGCATCCGCGGCGAGATGACCGCGATCATGCAGAAGGTCGGCTTCAAGGGCGACCTCAAGGCCTTCTTCGAGTCGCTGCGCCAGGATCCGCGCTTCTATCACCCGGACACGCCGGAGGGCAAGGCGGCCTACCTCGCTGAGGCCACGCGCCTCATCGACAACATGCGCTCGCGCCTGCCGGAGCTGTTCCTGACCCTGCCGAAGGCGCCGATCGTCGTGAAGGCGGTCGAGCCGTTCCGCGAGAAGTCGGCCGGCAAGGCCTTCTACCAGCGGCCCTCGGCCGACGGCAAGCGGCCGGGCATCTACTACGCGAACCTGTACCGCATGGCCGACATGCCGAAGTACGAGATGGAGGCGCTGGCCTACCACGAGGGCATCCCGGGTCATCACATGCAGCTCGCGATCGCCGGCGAACTCGAGGCGCTGCCGCGCTTCCGCCGCTTCGGCGGGTTCACGGCCTATTCCGAGGGCTGGGGCCTCTATACCGAGCGCCTGCCCAAGGAGCTCGGCCTCTACGCGGACCCGTACTCGGATTTCGGCCGCCTGACCATGGAGATGACGCGCGCCGTGCGGCTCGTGGTCGATACCGGCCTGCACGCCCGGCGCTGGACGCGCGAGCAGGTCATCCAGTATCACCTCGACAACCTGCCCATGACGGTGGACGCGGCGACCAAAGCGACCGAGCGCTACATCGTCATGCCTGGGCAGGCCACGGCCTACACGGTCGGCATGCTCAAGATCGTCGAGCTGCGCGAAAGGGCGCGGCAGGCGCTGGGCCCGCGCTTCGACCTGCGCGAGTTCCACGACGCGGTGCTGCGCTCGGGCGCGCTGCCGCTCAGCGTGCTGGAAAGGCAGGTCGACACCTGGATCGCACAGAAGAAATAGAAGAAGTCATGAACCCTGAAGTCACGCCGTTCTTCCACAAGGCCTCGAACACCTGGACCTACGTTGTGGCCGATCCGGCCACGCGCGCGGCCGCGATCATCGATGCCGCGCTGGATTTCGATGCGAAGTCCGGCCAGGCCGCGACGCGCAGCGCCGGCGAGCTCGTCGCGTTCCTGCGCGGCCACGACCTGAAGCTCGAGTGGATCCTCGAGACCCACGCCCATGCCGACCACCTGAGTGCCGCGCCCTGGCTCCAGCAGCAGCTCGGCGGCCGCATCGCGATCGGCGCGGGCATCCGCGACGTGCAGGCGACGTTCAAGCAGGTACTGAACCTCGAGCCCGGGTTCCAGACCGACGGCAGCCAGTTCGATCACCTGTTCGTGGACGGCGAGGCCTTTACCGTCGGGTCGATCACCGCGCGCGTGATCGCGACGCCCGGGCACACCAACGACAGCGTGACCTACCTGATCGGCGACTGCGCCTTCGTCGGGGATTCGCTGTTCATGCCCGACGGCGGCACGGCGCGCTGCGACTTCCCGGGCGGCAGCGCCGAGCTGCTGTACCAGTCGATCCTGCGCCTGTACGAGCTGCCTCCCGAGACCCGCGTGATGGTCTGCCACGACTACGGCCCGGGCGGCCGGCCCGTGGCCAGCGAGACCACGATCGCCGCCCAGCGCGCCGGCAATATCCACGTCCGGGACGGCGTCACGGTGGCGGAGTTCGCGGCCATGCGCCGGGCGCGTGATGCGACCCTGGACGTGCCCGCGCTGCTGTATCCGGCCGTCCAGGTCAACATCCGGGCCGGCCACTGGCCGCCAGCCGAGGGCAACGGGCGCCGCTACCTCAAGCTGCCCGTGCAGCCCGCTTGACCCGGTAGCGCCGGCCACCGATACTGCAGGGCAACATGACGACCCGCCGCATCGCCGACGTTCGCTGGTGGTGGCGCCACTCCTGAGGAGCGGGCGCTGGTCGAGCAATTTCTGTTTCCGTAAGACCCAGGTCCGATCTCCGACGAATGCCGGGGACGGGCTCATTTTGCCGCTCCCCGGCGCGAACACGAGGAGCCGATGAAGCCTTCTTTCGACATTGCAGCCGACCTCGATACCCCGGTGTCGGCCTATCTCAAGCTCCGGCCGTTCCGGCCGCGCTTCCTGCTCGAGAGCGTGGAAGGCGGCGAGCGGCTGGGCCGTTATTCCTTCATCGGTTTCGGCGATGCCTACGAGTTCAAGCTCGACGGCAGCGGCCTGCTGCTGGGCGGTGAGCGGCGTCCGCTGCCCGACGGCCGCGACGCCCTGCTGACGGCGTTCCGCGAGGCCCTGGCGAAGGCGCCCAAGCCGGTCGGCAGGCGGGCCGACGTGCCGCTGGCCGGCGGCCTGGTCGGTTATTCGGGCTACGACATCGTGCGCTGGTTCGAGCGCCTGCCGGGCCGCGCCGTGGCCGACCAGCCCGTGCCCGACGCGCACTATGTCGCGCCGCGTTCGCTGCTGGTCTTCGACCACGTGACCCACGGCCTCACGCTGCTGCACGACGGCTCCGAGGCCGAGCGCCAGGCGCTGCAGCGCGAGGTCGTTCGCGCCCTGCGCGGACCGGTGCCGCCGAGCCCCGCGAAGTTCCGCTATGCGCCGTCGGTCGCGAGCCTGGACCGCGGGCAATATTGCGCAGGCGTGCGCCGCGTGCAGGAACACATCGCCGCCGGCGACGTCTACCAGCTGGTGCTGGCCTCGCGCTTCTCGGGCGAGTGCGAGCTGGAGCCCTTCGAGGCCTATCGCGCGTTGCGCCTGCTCAATCCCTCGCCGTACATGTACTTCTGCGAGCTCGGCGACGTGACCGTGGTCGGTTCCTCGCCGGAGGCGCTGGTGCGGCTCAACTCGCGCCGCGCGCAGCTGCGGCCGATCGCCGGCACGCGCCCGCGCGGCGCCGACGTCGCAGAGGACCTCGCGCTCGAGCAGGAACTGCTGGCCGATCCGAAGGAGATTGCCGAGCACGTGATGCTGGTCGACCTCGCGCGCAACGACCTCGGCCGCGTGGCGAAGGCCGGCACGGTCAAGGTCGGTCCGTACCAGTCCATCGAGCGCTACAGCCACGTCATGCACATCGTCAGCGGCGTGAGCGGCGAGCTGGCGCCCGGCCGCGATGCCTTCGACCTGTTCGCGGCGGCCTTCCCGGCCGGCACGCTTGTCGGCGCGCCGAAGGTGCGGGCGATGCAGATCATCGACGAACTCGAGCCCGTGCGCCGCGGACTCTATGGCGGCACGGTGGGTTACTTCGGCCACGGCGGCGACAGCGACCACGCGATCACCATCCGCACCCTGGTGTTCACGCCGGGGCGCTACAGCTACCAGGCGGGTGCGGGCATCGTTGCCGACAGCGTGCCGGACAAGGAATACGACGAGGTGCTCGCCAAGAGCGCGGTGCTCGGGCGCGCGCTGGCGCTCGGCGAGGAGGGCCTGTGAGCTCCAATGCCATGTCGCCACGGCTGCTGCTCGTGGACAACTACGATTCCTTCACCTACAACCTCGTACAGGCCTTCATGGTGCTGGGCGCCGAGGTGCTGGTCCATCGCAACGACGCGATCACGATCGAGCAGGCGCTGGCGCTCGCGCCCACGCACCTGTGCATCTCGCCGGGTCCCGGCACGCCGCAGGATGCCGGCATCTCGATGAAGATGATCGAGGCCTTCGCCGGCCGCCTGCCCATCTTCGGCGTATGCCTGGGCCACCAGTCGCTGGTCGAGGTGTTCGGCGGCAAGGTCGTGCGCGCGCCGCGGCTCATGCACGGCAAGACCTCGCCCGTGCACCACGACGGCAAGGGCGTGTTCACGGGCCTGTCGAACCCAATGCAGGCCGGCCGCTACCACTCGCTGATCGCGCTGCGCGAGTCGCTGCCCGCCGAGCTCGTCGTCACCGCCTGGACCGACGAGGGCGAGATCATGGGCGTGCGCCATCGCGACCTCCCGGTCGAGGGCGTGCAGTTCCATCCCGAGAGCGTGCTGACGCCCGAGGGTCCGGCGCTCATGGCGAACTTCCTCGGGACCCGCGCCCCATGAGCCGCGCGCCGCGCGAGGTGCTCGAACAGCTGCTCGAGCGGCATGCGCTGGCCGAGCAGGAGGCCTTCGACCTGCTGGTGACGCTGACCGACCCTCAGCTTGCGCCCGCGATGGCCGGCGCGCTGCTGGCCGCGCTGCGCTCGAAGGGCATCACGGCGGACGAGGTGCGCGGCTTCGCGCGCGGCATGCGGTCGCTGGCGCGGCGCCCGAACATCCCGCCGGGCAGTCCCGTCGCCGACGTCGTCGGCACCGGCGGCGACAGTTCACACTCGTTCAACCTGTCGACGGGAACGTCGCTGCTCGTCGCCGCCGCCGGCGTGCGCATCGTCAAGCACGGCAACCGCTCGGTGTCCTCGCGTTCGGGCAGCGCCGACGTGCTGGAAGCGCTGGGCCTGCGCATGCCGCTCGACGAGGCCGAGGCGGGCCGCTGCCTCGCGGCAACCGGCTTCACCTTCCTGTTCGCGCCGCACTATCACCCGGCCATGAAGGCCATCGCGCCCGTGCGCGCCGCGCTGGGCGTACGCACCGTGTTCAACCTGCTCGGGCCGCTGACCAATCCCGCCGAGCCGCCGTTCGGCGTGATCGGCGCCTGGAACGCCGAAATCGCGGACCTCATGGCCAACACCATCGCCGGCATGCCGATCGAGCGCGTGTTCGTCGTGCACGGCGAGACCGGCTGGGACGAGCCCACGCCCGCCGCGCCGTTCCTGCTGTGGGACGTGCGCCCGGGCAGCGTCAGGCGTTCGCGCCGCGATGCGTCCGACTACGGGCTGCCCGTGTGTACCGGCGAGGACCTGCGCGGCGGCGATGCCGCGCACAACGCCGCGATGCTCGCGCAGGTGCTGCGCGGCCAGGATCGCGGCCCCCATCGCGACGCGCTGCTGATGGGCGCGGCGCTCGTGCTCGAGGTCACCGGCCTCGCCGAGGGCCCGCTGGATGCGGTCGCGCAGGCGGCGGCGGCGATCGACGACGGCCGCGCCGCGGCGCTGCTCGAACGCCTCGCGGCATTCGACCGGGAGCGCAGCCGTTGAGCGGATTCCTGGACCAGATGGCCGAGGGCAGCCGCGCGCGTGTGGAAGCTGCGCGTGCGCTCGAGCCTGAGGCGGCGCTGGCCGCGCGCGCTCACGCGACCCCACGACCGCCCGCGCTGAACCTCGATGGCCGCTTCGACCTGATCGCGGAACTCAAGCTGCGTTCGCCCGCGCTCGGCACGCTGGGCAGTTCGACCGACGATCTCGCCGCGCGCGTGCGCGCCTATGGCGAAGCCGGCGCGGCCGCGGTGTCGGTGCTCACCGAGCCCTCGCGCTTCGACGGCTCGCTCGAACACCTGAAGGCCGCTGCCGCCGCGCTCGCGCCGCTGGGCGTGCCGGTCATGCGCAAGGATTTCCTCGTCGACCGCTACCAGCTGTTCGAGGCGCGCGCCGCGGGCGCGGGTGGGGCGCTGCTGATCGTGCGCATGCTCGACGACCAGACGCTCGCCGGCATGCTCGACTGCGCGCGCGAGCTCGGCCTGTTCGTGCTGCTCGAGGCCTTCGACGTCGAGGATATCGAGCGCGCGCAGGCGGCAGTCGCTTCGAGCGCGCGGCAGGCCGCTGGCCAGCAGCCCGCCGTGCTCGTCGGCATCAACAGCCGCGACCTGCAGACGCTCAAGGTCGTGCCCGAGCGGCTCGCGCAGCTGGCGCCGCTGTTGCCGCGGGCGCTGCCGCGCGTCGCGGAGAGCGGCCTCGAGTCGCCCGCGGACTGCGCGCGCATGGTCGCGGCCGGTTACGACATGGCCCTGGTCGGCGGCGCGCTGATGTCGGCGCCCGACCCGGCGGCGATGGTGCGCGCGATGCTCGCCGTGGGGCGCAGCGCTTGAACATCCGCGTCAAGATCTGCGGCTTGAGTTCGCCCGCGCAGGTCGAGGCCGCGCTGCGTGCGGGCGCCGACGCGGTGGGCTTCGTGTTTCACGCGGCCTCGCCGCGCAACGTACTGCCCGCGCAGGCCGCGGCGCTGGCGCAACTCGTTCCGCCAGGCGTCATCAAGGTGGCCGTGACGCGCCATCCCACGCAGGCGCTGGTCGACGAGGTGCTCGCGGCCTTCGTACCCGATGCCTGGCAGACCGACGCTGCCGATCTCGAGACGCTGGAGTTGCCCGCGGAGGTCGCGCGCTGGCCCGTGCTGCGCATGCATGCGGCGCTGCCCCTGCCGCTGCCGACCCGCTTCCTGTACGAAGGCCGGCAGAGCGGGGCGGGCGAGGTCGCCGACTGGGCCGAGGCCGCGGTGCTTGCAAAGCGTGGCGAGCTGATCCTCGGCGGTGGACTCACGCCGGATAATGTCGGCGCGGCCGTGCAGGCCGTCCGGCCCTGGGGCGTCGACGTCTCCAGCGGCGTCGAGTCCGCAGCCGGCGTCAAGGATGCCGGCAAGATCACACGATTCATCCAGGCCGCGCGCGAGGCGGCCAGTCAGGTCCACTCCGGAGACGTTCGATGAGTTACTCCGTCGCGCCCGAACAGGCGCGTGAATTGCTCGAGCAGGAGCTCGGTGGCTCTTATCCCGATGCGCGCGGGCGCTACGGTCCCTTCGGCGGGCGCTTCGTGCCCGAGACGCTGGTGCCGGCGCTGAACCGCCTCGACGCCGGCGTGAGCCGCTACCTGCACGACGCCGAGTTCCAGGCCGAATACGTCGCGGAACTGAAGACCTTCGTCGGCCGGCCCACGGCGCTCACGCACGCCTACACGCTGTCGAAGCGCTGGGGCGCCGACGTGTGGCTCAAGCGCGAGGACCTCGCGCACACGGGCGCGCACAAGATCAACAACGCGATCGGCCAGGCCCTGCTCGCCAAGCGGCTGGGCGCGAAGCGCATCGTCGCCGAGACGGGCGCAGGCCAGCACGGCGTGGCGACCGCCGCCGCCTGTGCGAGGCTCGGCATGCCCTGCACGGTCTACATGGGCGCGGTCGACACCGAGCGCCAGGCGCCGAACGTCGGGCGCATGCGCCTGCTGGGCGCGACGGTGGTGCCGGTCACCAGCGGCGACCAGACGCTGCGCGCCGCCATCGACGAGGCGCTGCGCGACTGGGTGTCCGACCCCGAGGGCACCTACTACCTGCTGGGCTCGGCGGTCGGTCCGCACCCGTATCCGTATCTCGTGCGCGAGCTGCAGTCGGTGATCGGCCGCGAGGCGCGCCAGCAGATGCTCGAGCAGGCCGGCGGCCTGCCCGACGTCGCCGTGGCCTGCGTCGGCGGCGGCTCCAACGCCATCGGCATGTTCCATCCCTTCATCAAGGATCCGTCGGTCGCGCTGCTGGGCATCGAGGCCGGCGGGCGCGGCCCGGGCCTCGGCGACAACTCCGCGACCCTGACCTACGGCCGGCCCGGCGTGCTGCAGGGCTGCTACACGCTGGTGCTGCAGGACGGCGACGGCCAGGTGCAGGAGACGCACTCGGTCTCGGCGGGCCTCGACTACTCGGGCGTCGGTCCCGAGCATTCGCTGCTCATGACCGCGGGACGCGTGCGTTACGAACAGGCCACGGACGACGAGGCGCTCGACGCGCTGTCGGAGTGCTGCCTGGCCGAGGGCATCCTGCCCGCGATCGAGACGGCGCACGCCTTCGCCGGCGCGCGGCGTTGGGCGCGCGTGAATCCGGGCAAGCGCATCCTCATCGCGCTGTCCGGTCGTGGCGACAAGGACATGCCGACGCTGCAGAAGACGCTGCTGAAGGGGATGCTGTGATGCTGCCGCGTGAACAGATTTCGGCGGCTATCCGCGCCGCCAACGAGGCGGGCCGCCCGGCCATCGTCGGCTTCCTGACGGCGGGCTTCCCGCGCCGCGACGAGTTCGCGGCCAACGTGCTGGCGATCGGCAACGCCGCCGACGTGGTCGAGATCGGCGTGCCGTTCTCGGACCCGATGGCCGACGGCATGACCATCCAGCGTTCGAGCCACGAGGCGCTCAAGCAGGGCGTGTCGCTGAAGTGGATCCTCGAGACGCTGAAGGCACTGCCCGCGCGGCCGAAGGCGCCGCTGCTGCTCATGAGCTACCTCAACCCGCTGCTCGCCTACGGCCTCGACCGGCTGCCGGCCGATGCGCGCGCCGCGGGCGTGACGGGCTTCATCGTGCCGGACATGCCCTACGAGGAAGGCGCGGACCTGCGCGCGGCGCTGGGCCGCGAGGGACTCGCGTTCGTGCAGATGGTGACGCCCGTGACGCCGCCGGAGCGCATGGCCATGCTCGCGCGCGCCAGCGAAGGCTTCGTCTACGCGGTGACCATGACCGGCACGACCGGCAAGAGCGTCGCCGTGCCCGACGACGTGCTGGCCTACATGGCGCAGGTCAAGGCCGTGTCGCCGGTGCCGGTCTGCGCCGGCTTCGGCATCCGCAGCCGCGAGCAGGTGCAGCGCATGGCGCCGCACGTCGACGGCGTGGTGGTCGGTTCGGCGCTGGTCGAGGTCCTCGAACGAGGCGAGGATCCAGCTGCCTTTATTGCGGCGCTGCGCCAGGCCACATAGACGCAGGTACCGGCTACTGCCTGCGGTACAGGTGCACGAAGCGGTCCGTCTTGCCGCGGATGCTCGCGTCGAAAACGACCTTGCTGCGGTCGTCCGCCGGGTTGCGCAGCCCGTCCCAGCTCTTCTCCAGCACCAGGCCGTGTGCGGCGAAATCCCGCTTTGCGAATTCTTCGTCGATTCGGTGCAGGTCGCCCGCATGCGTGCTGCCCGTACCAGCGGCGGCCGCATGGTCGGTGATCAGCAGGTGACCGCCCGGCTTGAGCGCCGTCCGGATCTGCTCGATGAACTGGCCGGCATCGATCTCTGGCCAGCCTTCCTCGGTCATGTACAGGTCGTGGTAGGACATCACGATCACCGCGAGGTCCAGCGAGGCCGGCGCCAGGCGCAGGTTGCAGGAGTCCACGAGCCGCTGTTCGACGTTGGGCAGGCGGCCGGGCGTGAAGCGGGCCTTGAGCCCTTCGCGCGCGAAATGCCAGTAGGGCACGTTGTTGACCAGCATGACCTTGCCGGTCGGTCCCACGGCGCCGGCGAACAACTCGCTCCAGTAGCCCGCGCCGCCGAGGATGTCGGCCACCACCATGCCGGGCTTTACCCCGGCGAATTCCATGACCTCGACCGGCTTGTCGCGCGCGTCGCGCTCGCGGTCCTTGTCGGTGCGCGCCGGGCTGGCTACGGCCGCGATTATTTCAGGTGTGGCCGCTGCGGCGCAGGCGGGCGCTGCCAGGGCCGACAGGGCCAGCAACAGGGCGATGCGGTGGACATTCATCGGAGTCTCCTGAGAACCAATGAGCGCTGGCCACCAGTATGAGCGCCGTCCACTCCAGCGGGAGCACCCAAGCGACGGGCCGAGTGCCCGTCGCGACGTGTCGCGGCCGCCGGATCAGCGGGAAACGGCTAGCGCCGGTAGTCGAGCGCCGGCGCGCGATCGCCCAGGATCGGCACGTACTTGAAGTCCGCGCCGCGGCGCTGCTCGAATTCCCTGCGCGCCGCCGCGACCTGCTTCGGGTCGCGGTAAAGCTCCATCGCGGTCAGGGCAAGGGCCTGGGCCGCGAGGTTCATGCCCTTGTAGCCGATGCTCATGCCGCCGGCCGCCACGGCCTGCCAGCTGTGCGCCGCGGTGCCCGGCACCCAGGTCGCGGTGCGCAGGCCAACGGTCGGCACCACCCAGCTGACGTCGCCGACGTCGGTCGAGCCGACCTGGCTGCGTGTGGCGTCGTAGGGCTGCACCTCGGCCTCGGAGCCCAGCGCGAGGTCGGTCTTGCCCAGGGTGGAGAAGATCTTCTCGGCGAACTGCCGCTCCTCGGCGGTGTAGCGTACGCCGCCCAGCGTGCGCAGCTGGCGGTCCATGAGCTTGCCGAGGCTGTCGTTCGCCAGCAGGCTGTACACGCCGCCGACGACTTCGTGCTCGACGCGCGTGCCGGTGCCCAGCGCCGCACCTTCCGATGCCTTGACGACGCGATCGAAGATGTCGGCCACCACGCGGGGATCGGCGTGGCGCACGTAGTAGTACGACTCGGCGAAATCCGGCACCACGTTGGGCGCAGAGCCGCCGCTGGTGATGACGTAGTGCATGCGCGCATCGAACGGGATGTGCTCGCGCATCATGTTGGCCATCATATCCATGGCCTCGACGCCGTCGAGCGCCGAGCGGCCGCGATCGGGCGCCGCCGAGGCGTGGCTCGAGATGCCATAGAAGCGGAACTTCGCGGTCTTGTTCGACAGCGACTGGCCCACGGCCGCGGAGTTGCGGTCGCCGGCGTGCCAGTGCATCGCGACGTCGACGTCGTCGAACAGGCCCGCGCGCACCATGTAGACCTTGCCTGAGCCGCCTTCCTCGGCCGGCGTGCCCAGCAGGCGGATGGTGCCCTTGCGGCCGGTCTTCTCCAGCCACTGCTTGATCGCGATCGCCGCGGAGGTCGAGGCCGTGCCGAACAGGTTGTGGCCGCAGGCGTGTCCAGACAGCTTGCCGCGCAGCGGGCTGCGCTCGGGCTTCGCGTCCTGCGTGATGCCCGGCAGCGCGTCCATCTCGGCCATGATCGCGATGACCGGCTTGCCCGAACCCCACTCCGCGACGAAGGCGGTGGGGATCGCCGCCACGCCCGGCTTGATGCTGAAACCGGCTTCGGTGAGCTGCTTCTGCAGCAGCGCCGAGGACTTCTCCTCCTGGAAGCCGATCTCGGCCCACTCCCAGATCTGGCGCGCGGTCTGCGCGTCGCCCGCTTCACGGGCCTTCAACAGGGACTGCAGCGTGGTGGCGTCCTTGTCGGCGGCGAGGGCCGGGCCGGCAGCCAGCAACAGGGCGAGGCTCAGGAGCAGGTGGCGGGGCATGGGGGTCTCCATCTGGGGATGCGCGGAGGTTAACCGACGCGCAACGAAAAAGCGCCCCGGCGTGAGCCGGGGCGCTGAGGGGCCGAGGAGGGGGAAGGGGGGATTCCGCGGCCAGGAACGGTTGATCAGGGGATCAGGGTTTCAGGGATTCAAAGCACCTTCGAGGCGACGGTCGACTGGGCGGATTCGACACCCTGCGCGTTGAGCGAGGTCATCGCGACGTAGTAGGTACCGGCGGCGAGGTTCTGCACGACGTAGCTGCTGACGTTGGTGCCGACCGTGACGACGTTGGTCAGGTTCGAGGGGCTGTTGCCGTAGTAGATCCTGTAGCCGGCGAGGTCGGTCAGCGCGGAGCCGTCGGTGTTCTGCTGCGGGGCGGTCCAGGCGACCGTGATCTGGCCGTTGACGGCCTGGGTGACGGTCAGCGCGTAGGCGGGCAGGGCAACCGAGTTGGTGCCGTCGGTGACCGAGATGGTGATGGCGGCGTAGGTGCCGACGTCGGCGGCGCAGGGCGTGCCACTGAGCTTGCCGGTGGTCGCGTCGAAGCTGGCCCAGGCCGGCTTGTTGGCGACGCTGAAGCTCAGGCTCTGGCCTTCCGGGTCGGAGGCGCTGGGCTGGAAGGCGTAGCTGCTGTCCTGGTTGACGCTGGTGCTCGGGGAACCGCTGATCGCGGGGGCCTTGTTGACGACGGCCGGGGCGGCGACGGCGATCGAGTAGGCGGGCAGGCTCTTGGCGAGCCGGCCGTCGGAGACGGAGATGATGATGTTGGCGTAGGTACCGGCGGCGGTCGGGACGCCCGACAGCAGGCCGGTGGCGATCGAGAAGGTCGCCCACGAGGGCTTGTTCTGGATCGAGAAGGCCAGCGCGTCGCCGTTACGGTCGGAGGCGGTGGGCTGGAAGCTGTAGGGGATGCCGACCACGTCGGTGGTGCTGGGCGTGCCGGCGATCGTGGGGGCGACGTTGCGCAGGACCTTGCCGGCGGCGGCGTCGAACGAAGCAGTCAGGCTGAGGGCAGCGGCGGCGGCGACGAGGTAGCGGTTCATTGATCTTCCCCTGGCGGTGTGTCCTGGACCGCGTCGGGGAAGCTCTGAACAGCTGTGCACCCGGGCGGGACCCGGGCAAAACCACAAGGGTGGGGACGTGCGCGATCCACTTGTCTCGCAGGCCGCCTGCGTGGGCGGTCTGTCGATCCAAGCAAGGTCGTGATGTTGGCTTGCGCCTCGATCACGGCAGATCAGGGGGGTGTAATGCGAAGGCGCGTTACGGTGGCCTGTTCTACCGGCAACCCCGCTAACTTGTGATTCGTGAGAATCCGTCAGTCCGGAGGCTTTGCGTCCCCACCTTTCGGTGGGTTTGCCCTTGCTCTACGGGTGCTAGATT
>JADZCS010000304.1 GCA_020851435.1 Gammaproteobacteria bacterium | reverse complement strand
GTCGCCGGCGCGCGCGCCGCGCGCGGGCTTGCGATCGTGATCGACGTGTTCCGGGCGTTCACGCTGGCGCCGCACGCCTACGCGCGCGGCGTGAGCCGCATCGTGCCCGTCGACGACCTCGCGCGTGCGCGCGAAATCAAGGCGCTCAACCCGGACTGGCTGCTGGTCGGCGAGCGCCACTCGCGCCGCCTGCCGGGCTTCGACTTCGGCAACTCGCCGACCGAGATCGAGGTGGGCGACATCGCCGGCCGGACCCTCATCCAGACCACTCACGCGGGAACGCAGGGGCTGTGCGCCGCCATCGGTGCCGACGAAGTCATCACCGGCAGCCTGGTCAACGCCGCTGCGATCGTGCGCTACGTGCAGCGTCGCAATCCCGACGAAGTCTCGCTCGTGTGCATGGGGCACCAGGCGCGCGAGCCCTCGCCCGAGGACGACCTGTGCGCCGAGCTGCTGGCCGCGCGCCTGGAAGGGCGACCCTACGACACCAGCGACGTGCGCGAACGGCTGCGCAGCGCGCCGGGCGCGGCCAAGTTCTTCGATCCGGACGCCCACTGGGCGCCCGAGCGCGACTTCGATCTGTGCACAGAGGTCGACCGCTTCGACTTCGTGCTCAAGCTCATGGATGGATCGACCAAGCTGCCCTGGCTGGCGCGCCTCGCTGCATGAAGGCCGAGGCCGCAGCCCACATCGCTGTGGAGTTGACGGCAGTGGTGGTGGCCGTCACGGCCGACCAGCCGCGCGTGCTTACGCTGCGCGCCGAGGGCGGCGCCGATGCGCTTCCCTCCGGTCCGTTCCAGCCCGGGCACCGCACGCTGGAACAGGGCCTGCGCGCCTGGGTCGAGCAGCAGACCGGGCAGTCGCTGGGCTACGTCGAGCAGCTCTACACCTTCGGCGACCGTGACCGTCGCGTCAGCGGCGGCGAGGGCGCGCGCGTGCTGTCGATCGGCTACCTGGCGCTGGTGCGCGAGCCGCGCAGCGCGCGCAGCAGCGAATCCTCCTGGCAGGACTGGTATCGCTACTTCCCCTGGGAGGACTGGCGCAAGGGTCCGCCGCAGGCGCTCGGCGCGATCGAAGCGGGCCTCACGGCGTGGGTCGCCGCCGCGGCCACGGACGCCGAGCGTCGCGCGCGCGGCGAACGCGTCGCGGTCACCTTCGGCCTCGCGGGCGGAGCCTGGTCCGAGGAACGCGCGCTCGAGCGCTACGAACTGTTGTACGAGGCGGGCCTCGTGCAGGAGACCGCGCGCGACCGTGGCGAGCCGGCGCCGCCAGCCGGCGCGGGCCTGGCCATGGCTGGCGATCACCGGCGTATCGTGGCCACGGCGATCGCCCGCCTGCGCGGCAAGATCAAGTATCGGCCCGTGGTGTTCGAGCTGATGCCGCCGGCCTTCACGCTGCTGCAACTGCAGCGCGCCGTCGAGACCCTGGCCGGCATGCCCGTGCACAAGCCAAATTTCCGCCGGCTCGTCGAGCAGCAGGGCCTGGTCGAGGAGACCGGCGCCGTCACGCTGGACACGGGTGGCCGGCCGGCGCGCCTCGTGCGGTTCCGGCGCGAGGTGCTGCGCGAGCGCGCGGCGGCGGGCGTCAGGGTGCGCGGACGGACCCGCAGCGTTTGACACCCTTATTCCCATATGTAGAATAACTAGTGCCGGTCATGCCGGCGTTTATTTCGCTGCACTTATGCTCATAATGAGTATTAATCGGCAAGGCACAGGGAGACCGTGAAGATGCAGAGGGCTACCGCGAAGATCGAGATGGACGCCTACACGCCCGAGGTGGCGGCCCGCACCGCGCATCTCTACGAGCGCGTGAAGCGCGTCGTGCCTGCGATCGAGTGGCCCGTCTTCGCGCCGGACATCGACGCGATCCTGGAACTGAAGCGCCGCCGCAATGCCGTGGTGCTCGCGCACAACTACCAGACGCCGGAGATCTTCAACACGATCGCCGACATCGTGGGCGACAGCCTGGCGCTGGCGCGCGAAGCCGCGAAGGTCGAGGCAGACGTCATCGTGCTGTGCGGCGTGCACTTCATGGCCGAGACCGCCAAGCTCATGAACCCGGGCAAGGTGGTGCTGATCCCCGATCCGCTGGCCGGCTGTTCGCTGGCGGAATCCATCACCGCCGCCGACGTGCGCGCGCTCAAGGCGCGTTACCCGGGCGTGCCGGTGGTCACCTACGTCAACACCTCGGCGGCCGTGAAGGCCGAGAGCGACATCTGCTGCACCTCGGGCAACGCGGTCGCCGTGGTCGAGTCGCTGGGCGTGGATCGCGTGATCTTCATCCCCGACGAGTTCCTGGCGAAGAACGTCGCCGCCCAGACCAGGGTCGAGATCATCCCGTGGCAGGGTCGCTGCGAGGTGCACGAGCGCTTCACGCCGGCCGACATCGCGACGCTGCGCGCGCAGCATCCCGGCATCCAGGTGCTCGCGCATCCCGAGTGCGACCGCCCGGTGGTCGAGGCCGCCGATTTCGCCGGCTCGACGGCCGCCATGCAGAAGTGGGTCGCGGATCGCCAGCCCGCCCAGGTCGCGCTGATCACCGAGTGCTCGATGAGCGACAACGTGGCGCTCGCCAACCCGGCCGTGGAATTCGTGCGGCCCTGCAACCTGTGCCCGCACATGAAGCGCATCACGCTGCCGAAGATCCGCCGCGCGCTCGAGACCATGAGCGTCGAGGTGCACGTGGCGCCGGACGTCGCGGCCCGCGCCAGGCTGGCGGTCGAGCGCATGGTCGCGGTGGGCGCGCCGCGGTGAATCGCCGCGACCCGCAGGCATCGCCGGTCGTCGTGGTCGGTGCCGGGGTCGCGGGCCTGGCCACGGCGCTGACGCTCGCGCCTGCGCCGGTCGTGCTGGTGTCACGCTCGAAGCTGGGTGTCGATCTCGCGAGCGCCTGGGCGCAGGGCGGCATCGCCGCCGCGCTCGATGCCGAAGATTCGCCCGCGCTGCACGCCGTCGATACGCACACGGCGGGCGACGGGCTCTGCATTCCTGAAGCCGTCGACAAAGTCACTCGCGCCGGTCCCGAGGTGATCCGCCAGCTCGAGGCCTGGGGCGCGCGCTTCGATCGCGACGCCGCAGGCCGCATTGCGCTGGGCCGCGAGGGCGGCCACGGCCGACACCGCATCGCCCACGTGCGCGATGCCACGGGCGCCGCCGTCACGGATGCGCTGGTCACCGCCGCGCGCGCGACTTCGTCGATCACGATCCTGGAAGGCGTCGAGGCCGAAGACCTGCTGCTGGACGAGGGCAGGGTGGTTGGTCTCGCCGCGCGCCGGGGCGCCGAACGCCTGGTGCTGGCCGCGCGCGCCGTGGTGCTCGCGACCGGCGGCATCGGCGGCCTGTACGCCCGCACCAGCAACCCTTTGGGCGCACGCGGCGACGGCCTCGCGCTCGCGGCCCGTGCGGGCGCGCGCCTCATGGACCTCGAGTTCGTGCAGTTCCACCCGACGGCCATCGACGTGGGCCGCGACCCGATGCCGCTCGCGACCGAGGCGCTGCGCGGCGAGGGCGCGGTGCTCATCAACGATGCCGGCGAGCGCTTCATGCTCGGCCAGCACGCGCTGGCGGAACTCGCGCCCCGCGACATCGTCGCGCGCGGCATCTGGCGCGAGCGTGCCGCGGGGCGGCGCGTGTTCCTGGACGCGCGCGCCGCACTGGGGCCAGCGTTTCCCGAGCGCTTCCCCACTGTTTTCGCCGCCTGCCAGCAGTCCGGCATCGACCCGCGCGTCGCGCCGATCCCGGTCGCGCCGGCCGCGCACTACCACATGGGCGGCCTGGAAACGGCCGACGACGGCGCCACGTCGCTCGCGGGACTGTGGGCGGTGGGGGAGTGCGCCTGCACCGGCCTGCACGGCGCCAATCGGCTGGCCAGCAACTCGCTGCTCGAGGCCGTGGTGTACGGCGTGGCCGCTGCGAACACCATCGCCGGGCTGCCAGCTTCCGTCGCCAGGCCGCACGCGCCGCCGGGATTCCTGCGCGAGACGGCGGCGGCGAAGGCACCTGACGCCATGGCCGCGCTGCGCCAGTGCATGGAGGCGGGAGTGGGCGTGCTGCGCCGACGCGAGTCGCTCGCGGCGGCACTGGCCACGCTGCTGCGCCTGCGGCGCGAGGCCGAGGCTGCGGGCCAGCGCGCGGTCGCCAACGGCGCGACGGTAGGGCTCATGATCGCCGCCTCGGCGATCGGGCGCGAGGAAAGCCGGGGCGCGCACTGCCGCGAGGACTTCCCCGCGCGGGCGGCGGACGCGCGCCACTCGACCATGACGCTCGCACAGGCCGAAGCCGTGGCCACTGCGGTGGCGGGCTCCCCGATCGGCTGACACAATGGCGCCGGTCCCACCGGGCAGGCGCCATGACTCCAGGCAACGTAATCACTCTCGATGCAGCCGGGACTGCCACATGAGCGTGGCGACCGTGCCCGTCGCGCTGCAGACGATCGTGCTGCTGGTCATGTCCAACGTGTTCATGACCTTCGCCTGGTACGCGCACCTCAAGGAGATGAACGACCGGCCCTGGTGGCTCGCGGCGGTGTTCTCCTGGGGCATCGCGCTGTTCGAGTACCTGCTGCAGGTGCCGGCCAACCGCATCGGCTACACCACGATGACCCTGCCGCAGCTCAAGATCCTG
>JADZCS010000303.1 GCA_020851435.1 Gammaproteobacteria bacterium | reverse complement strand
TCGGCCCCTTCACCCAGGCCGAGTGGCGGGTGTTCTGGCAGGAGACGAACCGCGACCAGCGCACGGAAGAGTCGCGCCGCGCTGCCTCGCCACGCACGCCCGCGGTGGACATCGAGCGCAGCTTCGAATATTCGGATTCGACGCTGGGCGGTGAAGTGACGCTGGCGACCGAGTCTGCCGGCGAGCACGGCACGCACCGCACGGTGTTCGGCCTGGAGGCCCAGAGCTCCGCTGTGTCCGAAATGCGCCGTGGCAGCCAGTACACGCCCTCGACCGGCGCGCTCACCACAGTGTTGCTCGGCGAGTCCATGCCCGTGCGTGACTTCCCCGACAGCCGCGTGACCACGCTCGGCCTCTATGCCCAGGACGACTGGCGTCCTGCCCCGCAGTGGTCGGTGATTCCCGCCCTGCGCGTCGACGGCTACTGGCTCGATCCTTCGCCGGACGCCATCTACCGCCAGGACAACCCGACCCAGCAGCCGGTGTCGATCCAGGAATGGTCCGTATCGCCCAAGCTCGGCCTCAGTCGCCGGCTCGACGACGGCAACACCCTGTTCGCCCAATACGCTCACGGCTTCCGCGCACCGCCGCACGAAGACGTCAACATCGGCCTCGACCTGCCCCAGTTCAACACTCGCGCGATCCCGAACCCGGACCTCAAGTCCGAGAACAGCGACAGCATCGAGCTGGGCCTGCGTTTCAGTGGCACCGTGGGCGGCACCGTCAGCGTCTACGGCAGCCGCTACACGGACTTCATCGAGTCCAAGGTCAACCTGGGACGGGACCCGGTCACGGGAACGACGCTGTTCCAGTCACAGAACGTCGCCGAGGCGCGCATCGTCGGCGCCGAGGCGAGCCTGGCCTGGCACCCGGCAGCCACCCCGAATGGCCTCACCTTGCGCGGCGCGGCGGGCTGGACCCGCGGCGACGACACCGTGCGCGATCGCCCGCTCAATTCCATCGAACCCTGGCGGCTCGTGGCCAGCGCCGAGTACGCAGGCGCGGACGGCCGCTGGGGCGTTGAACTGACCAGCATACTCGTGGGCGCCAAGGACCGGACCGACGACAGCACCGTCGTGCAGGCGCGCACGGGCGGCTTCGCGACTTTCGACCTCACGCTGCGCTATGCCCTCACGAAGTCGCTGCGGCTCAATGCCGGCGTGTTCAACCTCGCCGACCGCGCCTACATGGAATGGAGCGACGTCCGCGGACGCCCTGCCGGCGATCCGCTGCTGGAGCTGTACCGGCGGCCGGGACGCAATGTCGCGGTTACGTTGACCTGGGCGCCGTAAGCGGGAGAGTTCCGCTAGTCACGCGCGACGCTGTCCCGTGATGGTCGGTGCTTCGCGGCGCCGGACGGCGCCTGACTGCTACGCACCGCCCATCACGTGCCTGCGCCGCGCTGGCTGGCGGGTCGTCCGACGGGCCGGACGCGGCGATCGATGCAATCGGTGCGGCGGGCGTTCCGGCACGGCAGCCGCGCGTGGGGTGTGGGGTCCGTAGCAATCAGCGCGGTCCGCCGCGCGCGGAGGACCCCATACCCCAGGTGCGGATGACGTGCTCCGGAAACGCTGCGGGCGCCCGAAGGCGCCCGCATACCGAACCAGTCGACCGGAGCGATCGGCCTAGTGCTTGTGACCGTGATCGTGCCCGCAGTCCGGGCCGTGCTCGTGACCGTGGCCATCGTCGTCGTCATGCTCATGCTCGTCATGGTGATGCCCACCCGCGCCGTGCACGTGGCCGTGCTCGAGCTCTTCGCTGGAGGCCTCGCGCACCTCGGCGATCTCCACCTCGAAGTGCAGCGTCTGGCCGGCCAGCGGGTGGTTCGCATCCACCGTGACGGTGTCCTTGTCGACCTTGGTGACGGTGACCAGGCGCGCGCCCTCGGGGCCCTGCGCATGGAACTGCATGCCCGGCGCGATCTGGTCGACGCCCTTGAACGCGGCGCGCGGCACCGCCTGCACGAGCTTTTCCTCGCGAACGCCGTAGCCGTCGGCGGGCTGGATCGAAACCTTGAGCTTCTCGCCGGCCGTACGGCCCTCGAGCGCGCTCTCGAGGCCGGGAATGATGTTGCCATTGCCCTGCAGGTACGCGAGCGGCTCGCCGCCGGCAGAGCTGTCGAGCACGACGCCGGCGTCGTTCTTCAAGGTGTAGTGCATCACCACGACCTTGTCCTGGCTGATCTTCATGGAAAACTCCTGCAGAGGCCCCGGGAAGCCTCCACGGGGGGGTTGGATGAAGGGCGCAATGTTAACCCGGACGGCGGCCGTTTGCGCGATGCCGGCTGCAGTCCCAAAAAAAAGGCGGCGCCCCGGGGGAGGCGCCGCCCATGTCCGCAGCTGCGGAACTCAGTAGATGTCGTTGGTCGTGTTGTAGACGTTGAACTTGCCGGTCGGCGTCACGATGCGCGGGTCCTTGATGACGGCCTTGAGCGCGAGGGTCTTGTCGTCGACGATCACGATCGCCGACTTCTGGTCCTTCGCGTTCCAGACCGAGAACCACACCTCGTCGCCAGCCTTGTTGAACTCCGGCTGCACCACGCGCTTCGAGCCCTCGCCGAGATCCGCCCAGTCGGCGATCGGCAGTACCTTGAAGCCGGCGTCAAAGTTGTCGATGTCGAACACCGCCACGCTCTGGCTGATCTTCGGGTCGGGGTTCAGCGGCGAGTCGACGTACAGGTGCCGCGACTTCGGGTGGGTCTTCACGAACAGCGAACCGCCGCCCTGCCCCTTGAGTACCCGGACGACCTTCCAGGCGTTTTCCTTGTGCTTCGCGGGATCGGTGCCCAGGAACGTGACCTTCTCGTTGCCGAGCGCCGAGGTCACCCACACCGGCCCGAACTTGGGATCGACGAGGTTGGCGCCGCGACCCGGGTGTGGGATCTTGTCGACGTCGACGAGCGCCGCGAGTTTCTGGTCGCGCGAGTCGATCACGGCGATCTTGTCCGACTGGTTGGCTGCGGTCATGAAGTACCGCTTGGTCGAATCCCAGCCGCCGTCGTGCAGGAAGCGCGCCGCGCCGATCTGCGTGACCTTGAGGTTGTTGATGTCCTCGTAGTTCACGAGCAGCACCTGCCCGGTTTCCTTGACGTTGACGATCCACTC
>JADZCS010000302.1 GCA_020851435.1 Gammaproteobacteria bacterium | reverse complement strand
TCGTGAAACCGGTCGCGATCGCCGAACTGGCGGCGAGGCTCAGGGCCCTCGCCCGCCGGGCGGCAGGCTCGGCGGACAGCCGGCTCGTCGCCGGCGAGGTGGAACTGGACACGAGCTCGCGCGAAGTCCGCTGCCGCGGCGAGCTGGTCGAGCTGCCGCCTCGCGAGTTCGCTGTGCTCGCGGAACTCATGCAGCACGCCGGGCGCGTGCTCACCCGCGAGCAGCTGGAGTCGCGGCTGTACGAGTGGGACCGCTCGCTCGAGAGCAACGCGATCGAGGTGCACGTGCATCACCTCAGGCGCCGGCTGGGGGCGGAAGTGATCCGCACCGTGCGCGGTGTCGGCTACGTCGTCCCGGCCACGCCGGAAGCGCCTGCAAGGGGCGCCCAGTGACCAGGCAGCTCGCGCGAGCCAGCTATTCACTGCGCCGACGGCTGCTCACGCTGCTGCTGGCGTCGGTCGTCGCCGCGTGGACGGCGACCACCGCGCTCGCGTACATCCACTCGCACCACGAACTCGACGCGATCCTGGATGCGCATCTCGCCCAGTCCGCGCGCCTGCTGATCGCGCAGTCGGGCCATGAACTCGAGGAAATCGACTTCGAGGACCTGGGTGAACGCAGCCCCTACGACCAGGTCGTCGCGTTCCAGGTCTGGGATCACGGCCGCGAACTCGTGTTGCGTTCGCCAGATGCGCCGGACAGGCCATTTTCCACGGTGGAGCAGGGCTTCAGCGACGTCGACATCGGCGGCAGGCGCTGGCGCGTGTTCAGCGGCTGGGCCCGCGGCAACGAGGTGCTGGTGCAGGTCGCCGAAGACGACGCCGCCCGCGCGACGCTGCTCAAGCGCTATGCGCTGAACTCGCTGCGCTCGCTGCTGCTTGGCCTGCCCGTGCTGGCGCTGCTCATCGGCTGGGTGGTACGCCGCGCCCTGCGCCCGCTGCAGGAACTGGGCGAGCAGGTCGGCCGGCTCGGGCCGACCGACCTCGAGCCCCTGGCAAGCCCCGATGCGCCCGACGAGGTCAAGCCGCTGGTGCAGCGGCTCAACGCGCTGTTCGTGCGGATCGCCGACTCGCTCGCGGCCGAGAGGCGCTTCACGTCGCACGCCGCCCACGAGCTGCGCACGCCGCTCGCCGCGATCCGCGCGCAGGCCGAGGTCGCCGCGGACAGCCTCGACGCAGCACAGCGCAGCGCGGCGCTCGCGCACGTGATCGAGGGCTGCGACCGCGCCGGGCGACTGGTCGACCAGATGCTGCTGCTGGCCCGCATCGACGAATTGCCCGCGCGTCCGGCGCCTGCCGGATGCAGGCTGGGCGAGGTCGCGGCGCGCGTGCTCGCGGACCTGGCGCCCGCGGCGCTCTCGGCCAGCGTCACGCTGGAACTCGACGACGACCCGGCCGTTTCAGGCCAGATCGACGCGACGCTGCTTGAAGTGGCGCTGCGCAACCTCGTCGACAATGCGGTTCGTCACGGCGGGTCGCCCGGCCGGGTGAGCGTGCGCTGCCTCGAGGACGCCGGCCGCGCCTGCGTGGAGGTCAGCGACACGGGTCCGGGAGTCGCCCCGGCGGAACTCCCTCAGCTCGGGGCCCGCTTCCACCGCGTACCGGGCACTCAGGCGCGCGGCAGCGGGCTGGGGCTGTCAATCGTCGAGCGCATCGCCGAGCTGCACGGCGGCGCAGTGAGTTATTCGGCGGCAGGCGGGCGACAGGGCTTCTGCGTGCGGCTGCTGCTGCCATTGCACCGCGCCTAGCTTCGGATTGCGACAGCCGCCTAGGGACAAGCCACCCCCCAGCCTTAAGGACTCGTTAAGCCGGGAGGACCACAATGGAAGCTTCCAGGCCCATCCGGAGTCTTCCCATGCGCGTCCGCAATGCCATCGCCCTGCTGATCCTGTCCGGGGCCTGCAGCCTCGCCGCCGCCCAGTCCCCCTGGCAGCCGCTTCCAAAGGTTGCGCCCGCTCCGGCCGACAATCCCACCACGGCCGCGAAGGTCGAGCTCGGCTCGATGCTGTTCTTCGACCCGCGTTTCTCCTCGACCGGCACGGTGTCGTGCTTCTCGTGCCACAACGTCATGGAGGGCGGCGACGACCACCGCCCCACCTCGATCGGCGTCCATGGTCAGGTCGGCGGCCGCAACGCGCCAACGGTCTGGAACGCAGCGTTCCATTCAGTGCAGTTCTGGGACGGACGCGCACCCTCGCTCGAGGAGCAGGCCAAGGGGCCGCCCGTGAATCCGATCGAAATGGGCATGCCCAGCCTGACCGGCGTGATCGGCCGCATCGCCGCGATTCCCGGCTACAAGCCGTACTTCGAGCGCGCATTCGGCAGCGGTGACGTGGTCACCATGGACAACGCCGCCAAGGCCATCGCGGCGTACGAGCGCACGCTGATCACGCCCGACAGCGCCTACGACAGGTTCGTCAGGGGCGACGAGAAGGCGCTCTCCGCGCAGCAGCGCACGGGGATGGACAAGTTCCTGAGCACGGGCTGCATGTCCTGCCACCAGGGTGCAACGTTCGCCGGCCCGGCACTGCCGGCAGGCACCGGCTTCTTCATGAAGTTCCCGCTGTTCGAGGCCAGCCCCTACGTCGCCCAGTACACGCTGACCCAGGACCAGGGCCGCGAAGCGGCGACCGGCGTCGCAACGGACAAAGGCATGTGGCGCGTGCCGACCCTGCGCAACCTGACCTACACCGCGCCCTACATGCACAACGGCATGGTCAAGTCGCTGCCGGAGGCGGTGAAGGTCATGGCATCGACCCAGCTCAACGTGAGCCTGGCGGACAGCGACGCGGCCGATATCGCCGCGTTCCTCGAGTCCATGTCGGGTCCGTTCCCGAAGCAGACGATGCCACGGCTGCCGGCGACGCCCGGCGACCTGATCGGAACCGGCGCCGAATAATGTCGATCGCAGCCGGCAGCCCCCGGGGGCTGCCGGCTGCACGCCCGATCAGTGGCGGTCGAGGTCGAGGTCGTTGTGGGCCGCCGGGTCTTCGAGCGGCTCGAGGTGCGTGATCACGCTGGTGTTCTGCAGCGCCGCGCGGATCTCGCCCTCGATCTGCTCGAGCAGATCGTGACCGCGCTGCACGGTCCACTCTCCCGGCACCAGCACGTGGACTTCGACGAATCGCCGCATGCCGGCCTGACGCGTGCGCAGGGCGTGGAACTGCAGGTGCTCGCCCGCGTGCGCATCCAGCACCGCCGAGATCTTCGCGCGCTCGGCAGCAGGCAGCGCCGTGTCCATGAGACCCAGCACCGAGTCGCGCATGATGCGCACGCCGGTCCAGACGATGTTGGCGGCCACCGCAAGCGCGACCAGCGGATCCAGCGGCTGCCAGCCCGTGAACACGACCAGGGCCACGCCCACCAGCACGCCGGCCGAGGTCCAGACGTCTGTCATCAGGTGATGCGCATTGGCCTGCAGCGTGATCGAGCCGTATTGCTTCGCCGCGCGTAGCAGGATCAGCGAGACGGCGAAATTGACGGCGGAGGCGACCACCGAAACGGCGAGGCCGACCCCCACGCTTTCGAGCGGCCGCGGGTGCAGCAGGCGGTCGACCGCCGCGAACGCGATGCTGACGGCCGCGATCAGGATCAGGCCGCCCTCTACGCCACTGGAAAAATACTCGGCCTTGCCGTGACCGTAGGCATGGTCTTCGTCGGCGGGCCGCGCCGCCAGCGACAGCATCGACAGCGCCATCAGCGCCCCGGCGAGGTTGACCAGGGATTCCAGCGCGTCGGACAGCAATCCGACCGACCCGGTCAGCCACCAGGCGAATGTCTTGAGACCGATGGTCGCCACGGCTGCGGCGATGGACAGCCATGCAAAGCGGGTAAGCGAGGCGCCGGTCATGGTTTACTCAACGGCGACGACGCTTGCGCCGTGGCTTGTGCTGCGGTACCGGCGCGGGATCCGGCGGGTCGCCGAAATCGAGCTCGGAGATATCGGCCAGGAGCGCATCGGCAAGCAGCCGCCGCGCCGCGCTCTCCTCGGACTCGGGCTTGCGGCGCGGCCGCCCACCAGGTTCGCTGCTCGCGGCCTCGGGCTCGACGGGCTCGTCTTCGACGTACCACTTGTCGCGGAACGCCTGCTCGGCGTCCTGCTGCACGGTCGCGTGGCGCCGCGACAGCAGCAGGGACGATGGGTCGCAGACGCGGGCGCGCAGGATTCCCAGGTCCACGGCAGCGTCGAACGCGTTGGCGTACCAACGGTCCCAGCCGGGCATGGCGGCGTCCAACCTGTCGCGCAGACTGATCATCATGGTGCTCCAGCCGAAAGCATAACCCGCCCCGTGATGCTTGTCCCCCAGGTGTCGTCGGCGCCATCGACACGCGGCGATGCTATCGTTACGGCGAGGTGCGCATTTGATCCCACTCTGGTTCAAGCTCAGTTACACGGCGTTCGTGCTGGTGATCGTGGTCGTGTGGCTGCGGCACTACGGGC
>JADZCS010000301.1 GCA_020851435.1 Gammaproteobacteria bacterium | reverse complement strand
TCGTGAAACCGGTCGCGATCGCCGAACTGGCGGCGAGGCTCAGGGCCCTCGCCCGCCGGGCGGCAGGCTCGGCGGACAGCCGGCTCGTCGCCGGCGAGGTGGAACTGGACACGAGCTCGCGCGAAGTGCGCTGCCGCGGCGAGCTGGTCGAGGTGCCGCCGCGCGAGTTCGCCGTGCTCGCGGAACTCATGCAGCACGCCGGGCGCGTGCTCACCCGCGAGCAGCTGGAGTCTCGCCTGTACGAGTGGGACCGCTCGCTCGAGAGCAACGCCATCGAGGTGCACGTGCATCACCTCAGGCGACGCCTCGGGCCGGAAGTGATCCGCACAGTGCGCGGTGTCGGCTACGTCGTCCCGGCCGCGCCGGAAGCCCCTGTGGGGGATGCCAGGTGAGCAGCGAGGTCCCGCGGGCACACTATTCGCTGCGCCGACGGCTGCTGACGCTGCTGCTGGCGTCGGTCGTCGCCGCCTGGACGGCGACCACGGCACTTGCGTACATCCACTCGCACCACGAGCTCGACGCGATCCTGGACGCGCATCTCGCGCAATCCGCGCGCCTGCTGATCGCGCAGTCCGGCCATGAACTAGAAGAGATCGACTTCGAGGACCTGGGCGAACCCAGCCCCTATGACCAGGTCGTCGCCTTCCAGGTCTGGGATCACGGCCGCGAACTCGTGCTGCGCTCGCCCGATGCGCCCGACAAGCCATTTTCTGCGGTTGAGCAGGGCTTCAGCGACGTAGACATCGGCGGCCGGCGCTGGCGCGTGTTCAGCGGCTGGGCCCGTGGCAACGCGGTGCTGGTTCAGGTCGCCGAAGACGATGCCGCCCGCGCGACGCTGCTCAAGCGCTATGCGCTGAACTCGCTGCGATCGCTGCTGCTGGGCCTGCCCGTGCTGGCGCTGCTCATCGGCTGGGTGGTGCGCCGCGCCCTGCGCCCGCTGCAGGAACTCGGCGAGCAGGTCGGCCGGCTCGGGCCGACCGACCTCGAGCCCCTGGCTAGCCCGGGTGCGCCCGACGAGGTCAAGCCGCTCGTGGAGCGACTCAATGCCCTGTTCGTGCGAATCGCTGACTCGCTCGCGGCCGAGAGGCGCTTCACGTCGCACGCTGCCCACGAGTTGCGCACGCCGCTCGCCGCGATCCGCGCGCAGGCCGAGGTCGCGGCGGACAGCCTCGACGCAGGACAGCGCAGCGCTGCCCTCGCGCACGTGATCGAGGGCTGCGACCGGGCCGGGCGACTGGTCGACCAGATGCTGCTGCTGGCGCGCATCGATGAACTGCAGGCCCGCCCGGTGCCCGCGACCTGCAGGCTGGGCGAGGTTGCGGCACGCGTGCTCGCCGACCTGGCACCCGCGGCATTACAGGCCAGCGTCACACTGGAACTCGACGACGACTCTGCCGTGTCGGGCCAGATCGATGCGGCGCTGCTTGAAGTGGCGCTGCGCAATCTCGTCGACAACGCCGTGCGTCACGGCGGCTCGCCCGGCAAGGTGAGCGTGCGCTGCTTCGAGGACGCAGGCCGCGCCTGCGTGGAAGTCAGCGACACGGGTCCGGGCGTCGCTCCGGAAGAACTGTCGCAACTCGGCGCCCGCTTCCACCGCGTGCCGGGCACCCATGCGCGCGGCAGCGGGCTGGGGCTGTCCATCGTCGAGCGCATCGCCGAATTGCACGGTGGCGCAGTCAGCTATTCGGCGGGCAGCGGGCAGCAGGGCTTCTGCGTGCGGCTGGTGCTGCCACTGCACCGCGCCTAGCTTCGGATTGCGAGAGCCGCCTAGGGACAAGCCACCGTCCGGCCTTAAGGACTCGTTAAGCCAGGGGGACCACAATGAGGGCTTCCAGGTCCATCCGGAGTCTTCCCATGCGCGTCCGCAATGCCATCGCCCTGCTGATCCTGTCCGGGGCCTGCAGCCTCGCCGCCGCCCAGTCTCCCTGGCAGCCGCTGCCCAAGGTTGCGCCCGCTCCGGCCGACAACCCGACCACGACCGCGAAGGTCGAACTCGGCTCGATGCTGTTCTTCGATCCGCGCTTCTCGTCCACCGGTACCGTGTCGTGCTTCTCCTGCCACAACGTCATGGAAGGCGGCGACGACCACCGTCCCACGTCGATCGGCGTCCACGGCCAGGTCGGCGGCCGCAACTCGCCGACGGTCTGGAACGCGGCGTTCCATTCGGTGCAGTTCTGGGACGGACGCGCGCCGTCACTCGAGGAACAGGCGAAGGGACCGCCCGTGAATCCGATCGAGATGGGCATGCCCAGCCTGACCGGCGTCATCGGGCGCATCGCCGCGATCCCCGGCTACAAGCCGTACTTCGAGCGCGCGTTCGGCAGCGGTGACGTGGTCACCATGGACAATGCCGCCAAGGCCATCGCCGCATACGAGCGCACGCTCATCACGCCCGACAGCGCCTACGACAGGTTCGTCAGGGGCGACAAGAAGGCGCTCACCGCGCAGCAGCGCACGGGCATGGACAAGTTCCTGTCCACGGGCTGCATGTCCTGCCACCAGGGCCCGGCGTTCGACGGCCCGACATTGCCGGCAGGCACGGGCTTCTTCATGAAGTTCCCGCTGTTCGAGGCCAGCCCCTATGTCGCGCAGTACACGCTGACGCAGGACCAGGGCCGCGCTGCGGCGACCGGTGCCGCGGCGGACAAGGGCATGTGGCGCGTGCCGACCTTGCGCAACCTGACCTACACCGCACCCTACATGCACAACGGAATGGTCAAGTCGCTTCCGGAGGCGGTGAAGGTCATGGCATCGACCCAGCTCAACGTGAGCCTGGCGGACAGCGACGCGGCCGACATCGCCGCGTTCCTCGAGTCCATGTCGGGTCCGTTCCCGAAGCAGACGATGCCACGGCTGCCGGCGACGCCCGGCGACCTGATCGGGACCGGCGCCGAATAATGTCGATCGCAGCCGGCTGCCCCGGGGGCGGCCGGCTGCACACCCGCTCAGTGGCGGTCGAGGTCGAGGTCGTTGTGGGCCGCCGGATCCTCGATCGGCTCGAGGTGCGTGATCACGCTGGTGTTCTGCAGTGCCGCGCGGATCTCGGCCTCGATCCGCTCGAGCAGGTCGTGACCGCGCTGCACGGTCCACTCTCCCGGCACCAGCACGTGGACCTCGACGAAGCGCCGCATGCCCGCCTGACGCGTGCGCAGGGCGTGGAACTGCAGGTGTTCGCCCGCATGGGCATCCAGCACGGCCGAGATTTTCGCGCGCTCATCGGCGGGCAGCGCCGTGTCCATCAGGCCCAGTACCGAGTCGCGCATGATGCGCACGCCGGTCCAGACGATGTTGGCCGCCACCGCGATGGCAACGAGCGGATCCAGCGGCTGCCAGCCGGTGAACACGACCAGGCCCACGCCCGCGAGCACGCCGGCTGAGGTCCAGACGTCAGTCATCAGGTGATGCGCATTCGCCTGCAGCGTGATCGAGCCGTATTGCTTCGCCGCGCGCAACAGGATCAGCGACACGGCGAAATTGACGCCCGAGGCCAGCACCGAGACGGCAAGGCCGATGCCCACGCTTTCGAGCGGCCGCGGGTGCAGCAGGCGGTCGACCGCTGCGTACGCGATGCTCACGGCTGCGATCAGGATCAGTCCACCCTCCACGCCGCTGGAGAAATACTCGGCCTTGCCGTGACCGTAGGCATGGTCCTCGTCGGCCGGCCGCGCCGCCAGCGACAGCATGGACAGCGCCATCAGCGCACCGGCAAGGTTGACCAGGGACTCCAGCGCGTCGGACAGCAGTCCGACCGATCCGGTCAGCCACCAGGCGAATGTCTTCAGGCCGATGGTCGCCACGGCGGCAGCGATCGACAGCCATGCAAAGCGGGTGAGCGAGGCGCGGGTCATGGTTTACTCAACGGCGACGACGCTTGCGCCGTGGCTTGTGCTGCGGTACCGGCGCGGGATCCGGCTCGTCGCCGAAATCGAGCTCGGGGATATCGGCCAGGAGCGCGTCGGCAAGCAGTCGCCGCGCCGCGCTCTCCTCGGACTCGGGCTTGCGACGCGGCCGCTCACCAGGTGCGCCGCCCGGAGCCTCGAGCTCGACGGGCTCGTCTTCGACGTACCACTTGTCGCGGAACGCCTGCTCGGCGTCCTGCTGCACGGTCGCGTGGCG
>JADZCS010000300.1 GCA_020851435.1 Gammaproteobacteria bacterium | reverse complement strand
GGCGTTGAGAAAGTCGTAACCCAGCAGACGCACGAACAGAAACACGAAGAAGCTGCCCGTGCCGGGGCCAAAGAAGCCGTCGTAGAACCCGATGGCGAGGATCAGCGCCACTGCCAGTGCCAGGCGCCCGCCCTCGAGTCGCTGGGGCGTGTGCGAGCGGCCGAAGTCCTTGCGCGCGACGGTATAGGCGAGCACGGCGGCGAGCATGAATGGCACGAGAGGCCGGAATAGATCGGGTGGCACCACGCTGACCGTTGCCGCGCCGCCGAGCGCCGCCACGAATGCCAGCGCCGAGCCGGGCAGCACGACTTTCCAGGGGATGCGCACGTCGCGCGCGTAGCGCAGCGCGGCGCTGCCCGTGCCGAAGACGCCCGCGAGCTTGCTCGTGCCGAGCAGGGTGGGCGGGGAGGTCGTCGGCAGGGCGGCCAGCAGTGCCGGCAGCTGGATCAGGCCGCCGCCGCCCACCATCGCATCGATGAGCCCGGCCACGAATGCGGCAACCAGCACCGCCGCAAGCTGCGGCGCCGCGAGGAACTCGATGCCGGTCATCGCTTCGGCTTGTCCCAGACGCGTGCGTCAGGTTCCTGCGCCAGCGGGCGGGCTGCCCCGGCGTTGTACCAGTCCTCGATCAGGCGGTAGGAGATCGATTGCGCGGGCGGCAGCGCAGGCTCGCCTCGCGCGAGTTGCTCGCGACTGAACCAGCGCGCGTCCTCGAGCTCGGCGTCGTTGCAGCTGACTTCCGTCGAGGTGGCCCGGGCCTCGAAGCCGACCATCAGCGAGGACGGGAAGGGCCAGGGCTGCGACGAGTGATAGCGCACGTCGGTGACCCGCACGCCGGTCTCCTCGAATACTTCCCGCACGACGGTGTCCTCGAGGCTCTCGCCGGGCTCCACGAAGCCTGCGATCGTGGAATAGCGCCCTGGGGGCCAGCTGGCCTGGCGCCCGAGTAAAGTCCTGTCGCCGTCGCTGACGAGCACGATGATGGCCGGGTCGATGCGCGGAAACGCCTGGTGGCCGCAGGATTCGACGGTGCAGCGCATGACGTGGCCGGCGTCGCGCGGTTCGGTCGGCGCGCCGCAGGCGCCGCAGTAGCGGTGCCGGGCCCGCCACCAGACAAGTGCGCGCGCGTAGGCGAGCAGGCCAGCCTCGTCCGGCTCGAGCAGGCCGCCCAGCATGCGCAGGTCGGCGAACTCCAGGCTGTCGGGGAACGCAGGCTCCGTGGCCGCGGGGAACTCCAGGGCGAAGACCGTGGATTCCCGCCAGGTGCCCAGCAGCAGCAGGGAAGAGGGATCGGAAAGCAGCGCGGGCCACTGGGCCGCCGGCAGCAGCGCCGCCCGCGGCCGGTCGCCGCGCTCCAGCAGGCTGCGCGAGCGCCAGACCGGCGCCAGCAGCGCGCCCGGCGAGGCAAGCGCCGCCGCGACCGCCTCCGCATCGTTGCGCGGCGGCCGGGATCGGTCGGTATGTGGCCCCGCAAAGACGTTGAGGCGATCGGACAGGCTCGGCATGCGGCAGGATTCCGGGTGACTGCCGCCATTGTAGCCCGCCGGCGCCGGCGGGACGGGTGCCGTCAGTGCCCGGGTCGGTGCAGCCCCACGCAGAACTCGCAGCTGGCGGGCGTCACGGCATACGGCGAGATGATCACGAGCGCGCCGCATCCGGCGCACTGCTCCACGCACAGCTCTGCCTGGCGCTCCAGCGCGAGCCTCAGGAAGCAGGCGTGCTCGAAGGAGATGTGCCGGTCGCCGTGCGCGGCGGCGTATTCCTCGTAGGCCCGGCAGAAGGTCTCGCACCAGCGCAGCCCGGCGACGGTGTTGCCGGCCGGCTGGGCGGCGCTGCGCTGCAGCAGCCCGAGCGCGCAGAACAGCGCGCCCAGGCTGGCCGCATGGCGGCGAACGGTGGCGTTGCGCAGGAACCAGGCCGGCTGCCGCGGCGACTTGCCGCGGTGGCGTCGCAGCGTGGAATGGCCGCTTTCCTCGACGTAGGACCGGAACAGCTTGCGGATCCGGTCGTCCGACAGGCCGGTCCAGGAGCGGATGGTGCGGGTTCGCGCCTCGTGGCGTATGAGCCGCATGGCGAGGTCGAACTTGAGCCTGTCGCGCGTGTAGCGGTCGTCCGTGATTCGCATGGCGTTGCCTTCCCCTCTGGCGTCTTCATCGTCATTGTGGCAAAAAGATACCAGTAATGCGCGGACAGCTCAATCCCGGAGTCCGGCACCATTTCTGCTGGCAAAACGGAGAAAGACCATGGATCAGGGAACACTCAGGCTGGAGCCCGGCCCGGACGCCCCGGGCCAGGCGGCTGGGAGCCTGTTCGACGATCGCCTGCTGCTCACGCTGGCATCTGCCAACGACGCCTTCCTGCGGCTGGCCGGCGAGCTGCACGGGGCCTGGCCCGCGGAGGGCGCGCTCGGCATCGCCGCCCATCACCTGGCGTCGCTCGCGGCGCTGGGCTGCCACCGGCGCAATGCGCTGGCCGGGCTTCCCTACGTACTGTTCGACCTTCGCTTCCGCGACGACGGCTGGTGGGCGGCGCTGTCCGGAGGAGCGCCCTCGGTCAACGACGGCGCCGAATCGGTACGACCGGACCTGCGGGTCGTCGAGTTCGCCCGCTACGGCCTGACGCTCGGCTGGCACCTTGCCCAGGTCTCGGAGGCATCCGCGCGGATCGCGCTAGGGATGGGCGATGCCGCGCTGGCCGTGCTGCGCGGCGCGCCGCTGGGCGCCGTCGATGGACTGGCCGCGCGGGCCGGCACCGGACTCACGGCGCGATTCGCCGGCAGCCTGCCGTACTGGCGCCTGTTCATCCAGGCTGCACTAGCACCCGATGCCGGCACGAACGCGGGGCTGCGGTTGCTTGGCCTGCAGCTGATGGGGATGGACGCCGCCCGCAGCCGCGGCGTCCAGCGGCGCAGCCGCCGGACGGCCGTGCCCTGATACCGGCGCCCGCCTTGCCGCAGCGTGGCCGACGAACTACCCTGACCGCCCTCCCGATCCGAACCCGGTAGCCGAATGAAGGCCCTGTCCATACGCCAGCTCACCAAGACCTACCGCAACGGCGTGCAGGCCCTGCGCGGCATCGACCTGGACGTGGAGGAGGGCGAGTTCTTCGCGCTGCTCGGTCCCAACGGCGCGGGCAAGACCACCGCCATCGGCATCGTCACCTCGCTGGTCAACAAGAGCGGCGGAACCGTCGAGGTGTTCGGCCACGACATCGACCGCGACCTCGCGCACGCCAAGGCCTGCATCGGCCTCGTGCCGCAGGAAATCAACTTCAACGTGTTCGAGCAGGTGTTCACGATCGTAGTGAACCAGGCCGGGTTCTACGGAATTCCGCGTGCGCTGGCCCGCGAACGCGCCGAGAAGTACCTCCGGCAGCTCCAGTTGTGGGACAAGCGCAACTCGATCGCGCGCGCCCTGTCGGGCGGCATGAAGCGCCGGCTCATGATCGCCCGCGCGCTGGTGCACGAGCCGAAGCTGCTGATCCTCGACGAGCCGACCGCGGGCGTCGACATCGAGATCCGGCGTTCGATGTGGGAGTTCCTGCGCGGCATCAACGAGCAGGGCACGACCATCATCCTGACCACGCACTACCTGGAGGAGGCCGAGAGCCTCTGCCGCCGCGTCGCGATCATCGAGGGCGGCCGCATCGTCGAGAACGACAGCATGGCGAGCGTGATCCGCCGCCTGCAGCAGGAAACCTTCGTCTTCAATTTCCGTGTCCCCGTCAAGGCGCTGCCCGAGCTCGGCGGCTTCGCGGCGCGGCTCGTGGACGATCACACGGCGGAAGTCGACGTTTCCAAGGAGCAGAGCCTCAACGAGATCTTCGCGCGCCTGTCGGCCGCCGGCATCGAGGTGGTCAGCATGCGCAACAAGGTCAACCGCCTCGAGGAGCTGTTCATGAAGCTGGTCGAAGGCAAGGGCGGCGCTGCCGCTGCGAAGGGAGCCTGAAGATGCCCACCGTCATGCCCGACGCTGCGATCCGTTCGTCGCGCCTGCGCCAGAACGTGGTGGGTTTCCAGACCATCCTGCTGCGCGAGTTCGGGCGCATCATCCGCATCTGGGCCCAGACCGTGCTGCCGCCGGCGGTCACCGCGACCCTGTATTTCCTGATCTTCGGCAGCCTGATCGGCGGCCGGATAGGGTCGATGGGCGGCTTCAACTACATGCAGTACATCGCGCCCGGACTGATCATGATGGCCGTGATCAGCAACTCCTACGGCAACGTGGTGTCCAGCTTCTTCGGCGCGAAGTTCGGCAAGCACCTCGAGGAACTGCTGGTCGCGCCCCTGCCGAACTGGCTGATCCTGCTCGGCTACCTGGGCGGCGGGCTGCTGCGCGGGCTGATCGTCGGCGTCGTCGTGACCACCGTCGCGCTGTTCTTCACGCGGCTGCACGTGGAACACCCGTTCATCGTGATCTCGTCGGTGATCCTGACCTCGCTGGTGTTCTCGCTGGGCGGCTTCATCAACGCCGTGTTCGCCAAGAACTTCGACCAGATCTCGTGGTTCCCGACCTTCATCCTCACGCCGATGACCTATCTCGGCGGCGTGTTCTACTCGATCAAGCTGCTGCCCGGCTGGGCGGAAGCCGCGTCGCACGCGAACCCGATCCTCTACATGGTCAACGCGTTCCGCTACGGCTTCCTGGGCAGCGCCGACGTGGACGTCGGCGTCGCCTACGCGGTGATGCTGGGCTTTGCCGCGATCCTGTTCACCATCGCCGTGGTGCTCATGAATCGCGGCACCGGCATCCGCGACTAGGCGGGGCTACTTCTTCGACCACTGCCCGCCGGCGTCGCGGTAATACCAGCCCGCGCGCGCCTTGGCGACCCAGCGCTGCGCGAAGGTCGAGCGGATGTCCGCTTCCCACTCCGGGTGGCCGTTGGCGCGGGCGATCTCGCGATAGAGCGCCGTGCGGTCGGCATTCTCGTCGCTGACCAGCTTGCGGGCGACGTTGCGCTCTGCCAGCGGCACCGCGTTGGCGTCGCGCAGGTCGATGAGGCCGTCCGCGGTCAGGCCCACGGCGCCCGAGTCGTAGTACTTCTCGAGCTGGGAGTGGCGGGTCTCCATCGCGCCCGTGAGGGTGCGCACCGCGGGCGTGGACACGTTCAGGTCGGCCTGGGCATTCGCGGCCGGCACCAGGAAGTCGAGCGTGCCGCGGACCACGGCCACCAGCACCTCCTGGGCGCGGTCGCTGGCCGGGGTGCGAGACTGCGGGGCCGGGGCGGGCTTGCCGTCCTTGCCCCAGACGTCCTCGATGATCCGGTCGGCGGCCTTCTCGGCCTCGGCGGCGGGGAAGTACACGTTGATGGTGACGCAGGCGCTGAGGGTCAGCGCCGTGGCGGCCAGTGCGGTCGATATCCAGCGGCTCATCGTGCCTCCTTGGGCATGGTCATGGGCGACAGCATCCGGCACGGACGCTGAACGCCTCCTGAAGTCCTGTCCGGCACACTTGCTCAGGCGGCAGCCCGCGTCAAGCCGCTTGCTGCCTACTTGACGACCGCGCCGCCCGAGGTGGTGACGGCCACGAGTTGCCGCAGCAGGCGTGTCCAGGCCACGCGACGCTGGCTGCCGATCACGTCGATGCGGGGAACGCCCGAGCCCTCGACGATGTAGTAGCCGTAGCGGGCCGGCGCGATGCCGTCGACCGTGCAGACGTCGTTGCGCAGGCGGCAGCTGATGCCGAGCTGCTTGTAGTTGAATTCCTCGAAGAACTGCAGGAAGCCGCCCTGCAGCGCAGCGGCGACGCCGCCGCCGCTGCCGCCGCCGATGCTCGACAGGTTCGCCACCGCGCGCTGGCTGATCCTGCGCTTCGTGCGGTCGCCCGGCGTCGAATAGAGCCTGCCGTCGAAGGCCAGCGGTTGCCAGGCGAAGGTCTGCAGTCCCGCCACCTTGCCCGACAGCCGCCCCGTGATGCGGCCGAACTCGAAGGCGCTGGTGATCTGCTCGAGGTCCAGTGCGTCGACGTCGATGTCGGCGAACATCTGCGGGAACTGCCCCAAAGGCTCCTTGAGCCTGAGGTTGCGAACCGTCACGCGGCCGTCGAAGACCTGGGCCTCGAGGTTGCCGCCCAGCGTCACGAGGCCATCCTCCAGGGTCAGCTTCGGGATGCTGCCCGACAGGGTGCCGCCGAACTCGGGCCAGCCCAGCGCGCGGCCGATCGCCGCGATGTTGATCGGCCTGATCGCGGCATCCAGCCGCACGTACATCCCGGGCAGCCCTGCCTGGCGCACGCGCAGCGTGTCGACCGCCAGGCCGCCGTCGAACACGGGCAGGAACGCCGGCTCGGTGAGGCGGAAGTTCGGTCCCGAGGTCGCGAAGGCCAGCCGGGCGGCGCCGATCGGGACACCCCACAGGCGCGCCGAGTCGAAGCGCATCTCCGAGCCGAATTCGACATCCGCCTGGCCGTTCGCAAGCGCCAGCCGGCGTTCCTCGTCATACCACCGCAGGCGCCCGCCGAGCCCGGCGATGCCGAGCGCGCTCGCCGGGCTGTCGAGGCTGATGCCGGCCAGGTCGAGCTCGACGCGCGATGGCTTGCCGTCGTCGACGTCGATCCTGCCGCTGACGCTGCCTTCGCCGGCCAGGTCCTTGAAAGGCGTGCCGACGAGCACCGGCTGCAGGTAGGCCGGCACGGCGGTCGCCAGGCTGAAAGTCCCGAGCGCGAGGCGCAGGCTGCGCAGCGGAACTTCGGCCTGTGGCTCGATGGCTGCCGAGCCCGATGCCGAGAACACCGCGTCGTGCCGAAGCTCGAAGGCGTCGAGACGGATGTGCCGGCCATCCGCGGTCGCCGCGCCCCGGGCCTGGGCAGTCAGTGAGTGGGCGCCGAAGTCCAGGAACACGGGCTCGAAGTAGACCTGGCCGGAACCCAGCTCGAGCCGGCCGTCGAAGCTCCAGTCCCTGGCCGGCCGCTCGCGTCGAGCGGTCATGCGGACATGGGGGGCAAGTGTCTCGGCGGCGGCAGTGCCATCGCTCGAGGCAAAACCCAGGGCCTCGCCCTTCACGTCGAGCGTGAGTCCCGTGGGTTCGCTGCCCAGGCCGGAGATCGTCGCCTTGCCGGACATGCGCCCGGCCATCGTCATGCCTTGCGGCAGTGACGTCGACAGCCCGCCCAGCGCCAGGAGCGCCTCAAGATCCGCGCCGGAAAGCTGCATGGCCGCGTGCCAATCCGGGGCCGCGGCCAACGGCCGCGACACCGTCAGGTCGAGCGCAAGCCTGCCGCCCGCGACGGAGGCGTTGGATATCCGGGCCTGAAGGCGGTCGGCCTGGGCAGCCCAGCTGGCGTCGATCGCAAGTTGCTGCCGGCCCAAGGTCGCCAGCTCGCCCGCGAGGCTGCCGCCCCGGCAACTCAGCTCTTCCGCAGTGGATTCCACCTGCGCGCACTCCAGTTGCAGTTTCGCGAGCCGCGAGGGGAGTGCCGGAGAGCTGACGCTGTCGGCCCGGACCCTGAGCCTGGCCGGCGCACGCGCGGGAAGGTCGATGGAAATCGCCAGGCCTTCGGCTGCGAAGTCCTGATAGCGAAGCGTCGCGGCGCTCGCCGACACCCGCGGGGCCGCAAGCGCCTGCGTGGCCGCGAGCGTCGCGCCTGCGGCGATCAGCGCCGCTGCGACCGTGAGTGGAAGCCTCGTGTTACTCGTAGAGGTGCTTCCTGAACAGCTCGTAGGCGACCTGGTAGTACGCCACGCCGAGGTCGGCCAGGGCCGGGTCGGCCTTGACCGGGGTGTAGCGGTCCTTGCCGCGGTCGTAGCTGAAGGACTTCGTGCCCTTGCCCAGCCCGAACACCACCAGCTGGCCGTCGCGATAGATCGCGACGTCGTGGTTGTGCGAGAACAGCGCGACCGCATCGGAGTCCGGATGGCCCAGCACGTCGCGGCCGAAGAAGGGCGCCGTGTAGCCGAATCCGAGCAGGCCGAGCACCGTCGGCGCGATGTCGATCTGCGTCGTCAGCGTATCGACGCGACTCGGCGCGAGGTGTTTCGGCGAATAGATGGCAAACGGGATCTCGTAGGTCTTGAGCGGGATTTCCTGCTTGCCGTACACGCGCGCGCCGTGGTCGGCGACGATCACGAACACCGTGTCGTCGAACCACGGGTGCTGGCGCGCATCCCGGATGAACTCGCCCAGCGCGAAGTCGGCGTAGCGCACGCCGGCGCTGCGGCCGCCGCCGCGTTCGGGAACGCCCGGCACGCCGGCGCGGAAGGTGAACGGCTTGTGGTTCGAGGTCGTCATGATCATCGAGAAGAACGGCTTGCCCGCCGCATGACGTTCGTCGAAATGCTCGAGGGCCCGGTCGAACAGGTCCTCGTCGCTGACGCCCCAGATGTTCTCGAAGCGGATCTTGTCGATCTGGTTGCGGTCGAGCACCTCGAAGCCGTTGTGCTCGTAGAAGTAGGTCATGTTGTCGAAGTAGCCGTAGCCGCCGTACAGGAAGCTGGACTGGTAGCCGGCCTCGTCCATGATCTGGCCCCAGCTCGCGATGTGCTCGTTGTTGGGCCTGCGCAGGATCGACACGCTCGGGATCGGCGGGAAGCTGGCCGTGATTGCCTCGAGGCCGCGCACCGTGCGCGTGCCGGAGGCATAGGTGTTCGAGAACCAGATGCCCTGCCGGGCAATGGCGTCGAATTCCGGCGTGAGGTCCTGGGCCGAGCCGTGCAGGCGCGAAAACTCCGCGCCGAAGGACTCGCCGACGACCACCACGACGTTGAGCTTGCCAAGGCCTTCCGCGCGCGGCGCGATGCGGCGGTCGAGCCGGCCCTCCGCCAGGCGCGTGAACTCGCCCTCGCCACGGGAACCGAGGAAGCCGGTCAGCGTCCTGAAGGCCGCGCTGGAATCGCTCGTGCGGTAATAGGCGTGGTAGTCGATCTCGTTCGTGTGCAGGGCGCGGAAAAAGCTGCTGGGACCGTTCGCGGCGATCTCGTTGATCACCCGGTTGCGCGAAAAGGCCAGCATGTCCGTGGGGAACCAGGCGATCGCAGCGCCGAGCAGCAGCAGGTGGGCAGCGGCGGGCGGCAGCCGCTCGCGGAAGCGAGCCGGGCGTGAGTAGCCTGCGCGCAGGTGCGCGCGCCCCAGCCACAGCAGCGCCGCCGTGACGGCAACCGCCAGCGCGAACATGGTCGCAACCGGGTACTCGTCGCGGATGTCGCCGATCACCTCGGTCGGGTACATGAGGTAGTCGACGGCGACCAGGTTGAAGCGCGCGTCGAATTCCTCGAAGAAGTAGTACTCCATCACCGAGAGGTACAGCGCGATGAAGATGGTGACCGCCGTGCCCGCCGCGAGCAGGCGGCGGTTCCACTTCGTGCGATACCAGCGGTCGGGCACCGCGAAGATGTAGATCGTCAGCGGCGCGAACAGGTACAGGCACTCGACGAGGTCGGCCGCGACGCCCGACGCGAGGATCTGCGGCAGTCGGCCGGGGCCGATGTCGGCAGCCTGGCCGAATTTCCACCACAGCGCGAGGCGCAGCATGGCGCCCAGCGCCATGTAGAGGCTGGAGAGGACCAGGACGGGCCAGTAGCGGTCGGTGACGTGGTGCCGGGCGGGCGGCGTGGCGGCGCCGGCGGTGGTGGAAGGGGTGTTCATTCTTCCAACGATACCCCGTTTGCTTGCGGCAACAAGTGAGCCTTGCGATACACTCTGATTACTTCAGGCAGGGACGGCACATGGCGGCAAAGCGCGCGCTGGTCGTGGACGACTCCAAGTCCGCTCGGGTCGTGTTGAGCAGGATGCTCGAGAAGTACGGTATCGAGGTCGATACCGCCGACTCGGCCGAGGCAGCCCTCGACTACCTGCGGTCCCAGCGCCCCGACGTGGTCTTCATGGACCACATGATGCCCGGCATGAACGGCCTCGAGGCCGTTCAGGCGATGAAGGCCAATCCGGACACCGCCGGCATCCCGGTGATGATGTACACCTCGCAGGAAGGCGAACTCTACGCGGGCCAGGCCAGGGCCATCGGCGCGATGGGCGTGCTGCCCAAGACCGTCAAGCCGATCGACGTCACCAAGGTGCTCTACCAGCTGAACCTGCTTCCCGACCGGCGAGATGGCGCGCCGTCGGCGCTGCAGCCCGTCGAGGAACCCGGCGTGACGGCGGCGCCAGGCCTCGCGGAGCCGGTGGCGGAGACCGGCGAGACCCCAGCGGAAGCCCCGGGCGGTCTCGCATCGGAGGCGCGCATCCGGCAGCTGGTCGAGGCGCTGCTCAAGGAGCAGAGCATCGAGCTGCGGCGCTTCATGGTCGCGGCGCTCGATTCGCATGCGCACCGTGTGTTCAGCGAGCTCCGGCATCGCGAACCCGAGGCCTCGGCAGAGCCGCCGACCCCGCCGCCACCCCCGCCAGCCCCGAGGCGCTGGCCCTGGGTGCTTGCGACGCTGGCCGCCCTGCTGGCGCTGGGCGTGGTGGCGCTGCAGTACTCCACGTCGCTGGAGACCGCGCGTGAGGTGGATGCTGCGCGAGCCCGGCTGGAGGTCGAGTCGGCCGCACTGCGCGCGACGCTCGCGGAAGTCAGGAAGGCTTCCGCGGCGGCAGCCGCCATGCAGTCGGCGCCGGTCCAGCCAGCGCCGCAGGCCCTGCCGTCGCGCGAGGTGCCGCGTCCGCAGGTGCTTCGCGTGCCCTTTGGCGAGGCCTGGCTGACAGGTCCGCGGCTCGACGCGCTGCGCGCGATGGTCGCCCAGCTGGAACGCGCGGGATTCCGCGGCACGGTCCGCGCTGAAGTCTTTGCCGGCCAGTTCTGCCTCGCGGGCGAGGACGGCGACTACGAACTGGCAGCCGATGCGACGCCGGTCGCGAAGTGCGACCTAGTCGGCAATCCGGCCAGCGATCCGCAGGGTAGTACCGAGCGGGCGCCGCTTGCGTTCGTCAACCTGGCCGCAACCGTATCCAATCGCACCGGCGGCCGCATGCAGCTCGCCGTTGCGCGCGGCAACGATCACGACGACATGGCCTATCCCGGCACCCAGTCGACCGCGGGTCGCTGGAACGAGGCGGCCGCGGCCAACAACCGGCTGGAGATCACGGTGGTGCCGAGGTGAGGGACCTCATGTCGGCGACCGGCGCCGAACCGCTAGATTTCTCGCCTCCGCGATGGCTCAGAAGTCCCCACATCCAGTCGATCCTCGCCAGCGCGCCGCTGCGGCGCCCGGCGATGCGCCGGCGCGTCGCGGCCATGCTGGCTGCCTCGCGCCCGGAGATCATCGACTGCGGTGACGGCGTACGCCTGCTGGGGCAGTTTTCGTCACGGGCGCCGGGACTGGGTGCGTCGCGGGACGTGGCGATCCTGCTGCACGGCTGGGAAGGCAGCGCCGATTCGCTGTACATCCTGTCGCTCGCGGGATCGCTGTACGACCGCGGCTGGGACGTACTGAGGCTCAACCTGCGCGATCACGGCGATACGCACGACCTCAATGTCGACCTGTTCCATTCCTGCCGCATCGCCGAAGTGGTCGGTGCCGTCGCGCGCATGCAGCAGCTGCGCCCGGATGCGCGGCTGGCGCTCGCGGGCTTTTCGCTGGGCGGGAATTTCGCGCTGCGCGTG
Organism: Gammaproteobacteria bacterium; assembly: GCA_020851435.1. Lineage (GTDB taxonomy): Bacteria > Pseudomonadota > Gammaproteobacteria > Steroidobacterales > Steroidobacteraceae > JADZCS01. The sequence goes on along the minus strand of JADZCS010000300.1, from coordinate 12,683 downwards.
GGCGCGCGCGCGGCCGCGGCGGGCCTGAGGCTCAGGCGCATCGTGTCGGTGTGCCCGGTGCTCGATCCGCGCATTTCCATGAACGTGCTCGAGAACGGCCCGGCCCTGTACCGCGAGTACTTCATATACAAGTGGAAGCGGTCGCTGCGCCTCAAGCAGGCGGCCTGGCCGCACCACTACCGCTTCGACGACCTGCTGGCGTCGCGCTCCCTGATGGAGATGACCGACGTGCTGGTCCGGCGCTACGCCGACTTCCCCGATCTCGAGACCTATCTGGGCGGCTATGCGATCACGGGTCAGGCGCTCGGCACGCTCGAGACGCCGAGCCGCATCATCACGGCCTTCGACGACCCGATCATCCTCGCCGGCGACCTCAAGCACATGGGTCGCGTGCCGGCGCTGTCGATCAGCCTCACGCGCTACGGCGGGCACTGCGGCTACGTCGAGACTCCGCTGGGCTGCAACTGGATCGACCGCACGCTCGTGGCCGAACTCGAGAAGGACTGACCGCGCCTCAGTCGCCGCGCGGCGGCGGCATCAGCGACAGCCAGTGCAGGTAGCGCGCCAGCGTCGCTTCGCGCGGCTCGGGCGCGATCATCTCGACATCGGCGCGTGCCCAGGCGGCGGGCTGACCGGCGACGATCCAGGCGAGGCCCCTTGCCGCGGCATCGTTGCCGCTGGAGCGCTGTACCGGCACGCCGGCGAGCGTCGCCAGCAGGCGGCACATCCAGCGGTTCGCGGCCAGCCTGCCCTCGGCCACGATCAGCACCGGCGCCGGCAGGTGCTGATGCATCTCGTCGAGGTGTGTGCGCAGCACGAAGGCTGCAGCCTCCAGTGTCGCGGCGAGCTGCTCGCGCAGGCCGCCCTGTCCCTCGAGCCTTTCCGGAAGCTCCGCCTGCCACAGGCCCGAGCCGAGATCACCGAGATGGAACGGCGCATCGACGCCTGGAAGCGGCGCGCCTTCCAGCGACAGCAGCAGGCGATCCGGTTCGGCGCCATGCTGCATGGCCAGCGCATCGATGGCGTTGCCGACGCCTTCCATCCTGCCTTCCAGCGCGTAATGCGAAAGGCCACCGAAGTCGCCCAGCAGGGTCGTCGCGAGCGGCGCGGCGATGACCGGCATGCCGCTGGGCTGGAGGATGGTCGTGACCGCGTCGAGCTGGATGAAGACGTGGCGCGGATCGGGAAGTCCGTCGGCGAATGGCGCTGCTGACCCGGCGACGGTGGACGCCTGCATCGGCACGCGCCTGCCGCCCACGTTCAGGTGACCGTACGCGGTGGCGGTCGGCACGATCGTCGGCAGGAATGCCTGCGGCAGGCCGAACAGCGCCAGCAGTTCGTCGCACCAGCCGGGCTTGCCCGGTGCGCAAAGGTCGAGGCAGGCTGCGCTGGCCCCGTCGGTCAGGCGCGGGTGCTCGTCCAGCAGGCGATGCAGCAGGAAGCTCGACAGCGGCCCCAGCACCGCGTGGCCCGCCGCGGCCGAGGTCCGCACCGGGGCGGAATGGTCCAGCCACCAGCGCATGCGGCTTCCGCCGAGGTTCCCGGAGCACGGCTGGCCCGAGATGCGCCGCATCGCGGCGCGCAGTTGCGGTGAGGGAGCGCTGCCGGCTCGCCGGTCGCCTGCCGCGATGACCGGCGCCAGTGTCGAGTCGCTGGTCTCGTCCCAGCAGGCGACGGCCGCTCCTTCGGTGACCAGGCCGCATGCGGCCCAACGGTCCGCGGCTACCTGGCGGGCGAGTGAGTCGACAACGACCCGAACGGCGTCCAGCAGGTCCTCGGCGTCGTACTCCACGTGGCCGAGCGCATTGCAGCGCGGGCCGAGCGAGGAAAAGGCCTCGCCGAGGCGCCGGCCGCCGGCGTCATAGGCAAGCGCGCGGGCACCGTGTGGTCCCTGCTCGATTGCGATGAAGGCGTCCATGTCGTTCATGGTCGCTGCCATAATGCCCGGACTTGGGGCGAGACACTATGAGCCTGCGGCGCTATTCACTGTTCTCATCGCTGTTCATCGTGGTGTTGCTGGCTGGCTGCAGCCGGCAGGAAGCCGACTGGGGCAAGGCGCAGCGCGCCGATACGATCGCGGCCTACCAGCAGTATCTCGACGACTATCCGCAAGGGCTGCATGGCAAGGACGCGCAGGCGCGCGTCAGTGCGCTCGTCGACGAGCGCGAGTGGCAGCGCGCGATTCGCCTGAACACCCCGGAGGCCTACCAGGTGTATCTCGGCGGCCATCCCGATGGCGCACACGCGGCCGATGCGCGCGCCAGGATCAGCGACTTCGTGCTCGCGCACACGCCGACCGGCGCCGAGGAGACGGACGAAAGCGAAGTGCCACCGCTGCCGCCGCCGCCGCTCGAGGCGGAGCCTGCGCCTGCCGAGCTCGTGCCACCTGCCGCCGTGACCACGCCCGCGCCAGGTGTCCAGCGCGGACCTTCGGGAACGCTCGCCGCTCTCGCGGGAACCGCTGGCAACTACCGCATCCAGCTGGGCGCGTTTTCCGGTGGCGAGTCGGTAGCTCGCCGAGTGTGGTCGACCCTGAAGACGAAGCATGCCGCCACGCTCGGGTCGCTGACGCCCCGCGTCGAATCCATCAAGCGAAACGGCGTCACGTTGTGGCGCCTGCAGGCGGGCCCGCTGGACCTGGCGCAGGCGCGCGCCGCCTGCGCAAAGCTCAAGGCTGCCGGCGATGCCTGCGCTGTGGTCAGTCCCTGAGCAGGCCGCTCAGCCCAGCAGCTTCATGAGCTTGAGTTTGCGCGCCTTGTAGGGCGGATAGCGCAGGTCCGGGTCGACCATGAACGAGCGCCGCAGCACTGCCTTCATGTGGCTGTAGGTCTCGAAGCCGAACCAGCCGTGGTAGCGGCCCATGCCGCTGGTGCCCACGCCGCCGAAGGGCAGGTCGGGCACGACGTAGAACAGCACCGTGTCGTTGATGCACACGTTACCCGCGGGCAGCGCGCCCAGCACGCGCGTCTCGGCACGGCGGTCGCGCGAGAACAGGTACAGCGCGAGCGGCCTGGGCCTCGGTGCGATGAAGCGGATCGCCGCCTCGAGATCGTCCACTGCGATCAGCGGCAGGATGGGTCCGAAGATCTCTTCCTGCATCAGCGGCGAGTCGGGCGCCGGGTCCAGCACCAGCGTCGGGGCGAGATACCTGTCCGTCAGTACCGCCTTGCCGCCGTGGACGACGTTCTGTCCCTTGAGCAGGCCTGTCAGGCGCTCGACGTGGCGCGCATTGACGATGCGGCCGTAGTCAGCGCTCTTGCGAGGGTCCTCGCCATAGAACTCGCGGATCTTGCGGACCAGCGCGTCCTGCAGCGCCGGCAGGATGCGCCTGTCGGCCAGCACGTAGTCGGGCGCGACGCAGGTCTGGCCGGCGTTGACGAACCGGCCCCAGACGATGCGCGCAGCGGTCACCTCGATGTCCGCGTCGGCTAGCACGATGCAGGGGCTCTTGCCGCCCAGTTCCAGCGCCACCGGCGTGAGGTGCTTCGCCGCCGCGGTCATGACGATGCGCGCGACGCGTTCGCCGCCGGTGTAGAGGATGTGGTCGAAGCGCTGCTCCAGCAATGCGCTGGTTTCCTCGACGCCGCCTTCCACCACGGCGAACGCATCGGGGTCCAGGTAGCGGGCCACGAGGCTTGCGGTCAGGCGCGAGCTGGCGGGGGCGAGCTCGGATGGCTTCAGCACGGCGCAGTTGCCGGCCGCGATGGCGCCAGCCAGCGGCGCGAGCGTGAGCTGCAGCGGGTAGTTCCAGGCGCCGATGATCAGCACCACGCCGCGCGGCTCCGGCACGATGTGGCTCGTGCCTGGCTGCGCCACCATCGGCGTCGACACCTTGCGCGGCTTCATCCAGGTACGCAGCTTGCTGGCGGCGAGGCGCGCCTCGTGGGCGATGAAGCCGCCTTCCGAAACGTAGGCCTCGAAGGCGCACTTGCCGAGGTCGGCGGCCACCGCCTCGGCGATCTCCGCCTCGTTCTCGGCGGCGAGCCTCGCGAGGGCGTCGAGCTGGCTGCGGCGCCAGGCGGCGTCGCGCGTGCGGCCCGATTCGAAGGTGCTGCGCAGGCGTTCAAGGGTCGAGTCGATCATGAGGGTCTCCCGGGCGCGGCCGGCGATCACGAGCGTGTCACGGCTCCTTGTAACGATACCGCAGGGGGGGTGTTGGCGTCCGAAATGGTGCGACGCAGCATGGATGCTGCGCCGCAACATTGACCGTGGCGCTCCAATCGGTATCATCTTGCAGCGCGCAAAGCGCTCCAGGGAGTCCCCGTATGAGCCGCAGCCCCCTTGCCGGAACGTCCGGAGACACCGGTCTCTATCGCGAAGAGTACGAGCGCGACAGCTGCGGTTTCGGCCTGATTGCCAACCTGGACGACCAGCCCAGCCACTGGCTGGTCAAGACCGCGATCAGCTCCCTCTCGCGCCTGACCCACCGCGGCGCGGTCGCCGCCGACGGCAAGACCGGCGACGGTTGCGGCCTGCTCATCAAGAAGCCCGAGGGCTTCCTGCGCGCCGTCGCCGCCGCTTCGGGCATCGAGCTGCGCGAGCGTTTCGCGGCGGGCATCGCCTTCCTGTCGCGCTTCGACGAGGAGGCGGGCAAGGCCAGGTCGATCCTCGAGGCACAGCTCAAGCGCGAAGGCCTCGAGCCTGCCGGCTGGCGCCTGGTGCCGACGCGACCGGAGGCCTGCGGCGAGGAAGCGCTCAAGACGCTGCCGAACATGGAGATGGTGTTCGTGAACTGCGTCGACGAGATCGACGAGGCCACGTTCAACCGCCGCCTGTTCCTGGCCCGTCGCCGCACCGAAAAGGCGCTCGAGGGCAAGGACCCGAGCTTCTACATGCCCTCCCTGTCGGCCTCGACCCTGGTCTACAAGGGCATGGTGATGCCGGCGTTCCTGCCGAAGTTCTACCCGGACCTCGAGGACCCGCGGCTCGAGACCTCGGTCGCCGTGTTCCACCAGCGCTTCTCCACGAACACGCTGCCGCAGTGGCGCCTCGCGCACCCGTACCGCTTCCTCGCCCACAACGGCGAGATCAACACGATCCAGGGCAACCGCAGCTGGGCCGTGGCGCGCGGCCCGCTGTTCCGTTCGCCGCTGCTGCCCGACCTCTCGGACATCCAGCCGCTGGTGTCGCTGAACGGCTCCGATTCGCAGAGCCTCGACAACATGCTCGAGGTGCTGCTCATGGGCGGCCTCGACGTCATGCACGCGATGCGCGTGCTGGTGCCGCCGGCCTGGCAGAACGTCGACTCGGTCGATCCCGACCTGCGCGCATTCTACGAATATCACTCGACGCAGATGGAGCCCTGGGACGGGCCCGCGGGCATCGTCACGACCGACGGCCGCTATGCCGTGTGCGTGCTCGACCGCAACGGCCTGCGTCCCGCGCGCTGGGTCATCACGCGCGACCGTCACCTGACGATCGCCTCCGAGACCGGCGTTTGGGACTACGCGCCGGAAGACGCGCTGCGCAAGGGCCGCATGGCGCCCGGCGAGATGCTGGCACTGGACCTGCAGACCGGCGAACTGCTCGACACGCGGCGCATCGACGACATCCTCAAGAGCCGCCAGCCCTACAAGACCTGGCTCAAGAAGGGCGTGCGCTACCTCGAGTCGCAGCTCGTCGACCCGCGGCTCGCGGCCGAGCCGATGGACAAGAACACCCTCGCGCTCTACCAGAAGATGTTCAACATCACTGCCGAGGAGCGCGACGAGATCATCCGCGTGCTGGCCGAGGACGAGAGCGAGGCCGTGGGCTCGATGGGCGACGACACGCCCATGCCCGTGCTCTCGAGCAAGGCGCGCTCGCTGTACGACTACTTCCGCCAGGAGTTCGCGCAGGTCACCAATCCGCCGATCGACCCGCTGCGCGAGTCGATCGTGATGTCGCTGCAGACCTCGATCGCGCCCGAGGGCAACGTGTTCGTGCCCTCGCCGGAGAGCGCGCGCCAGATCGTGCTGAACTCGCCGGTGCTGTCGCAGCGCAAGCTGCGGCAGATCCTCGGCATGAAGGACCTGGCCGTCTCGCACGAGTTCGTCGACCTGCAGTACGACCCGGCCGAAGGCCTGGCCACCGCGATCCGCCGGCTCTGCGACCAGGCCGAGCAGGCCGTGCGCTCGGGCAAGATGATCGTGCTGCTGTCCGACCGTTACCTCGTCAAGGGACGGCTGCCGGTGCACGCGCTGCTCGCGACCGGCGCCGTCCATCACCGCCTCGTGAAGACCGGGCTGCGCTGCAAGTGCAACATCCTGGTCGAGACCGGCACGGCGCGCGATTCGCATCACTTCGCCTGCCTGGTCGGCTATGGCGCGACGGCCGTGTACCCGTACATCGCCTACCAGACCCTGTTCGACATGCTCAAGAAGGGCGCGGTCAGGATGGACGCCGCGACCCGCACCGAGCTCGGCCGCAGCTATCGCCGCGGCCTGCGCAAGGGCCTGTTCAAGATCATGTCGAAGATGGGCATCTCGACCGTGAGCAGCTATCGCGGCTCGCAGCTGTTCGAGATCGTCGGCCTCGCCGACGAAGTCGTGAACCAGTGCTTCTCGGGCACGACCAGCCGCATCCAGGGCGCCGACTTCTCGGACCTCGAGCGCGACCAGCAGTACCTCGCGGAGCGCGCCTGGAACCCGGTCGACGTGCTCGAGCAGGGCGGCCTGCACAAGTACGTGCACGGCGGCGAGTACCACATGTACAACCCGGACGTGATCGCCACGCTGCAGGCGGCGGTGATGTCCGGTAGCTACGACACCTATCGCCAGTACGCCGGGCTGGTCAACGGCCGGCCGGTGTCCTGCCTGCGCGACCTGTTCCACCTCAAGGCCGATGCCAAGGCGATCCCGCTCGAGGAGGTCGAATCGGTCGAGGAGATCATGAAGCGCTTCGACAGCGCCGGCATGTCGCTCGGTGCGCTGTCGCCCGAGGCGCACGAGGCGCTCGCGATCGCGATGAACCGCCTCGGCGCGCGCTCGAATTCCGGCGAAGGCGGCGAAGACCCGGAGCGCTACGGCACCGAACGCAACTCCAAGATCAAGCAGATCGCCTCCGGCCGCTTCGGCGTGACACCGGAATACCTGGTCAGCGCGGAAGTGCTGCAGATCAAGGTTTCGCAGGGCGCCAAGCCCGGCGAGGGCGGCCAGCTGCCCGGCCACAAGGTCAACGAGATGATCGCGCGGCTGCGCTTCGCCAAGCCGGGTGTGGGCCTGATCTCGCCGCCGCCGCACCACGACATCTACTCCATCGAAGACCTCGCGCAGCTGATCTTCGACCTCAAGCAGGTCAACCCGTCGGCGCTCGTCTCGGTCAAGCTGGTCGCGGAGCCGGGCGTCGGCACCGTCGCGGCGGGCGTGGCCAAGGCCTACGCCGACCTCATCACCATCTCCGGCCACGACGGCGGCACGGGCGCCTCGCCGATCAGCTCGATCAAGTATGCCGGCACGCCCTGGGAACTCGGCCTCGCCGAGACGCACCAGACGCTGCGCATCAACGACATGCGCCAGCGCGTGCGCCTGCAGGCCGACGGCGGCCTCAAGACCGGCCTCGACGTGATCAAGGCCGCGATCATCGGCGCCGAGAGCTTCGGCTTCGGCACCGCGCCGATGGTGGCGCTCGGCTGCAAGTACCTGCGCATCTGCCACCTCAACAACTGCGCCACCGGCGTGGCGACCCAGCACAAGGTGCTGCGTACGAAGTACTTCATCGGCCTGCCCGAGATGGTCATCAACTACTTCCGCTTCGTGGCCATGGAGTGTCGCGAGCTGATGGCTTCGATCGGCGTGCGCAGCATGGCCGAGCTGATCGGCCGCACCGAGCTCATGTACATCGCCGAGGGCGAGACCGACAAGCAGCGCAAGCTCGACCTGAGCCCGATCCTGTCGACCGCGGGCCTTGCCGACGACAAGCCGCATCTGTGCATCGACCCGCGCAACGCTCCCTTCGACAAGGGCGAGCTGGCTGAGCAGATGGTCCGCGACATGTTGCCGGCCATCGAGTCGCGTTCCGGCGGCTCGTTCGACTACGCGGTCAAGAACTGGAACCGCTCGATCGGCGCGCGCATCTCGGGCGAGATCGCGAGGCGTCACGGCAACTACGGCATGGTCGACTCGCCGCTCAAGGTGCGGCTGCGCGGTTCCGCCGGCCAGAGCCTCGGCGTGTGGAACGCCGGCGGCCTGCACCTGTACCTCGAGGGCGATGCCAACGACTACGTCGGCAAGGGCATGGCGGCTGGCAAGATCGTGCTGGCGCCGCCGCGCGGCGCGGCCTTCGTGGCGCGCGAAACGCCGATCATGGGCAACACCTGCCTGTACGGCGCCACCGGCGGCGAGCTGTTCGCGGCCGGCACGGCTGGCGAGCGCTTCGCGGTGCGCAACTCGGGCGCGATCGCCGTCGTCGAGGGCGCCGGCGACCACTGCTGCGAGTACATGACCGGCGGCGTGGTGGCGGTGCTCGGCCGTACCGGAGTGAACTTCGGCGCCGGCTTCACCGGCGGCTTCGCCTACGTCTACGACCAGGATCGCGACTTCGTCGACCGCTACAACCACGAGCTCGTCGACATCCACCGCATCCTCTCGGAGGGCATGGAAGCGCACTTCCATCACCTGCGCGGACTCATCGAGGCGCACCAGCGCGAGACCGGCAGCGCCTGGGCCGCCGAGATCCTCAACGACTTCCGCGTGTTCGCGCCGAAGTTCTGGCTCGTGAAGCCCAAGGCGGCGGCGATCGACACCTTGATCGAGAACCTCCGTCGTGCGGCGTAATCGCTCGCGAGGCGGCCTCGGCCTCGGTCCGGGTGTCATGCCCGGGAACGCCGTGAATCCATCCCTGGAGGCTTCGGGCGGGCCGCGGTCGAGTGGGGACAGAGCGACGCTCTGTCCCCACACAACTACCGGCACGATCCCGGGCATGACACCCGGACCGATACCGAGGCCTCACGTCGGCGCCTGCCGCGCGATCGAGGCGCGCGTGACGCGGCGTGTCTTCGCGCCGCGCTCGGTCGCGGCTGTACACAGTTGCGTGCGCGCTCCGGGATTTGTTCCCGGGAACGTGCGCGCCATGGACGGCGCGCCCGTAGCCTCCATGGATGGATTCACGGCGGTCCCGGGAACAAATCCCGGAGCGCACACGCGACGGCGGCATAGCGCCTCGCAGGGAGCGATGTGATGGCTGACAAGACCCTGCAGTTCCTCGATTTTCCGCGCCGCGATCCGGACAAGCTCCCGGTACCAGAGCGGCTCGCGGGTTTCGGCGAGATCTACGCGCAGTTCGAGGCGCCGGCTGCCGCCGAGCAGGCGGGCCGTTGTCTCGGTTGCGGCAACCCGTTCTGCGAGTGGAAGTGCCCGGTGCACAACTACATCCCGAACTGGCTGCAGCTGATCGCCGACGGCAAGCTGTTCGAGGCGGCGGAACTCTCGCACAAGACCAACTCGCTGCCCGAAGTCTGCGGGCGCATCTGTCCGCAGGATCGCTTGTGCGAGGGCGCCTGCACGCTCAACGACGGCTTCGGCGCGGTGACGATCGGCTCGATCGAGAAATACATCACCGACGAGGCGCTCAAACAGGGCTGGAGGCCCGACCTGTCGGGCGTGACGCCCACCGGCAAGCGCGTGGCGATCATCGGCGCTGGTCCCGCGGGCCTCGGCTGCGCCGACATCCTGGCGCGCAACGGTGTGACGCCGGTGGTGTTCGATCGCTACGAACGCATCGGCGGCCTGCTGACCTTCGGCATCCCGGCGTTCAAGCTCGAGAAGGACGTGGTCGAGACGCGCCGCGAGATCATGGAAGGCATGGGCGTGGAGTTCCGGCTTGGCGTCGACGTCGGGCGCGACATCCCGTTCACCCAGCTGCTCCAGGAATTCGACGCGGTGTTCATGGGCATGGGTACCTACGAGTACGTGAAGGGCGGCTTCGCGGGCGAGGACCTGCCGGGCGTGCACGAGGCGCTGCCGTACCTGGTGTCGAACATCAATCGCGCGCTGGGCCTCGAGAAGGATCCGGGCGAATACGTGGATCTCGCCGGCAAGCGCGTGGTGGTGCTGGGCGGTGGCGACACCGGCATGGACTGCATTCGCACGGCGCTGCGCCAGGGTGCCGAGAGCGTGACCTGCACCTACCGCCGCGACGAGGAAAACATGCCGGGCTCGCGGCGCGACTACAAGAACAGCAAGGAAGAGGGCTGTACGTTCCTGTTCAACCGCCAGCCCGTCGAGATCGTCGGCAAGGATCGCGTCGAAGGCGTGCGCGTGGTCGAGACGCGACTCGGTCCCAAGGGTCCGGGCGGCCGTCGCGTGCCTGAGGTGATTCCGGGCAGTGAGCAGTTCATCGAGGCCGACGCCGTGATCGTCGCCTTCGGGTTCCTGGCGAGCGCACCGGCGTGGGTGGAGGAAGCGGGCGTGCTGCTGCATGGCAACAGGCGTGTGCGCGTCTCCGCCAACCAGCGCCGTCCCTTCCAGACCACGAATCCCAAGGTGTTCGCTGGTGGTGACATGGTGCGCGGTTCGGACCTGGTGGTGACGGCGGTGCACGAGGGCCGCGAGGCCGCCAGGGGCATCCTGGATTACCTCGGCCTGCACTGAGATCCCTGCGCGCAAGGCGCCTCGATAAAGCCCGCCAAGGACTCTGTCTTTGGCGGGCTTTTGTATTCCGACCGAGCCTGCATTGGAGACGAGCTTGAAACCCAGAAACTACAAGGTGGTGGATGTGTTCACGTCCACGCCGCTGCTCGGCAACCCGGTCGCGGTCGTGCTCGACGCCGAGGGACTCGACACGGCGGCCATGCAGAGCATCGCCCGTTGGACCAACCTGTCCGAGACGACGTTCCTGCTGCCACCGACTGCGAGCGGCGCTGACTATCGCCTCCGCATCTTCACGCCGCTCAGCGAGCTGCCGTTCGCGGGACACCCCACGCTGGGCAGCGCGCATGCCGCGCTGGAGGCGGGACGCGTGAAGGCGCGCGATGGGCGCTTCGTGCAGGAATGCGGCGTGGGGCTCGTCGGGCTTGCGGTGCAGGGCGAAGGAGCTAATCGTCGTCTCGCACTCGAGCTTCCGCCCGCAGCGATCACACCGCTGCAGCCCGACGAACTGAATGAACTGGAGTCGGTGCTGGGCAACGCCATCCTGCGCGAGGCCGCTCCGGCGATCGTGAATGTCGGGCCGGTGTGGGTCGTCGCGCAGCTGGCGAGCGTGGCTCAGCTGTTGTCCCTGAAGCCCGACTTCGCGCGATGTGCGGCCTTCGAGCGGCGGCTCGGGGTGACGGGAATATCGCTGTTCGCGCTGCACGAAGCGGGTGACGCCGCCATCGAGGTGCGTTCGTTCGCTCCGTCCTGCGGCGTCGACGAGGATCCGGTGTGCGGAAGCGGGAACGGCAGCGTGGCTGTCTTCCTTCGAGAGCGCGCGCTGCTGGCTGCCATCGGCTCGACCTACACCGCCACGCAGGGCCAGTGCATCGGGCGTCAGGGGCGCATCGCGGTCGAGTTCGGTGCCGAAGGCAAGGTCATCGTCGGCGGATCGTGCGTCACCTGCGTCGACGGGATGCTGCGCTGCTGACCCCTTCCTGCGCGGAGGCGTATGAGCCTCACAAAAAAAAGCGCCCCGGCGTGAGCCGGGGCGCTGAGGGGCCGAGGAGGGGGAAGGGGGGGATTCCGCGGCCAGGAACTGTTGCGATCGGGATCAGGGTTTCAGAGCACCTTCGAGGCGACGGTCGACTGGGCGGATTCCACACCCTGCGCGTTGAGCGAGGTCATCGCGACGTAGTAGGTACCGGCGGCGAGGTTCTGCACGACGTAGCTGCTGACGTTGGTGCCGACCGTGACGACGTGGGTCAGGGCCGAGGGGCTCGTGCCGTAGTAGATCTTGTAGCCGGCGAGGTCGGTCAGGGCGGAGCCGTCGGTGTTCTGCTGCGGGGCGGTCCAGGCGACCGTGATCTGGCCGTTGGCGGCCTGGTTGACGGTCAGGGCGTAGGCCGGCAGGGCCACCGAGTTGGCACCGTCGGAGACCGAGATCGTGATGGCGGCGTAGGTGCCGACGTCGGCGGCCGAGGGCGTGCCGGACAGCTTGCCGGTGGTCGCATCAAAGGTCGCCCAGGCCGGCTTGTTGGCCACGCTGAAGCTCAGGCTCTGGCCTTCCGGGTCGGAGGCGCTGGGCTGGAAGGCGTAGCTGCTGTCCTGGTTGACGCTGGTGGTCGGGGTGCCGGCGATCGCGGGGGCCTTGTTGACGACGGCCGGGGCGGCGACGGCGATCGAGTAGGCGGGCAGGCTCTTGGCGAGGCGGCCGTCGGAGACGGAGATGATGATGTTGGCGTAGGTGCCGGCGGCGGTCGGGACGCCCGACAGCAGGCCGGTGGCGATCGAGAAGGTGGCCCAGCTGGGCTTGTTCTGGATCGAGAAGGCCAGCGCGTCGCCGTTACGGTCAGTGGCGGTCGGCTGGAAGCTGTAGGGGACGCCGACCACGTCGGTGGTGCTGGGCGTGCCGGAGATCGTGGGGGCGACGTTGCGGATGACCTTGGCGGCGGAGGCATCGAAGGCGGCGGTCAGGCTGAGGGCAGCGGCGGCGGCGACGAAGTAGCGGTTCATGTGATCTTCCCCTGGCGGTGTTCCTGGACCGCATCGGGGAAGCTCTGAACAGCTGTCACCCGGGCGGGACCCGGGCAAAACCACAAGGGTGGGGACGTGCGCGATCCACTTGTCTCGCAG